>JBDHFY010000117.1:0-11674 GCA_039590195.1 Gemmatimonadota bacterium | reverse complement strand
AGCCCCAGCGCTTGGCCGATGACCGCCGCCAGAACTGCTGTGTCGTCGTCGACGCCCACCACCGCCGAGATTGGATGCTGTTTTGCGAATGCTCGTACAGTCTCCACGGCGGCATCGGAGTTTGCCAGATCCATGGTGAGGAGATCCGCGGGGTGCTGATCCTGAAACGCACTCGGCACCTCTGACGCCACGGTCAGATCCAGCTCGAGTTCCATGGCGGCATCGACGAAGGCGTCCGCCCGATACGTGGTGGTGGGGAGGAGGAGTAACAGGCGGGCCCGGGCCGGGGCCGGGGCCTCCACGGCTACTTCTTCTCGGAGGAGAAGTAGGGGTCCGTCCCGGCGGAGTGATCGGTGATGTCTTGAATCCCTTTGAGACCCGACACGGCCTGTTTGAGGGTACCTTCGATTCCTTGACGCAGGGTGACATTCGCCATGCCACACCCCTGGCAACCACCCATCAGGCGCAAGACGACGGTCGCGTCTTGAACATCGATCAGCTCCACCGCGCCTCCGTGCTGGGCGACCGACGGGTTGATATCGACCCGAAAGATCTCGGCGACCACCTCGTACATCGCGTCGTCATCCATTTGCTGCGACGCCGGTGCCGCCGTGCGAGCCACCGCGTTCAAACCGGCAACGGCAGTGGTGATGGCATACCGAACCCGCTCCTCCAAATCGCACCATTCAACGCCCGCCGCGTGCCCGACCGTGACGGCGTTGTCCGAGAGGACCACCTCCTCGATCCCGGGAACGCCGAGGATGGCTTCGGCCACGGGAACACCGGCCGCATTCGCTGGCGATACGAACCGATAGGTCCCCGGCGCCATGTCATGTACGGGCTGGTTCACGGTGAATTTGTACCGAGCATCGTCGAGCGGCTCGGCCGACAGCGTCACATCGGTCATGATTGAGTGCGCTCAACCTCCTTCATCAGCGGTGCCCTGTCCATGACGTCAGTCTCCGACGTGAGTAGCCGGTCACCTCACCTGGGTCGACAGCGGATCCGGGACGCGCGCGGATGTGTCCTGACTCGCTTCGAGGGCGCCGGACCCGACGACGAGTCCGGCGCCGGCGACGCGCTTGGCGGCGGCGTCACGGAGTTCTTTGATCTCCTCGTCGGAGTAGCCGGCGGCGCGGAGCTTCCCATCCATCTCGATTACCCGCACCGCCGCTTTGAGTGTCGCGAGCGCTAACGTCGCACATCGATGCCGGAACCCAACTACGTCACGGCCGAGGCGGTCCAGCATCTCCTCGTAGGAAAAGTCGAGCACATCCTGAAAGGACGTGTTCTCCCGATTCACCTGTCGGAGCAGGATCGACGCTGCCGCCTGGCTGATGGTACAACCGCTTCCCTCAAAGGTCGCGGCGGCGATGCGATGTCCATCCGCCTTGACGTGCATCGTGACGAGGTCACCGCAACCGGGGTTCCCACCTGGCATGGTGACATCGGCGTCATCCAGCGGGCCCTTGTGTCGCGGATGCCTATAGTGATCGACGAGAAGCTCGATCGCGGTTTCTCGATCCATCAATTTGCTCTCGTTGGCCATGCAGCCGGCCGACATCTCGCCATGATGCGACTCTCGCAGCTATGGCTTCTCGATTGGGGCGCGAACCGTGTTTCCCCACTCGGTCCAAGATCCATCGTAGTTGCGAATGTTCCCAAACCCTAACAGATAGGTGAGCACGAACCAAGTATGCGAGGACCGCTCACCAATGCGGCAGTAGGCGATCACCGGCTGAGCAGGATTGAGCGCATTCTCCTCCTGGTAGATACGCTTGAGGTCCGTCGCCGTGAGGAACGTGTGGGTATCAGGGTCGACCGCTCGAGCCCACGGCACACTTCGCGCGCCACGGATGTGCCCACCGCGAAGCGCTCCCTCGTTGGGATAGTCGGGCATGTGGAGCCGCTCCCCACGGTATTCTTCGGGGCTTCGTACGTCGACCAAGGACCGCCTGGCCTTGATGTGCAAGAGAACATCCTCGCGGAACGCTCGGATGCGGGTATCGTTTCGCTCACCCACGATGATGTTGCCCTTCGGATACGACGGTCGGTCCGTCACAAGCGCTCGCCCTTCCTGTTCCCATCGGGCCCGTCCGCCGTCCATGATCCTAAGGTTCTGAAGACCGAAGAGACGAAAGACCCAGAAGGCGTAGGTCGCCCACCAATTGTTCTTGTCACCATACACCACAACCGTCGTGTCTTGGCTAATGCCCCGTGAGCGAAGGAATCCCTCGAGACGCTCACGGCCGATGTAGTCCCTGATCAGCGGATCGTTCAGGTCGCCGACCCAGTCGACCTTGAGCGCGCCCGGAATGTGACCGGTCTCATAGAGCAGCACATCCTCATCCGATTCTAGGATCCGGACGTGCGGGTCGTTGAGGTGTTTTGACACCCAGTCGGTGGAGACCAACACCTCCGGATGCACGTACCCTCGGTCCTCGATGCGTCGGACGGATGCGATCGCCTTCGTGGTTGGCATAATTCCTCCTTGGTGCAAGCCACTCCGCAATTAGGACAAAAGTGTTCGGGATTGTCAACCCTCCGGCGGAGGCCAAAGGTTCCGGGCGCAACAGGCGTGAAATGGCCTCCCACAGTTGGTGACCGACTTACCAACCATTGAGCCGAGAATCAACGGCCGCGGCCGGCGCTAAGCGCTGCCGCGGCATCGGTTTACTTCACTGGACCCACGACAAACAGGTACTCAGCCCCCGCTCAGAAGGTCGAGCGGGCTTGATCCGAGCCGGCGTCCAACCGTGACGACCGAGCCAAGGCGCTCTATGGGTCGGATGGGTGAGGGCGCGCTCATCAACGTCAGGATTGATCGCATCTCCGTACCCTATACGGCCATCATGATGACGACATAGACGTTGGCAGCATCCGGCATTCTGGTGCCCCCTGCACCCTATCACCCGTCGCCTGAAGTCCCACAGGCCCTACGGCATCTGTCAGATAGCTCGGGGCATCCAAAGGGCCTTCTCGGCCTCACGATTAGCGATTCATGCAGTGTTGTCCCATTGTTCGGCAGTCCAATCCGCGTTAGGCCGATGGATTGGGGTTCAATACGCATGGTCCGATTCACAATTCTTGTTATTGACAATATAGACGTTATGGGACGCGCACGATGAAAGTTTGCATCGTCGGTGCCTCTGGGAAGCTCGGGAAGTACATGGTGCAGCACGCCTTGGATCGGGGCTACGAAGTGGTCGGCGTGTGCCGGGAACGCAGCGTCGGGAAGCTCGACGCGTTCAAGGGGCGCATCGCTATCATTCCGGGACCAACGAACGACCGCGACGTTATCAAGAAGGCGATCGCGGGGTGCGATGGGGTGCTTACCGTGCTGGTCCCGTGGGGGGTCCACCAGTACTCGTCTGGAACAGCTCAGGCGGTGCTCGACCACGCGCAACCGGGCGCGCGCTTCGTGTTCTCTTGCGGGTGGCACATCACGCGTGACGGCCAAGACGTATACTCGCGGACGTTCAAATGGACCGTAAGTGCCTTCGGCTGGCTTGGGCGACTCTTTCGCGTTGTTGAGCTCGACGACCAGGTGGAAGCATGTCGGCGGATTTTTGCCAGTGATACGCGGTGGACTGTCGTGCGCGGAAGCGGCCTCGAAGAGGGTGAGAGCCAGGGGCTGCCCGTGTGGAGTCGGCATGTGGGCGATCCCATCCTCAAGAGCAACATCACGCGCCGCGTGGACTTTGCCCTGTTCATGGTAGAAGCCCTTGAGAATGACCAGCTGATCCAGCAGGCCCCGGCAATTGTCGGCTGCCGGGCGCCTTCGGCGCTTGCGCACCAGTCATGACTGAACATGACAATCCTACATAGGCCTAACCTGGGCGTGAAGCCGCTCTTCGTCGTTGGCGTTCCACGAACGGCACATGAAGAGTCAGGGCGATTTGGGAGATCCACCAGCATCGGGACGCACTCGTGAAGGCAATTGTCATGGAAAGATACGGGGCGCCCGACGTCCTAGAACTGAGGAACGTGGCAAAGCCCACGCCCAAAGTCGAGGAAGTCCTGGTGCGTGTGCGTGCCGCGTCCGTCAACGATTGGGACTGGGGGCTGCTGCAGGGCACGCCGTTCATCAATCGCATGCTTCACGGTCTTTTCACACCGAAGGTGCGGATCATTGGCGGTGATATCGCCGGGCACGTTGAAGCCGTGGGCGGAAATGTCAAAGCGTTCCAGCCGGGTGATGAGGTCTACGGCGATTTGTGCATGAGCGGTTTCGGCGCGTTTGCGGAATATGCCTGTGCGCCGGAAGCGGGCCTTGCGCACAAACCGCGCAGCATGACCTTCGAGCAAGCCGCCGCCATTCCGCAAGCGGGCATGCTGGCGGTGCAGGGCCTCATCGATGTGGGCCGGATTCAGTCCGGCCAAAAGCTGCTCCTGAACGGGGCAGGCGGGGGCGTAGGTACGTTCGCCTTGCAGATGGCCAAACTCTACGACGCTGAGGTGACCGTGGTCGACAAGCCCGGCAAACTGGAAATGCTGCGTGCCATGGGCGCGGACCACGGCATTGATTACCTCAAGGAAGACTTCACCAGAGGTGGCAAGTCTTATGACCTAATCCTAGATGTGAAGACCAACCGCTCGCCATTTGCCTACGCACGTGCACTGAATCCCAATGGCACCTATGCCACCGTCGGAGGCAACACCCCCCGCCTGCTGCAGGCCCTGGTCCTGGGTCCATTGATCTCGCGTCTTTGCAACAAGCACGTGCGTATCGTGACCCTGAAACCAAACAAGGACCTCGCCTACATGAATGAGCTATTCGAAGCCGGCAAACTGGTGCCGGTGATTGACGGGTCGTTCAAGCTCGCCGATGTGCCTGAAGCGCTTCGGCTCTTTGGCACAGGCGATCATAAGGGCAAGATCATCATCACCATGGCATGAGCCCCGAAGCGCACGTGCTGGAGCGCGGAGCGCACGGTGCCCACGAGCAGGCACGACGGAGTGGAGAACTCCGCTCACACGGGAAGCCTAAGCAGGTGCGGGACGGGACCATCCGGGCCGACGTGACGGCGCTCAAGACGGCGCAGTTGGTGGCTGGAGGGACGGCAGTTGGGGTCGGCCTTGTCATCCCGAGCGGAGCGAGGGACGACCTCAAGCGCCGCAGCCCTCCGCGATGGATGTTCACCAAGTCCTCGTCACAACTACCTCAGTATGGGAGGGAGGGGGCGCTTTCCCTCCTCCCAAGCTGCAACGTGGGCGCACGCTCGGCCAGCCACTTGCAACCATTCACGCGAGGTCGTGTCGTCCGCTGCCGGAGTTCGACTCTCTCGATGTCGGACCTTGTCGTAACTCAGTCGCTTAGATGTCGGAGTCTGTGGCGTCCCATTTCCCGCTAATCTTCACCAACTCGAATATCCCAGATAGCGGTTTTCAACTACCCCTCAATCTCTTGCTGGGATAAGAGAGAGAATGCCTTGGAGCTGTTCACTCTTAGCCCCTGGTGACGGTATGGTGTTATCACATCGCGAGCGTTGCCTCACAGGTCTTGTGCCCGACCGTAGCTTCGAGCCAAGATCTCACTGCCTTCCCCTGGCGGGTGGCATTGGTTGTCTATATGCTAGGGTCACGTCTAGAGGGGGAGTTCCGTGCCGGACGCCACTGATCGCGTCAAGGCTGCTCTTGCCGACCGCTACACCATCGAGCGCGAACTCGGCGCCGGTGGGATGGCCACAGTGTATCTGGCCGAGGATCTGAAGCACCACCGTAGAGTGGCGGTCAAGGTCCTGCGGCCTGAACTGACCGCCTCAATCGGTGCAGATCGATTTCTTCGCGAAATTGAGATCGCCGCGCAACTGCAGCATCCTCATATCGTGCCACTCTACGACTCTGGACAAGCCGACTTCTTCCTGTACTACGTCATGCCCCGTGTAGAGGGCGAGTCGCTGCGGGAGAAACTCTCGCGAGAGGGAGAGCTTACAGTCGCCCAAGCCGTCCGAGTATTGTGGGACGTAGTTGACGCCCTCGGCAAGGCGCATTCGAGTGGGATCGTGCACCGTGACATCAAGCCTGACAACATCATGCTGTCAGATCGCCACGCATTGGTGACGGACTTCGGTGTTGCGAGGGCCGTGAATGAAGCTGCGGGGCAGCGCGCACCGATCACAGGGGGTATAGCCTTGGGCACCCCGGCGTACATGGCCCCCGAGCAGGCGGCAGGCGATCCAAACGTAGATCATCGGGCCGACATCTATGCGGTGGGTACGATGGCCTACGAAATGCTAGTGGGACGCCCACCGTTTACAGGTGCGACCTCACAGATGGTTGTGGCGGCGCACCTAACACAGAAACCCGAACCTGTAAGGAAACACCGGCCGAGCGTGCCGCACGAACTGTCACAGTTGGTGATGAAGTGTCTGGAGAAGGACCCCGCCGACCGCTGGCAGAGCGCAGAGGAACTCCTCACGCAGCTTGAGATGTTAGCAATCCCAACTGGCGGCATACCTCCCACCCACACGCGAGCCCGGCTTGCGGCCGCTCTCGCCGACGGCTACGCCATCGAGCGCGAGCTTGGCCCCGATTGGATGGTGACCGTCTACCTTGCCGAGGATCTGAAACACGAGCGTCGGGTTGCGATAAAAGTCGTGCGGGCGGAACTGGCAGCGGCGCTTAGCGCCGAGCGATTCCTGGACGAGCTCAAGCTCAACGCCTGCCCGAGCCACCCACATATCTTGCCGCTTCTCGACTCGGGCGAAGCGGACGGTTTTCTCTACTACGTGGAGCAGGCTGCCGAGGGGGCTGAATCGCTCCGAGATCGGCTCAATCGGGAGAGGCAGCTGCCCGTCGACGATGCTCTGCGAATCACTCTCGAGGTCGCGGACGTTCTCGGCTACGCTCACAGCCACGGCGTCGTGCACCGCGACATTACGCCGGAAAACATTCTGCTTGAAGAAGGACACGCGGTTGTAGCTGCCTTCGGCATTGTCCAGGCCGTCCTCGCTGCGGGAGGCTCGGAAGTGACCGAGATCCGGCACAGCATTACGAAGCCCGCGTACATGAGCCCAGAGCAGGCACGCAGGGAGAAGCTAGATGGTCGCTGTGACATCTACTCACTCGCATGCGTGCTGTACGAGATGTTGGCGGGTGAGCCTCCATTCACCGGTCCGAAAGCCCAGGTGATCCTGGCCCGTCATGCGGTGGATCCAGTACCTAGCCTGCGCGCTATTCGAGACGTCCCGCGGGGATTGGAGCGGCGTATTACCAAGGCACTCGCGAAGGCGCCAGCTAACCGGTTCGCGACCGCACAGGAGTTTCGTGAGGCGCTCCTGCCGGACACTGCAGTTTAGGTATGGCGGACCGGATTCGCCTATGACAGGCCGCCGTCTGGGTTGTGGGCCCGTGCTGCAGCATCGAACACAACTCACAACAGGGGCGTGAAGAAAGAGAAGAAAGCCCCACAACGAAATCGTTGCAGGGCTTTCAGTTGCCCCTCCTGGGCTCGAACCAGGACTCTCCTGATCCAGAGAGCGACCCGCGCCACTGCGGGAAACAACTAAGTATAGCAATCACGCGATGTTCTGGGCGTCGGTGTCGTGTCCCCAAGGTGAGAAAACGAGTTAAAATCGCACCCAACTCACAACAAGACACACAACAGAAGACTCTCCTGACTCGGAGGGGCCTTACCAGGTCCTTGAGCCGAGTGGTTGAAGGCGCACGCCTGGAGAGCAGGAAGGGTAGCGCCTGAATCACGGCACCATGTCACACTTTCCGAGATAAACCGCACGATCCGCCGTAGTTCACGCGTCCAAATGTCACAATCTGCCGTCCTGAATCGACAGCTCTGCATCATGGCGATCTGGCGACGCCGGGCCCATCGCATATAGAGGCGTGCGCCAGCTGCTCGCTCTCTCCGGCTCGAGTCACACCGGAAGGCACCTACTTGCACCTTCTTCCTGGTGTCCGCCAACGCCCGCACGTACGGCCTCTCATCTTCTTCCCGAGTCACTGAATCCGCCCGGCCGCGTCGCGCGTGGGTGTCTGCGGGGCTAAGGGCCTGGGGTCGTTCTCATCAAGCGCCCCCGAGGACGATTAGAGAATCATGAGGATCCACACATACTCCGGCAACTCGTCTTCCCTTCGCCGATCCTACTCTCCAACATTGAGGCCGACACGCACCGCGTCCCGGGCCCTCTCTAGGAGCTATTCATAAAGATGCACGGTGCTGGGGTTAGAATCTCTGGCTCGCTCGCGCTGTCGAGATGCTCGACCACTGAGGAGGTCACCGGCCCGCAGAGGTTTGGTCGGTGGGTGGGCGAGAGCCTGGATGGTTGGTTGGCGGCGTCGCGGCGCCGGGGCGCGCCCTGCCTTCCATGTGTGTAGCGTGCAGCGTCTACGGATGCATCAAGGCCACCTGCCCCTTGTTCCCGGTTTCCGCCAGCGGCAGCATATGCATACTCTCCCGTTCTTTACCGAGTCACCAAATCCCGAACGGAGCACGGCCGGGCGTGGATGGTCCCGGGCTGCTGCCAGGATGAAGCCGAGGGCACGGGTACAACCATGATGACGGGGATGCGGCCAGGGCCGGAGAGGGACGTCCCGGCGATCCTGGTCCTAGACCAGCTCGGGAGCTTCCATTCCTTCGCGCGGGACGCCCTTGCTCAGGAGGGCTACAAGGTCCTCTGGGGAGAAAGCCCGCACGAGGTGATCTCGGCGCTCGTGCGGGGCCGCTTCGCCATGATCCTAGTGGACGTGTGTGTCCCCGGCAACGGTTTCCTCCAAGGGGTGGAGTCGGTGATCCGGATGCGGAGCGGGGCTCGCACTGTGGTGGTGACGGGGTGTCCCCTGATGGCCGCCGCGGCCCGCGTCCTCTATCCGGAGGCGGATGGCTTCCTCCAGAAGCCCTGCACGTCGGAGGAGCTCCGCAGCCTGGTCGTCGGCCGGCCTGAGGCTCCGTCATCGGGCGACGATCCCGAGCTCCCGTTCCACGGGATCGTCGGGACTTCACCAGGCATCAGACAAGTGACCGAGCAGATCCTGGAAGTGGCCCCCACGGAGTCGACGATCCTCATCACCGGTGAGACAGGGGCGGGAAAGGAACTCGTGGCGGCCGCCATCCACGAATGTTCCCATCGACGCGACCGGCCGTATGTTGTGGTGGATACTCCGGCGCTCTCCGAGACCCTCCTAGAGTCCGAGTTTTTCGGCCACACGAAGGGCTCGTTCACGGGAGCCGTCAGGGACAAGCCCGGTCTCTTCGAGGCCGCTGACGGGGGGACGATCTTCCTCGACGAGATCGGTGAGATACCACCCGCGGTGCAGATCCGGCTCCTCCGGGTAATCCAGGAGCGGGAAGTGCGCCGCCTGGGGGCCGTGCAACCGAGCAAGGTCGATGTCCGCGTCATCGCGGCGACGCAGTGGGACCTGGCGGAGGCCGTGAGATCCGGTCGGCTGCGTGCGGACCTCTACTATCGGCTGACCGTGTACACCATCAAGATTCCGCCCCTCCGGGAGCGGACCGAGGACATCCCAGTGCTGGTGGAGCAAGCGTTGAGGACCGCGGGGTCGAAGGGTGGACGAGCAAGCGGCTGCAAGGACCTGGCCCTGCAAATGCTCCAGAGCTACCACTGGCCCGGGAACGTCCGCGAACTCCTGGCCGTGCTCGAGCGGACGCAGATCAGCGCGCGAGGCGACCAGCTCGCCGCGACGGATCTCCCGGAGCGGATTCGAGTCGCCTGGAGAGAGAAGATGCTCTCGGGCGGGGAGTCACAGGAGAGGACCGCCATCATCCAGGCGCTGGAGGAAGCGGAAGGGCACCGGGGAAAGGCGGCCGAGGCGCTGGGTGTCAGTCGCACGACGCTCTGGCGCTGGCTGACGCGCCACGGTCTCTGAGAGCGAGGAACGGTTTCAGACCCCCTCGGCGGAGGCGGCCTGAGTAGAGCCGGAATGATGGCTGGATCGCGAAGTCGGGTTTGATCGGGATCAATCGACCCCAATCCGACATGGACCGGAGCACTCGGCGAGAGCGGACTCCACCGGCTGCACATGCAGCCGGTGGGGGTGTCTCAGCTTCGCTGCGAACGACTGCGGGCCTTCGAGGGGCTTGGAACGTGACTACCGAGCCGCCATGCCGTTGGCGCCGCCTGGTAGCGTACCGAAGTCACCGATGTGCGTCAGACCTCCTTTCGCCTCGGCGAGGAACGCGCCGACGGTGCCGCCGCCGTTGCGCACGTACAGGAAGCGCCCGCCGGGCGTGAACGCTGCATCCAGGGGCGCGATGCCGGTGCCCGCCACCGCCTCCAGCAGCGTCAGAGTGGCGCCGGGACCGATTGCCAGGCTGGAGATGGTGCCGCTCGCCGTGTTGGTGGTGTAGGCGAACTTGCCGTTCTGGCTGATGGCGATCCAGCACGCCGCCAACTGGGTCGTGGCCACCTGGCCGGAAATCAGTGCCAGGTTGCCGGCCCGATCCAGCCGGTAGGAGGAGGCGGTGCTCGGGTTCGGAGGGCCGCCTTGGGCCTCGGAGACGACCAGGTCGCCGCGCTGGTTGAAGTTGAAGCCGAAGGGCGTATTGCCAGCGGAGGCTTGTGGGTTCGGGCCGCTGGCCAGACCGTCGCCGCCAACGGTGTAGGTGGTAATCGTGTTGGTCGCCTTCTCGGTCACCACGAGGACGCGCCCGTTGGGAGTGAACCCGATTTGGGCGGGGCCGACACCGGCGCCGCTGAGCGGCTGCGTCGAGCCGGGTATCGCCGTCAGCGCGCCGCCGGTGCCGATGCGGAACCCGGCGATGCTGCCGGGGGGTCCGGCGTTGAGCACGTAGAGCAGGTCGCCGTGCACGGTCAGGCTGACTGGCCGCACACCGCCCGACGAGACGGGTGACCCGAGGAGCTGCAGCCCTGTCCGGGTGACCCGGAACGCCGAGATGTCGTTGCTCCCAGCGTTCACCACGTACAGATGTCGGTGGTCTTTCGTAAGAATCACGGACTCCTGGTTGCCCAGGCCGCCACCGGTACCGATCCCGCCCGTCGCGTAGGTGGCGGCAGGCGTAAGCTGGCCATCGGCCGAGCGATCGAAGACGATGGCCGAGTTGCCGCCGGTCGCGTTGGTCATCAGGTAGACGGCACCAGGGCCCTCCAGTCCCGCCACTGACGCCGTGAGACCGAGTTCCATCCCGGGCTCAAGCGGCGCCTCGGAACAGGCCAGAGCGGCCAGTCCGACGAATGCTGCGAGCCCCAAACCGAGATTCGTTCGCATCTGTTCATCTCCTTGAAACGAAGTTGATGCCGTCGCGGCCGGTGCCGGGTCAGCGCAAGAACGCCCTCCACCGAACCGCAGTCGACAGATATCGGTGGCCAGTTCCCACGCGCGCGCACTTGCCAGATGGTTGGCGGAATGACACGCTGCGCCGTGGGTAGACCAGCCGTCCCAGCCAAGTGCAACGGTAATGCCGCCATCCTACCTCTCTCGGAAACCGTCGAAGTGGGTGCCGGGCAAGCGATTAGGAATCGGCCTCCCGGCGCGGCCCTGCGGTCCGGTCGTTCCTCTAACGCCGGACAAGGGTCACGAGCTGTTTCACGAAACACCCTCGGGAGCCCAAACGGGCCGGCAGGAGATTGCGCGGGTGGCAGCCTTGACAGGCGGGAGCTTCACCGATGCGAGGAGCGCTGAGGACGTGCGTCGAGCCATGGAGCGATCCCTGGCCCTCTCCTACGAAGTACTGGATGCG
>JBDHFY010000116.1:0-11854 GCA_039590195.1 Gemmatimonadota bacterium | reverse complement strand
TGAGTGGTCGTTACCGCGACGACAACGCCTCCAGAGCTACGGACGCTACAACTTTGGAGCCTCCTCGAGCAGCCTTAGAGTGATCTCACCCGGATTCACCCCGTTCGTGTTCATGAACGCGATGGCCGCTACTCCTTCCCGGGGAAGCAGACGGAGGTCTGTATTGACTCCCGGATCGCTTCCCCCGTGTCCCCACGCAATTTCACCGCGAATCCGCCGGCTGGAGGCGTACCAGGTGAGCCCCTGCAGCCGCGCCCCCTCGGTGACGTGGGTTTTGAGAGCCTCTCGAACCGTACCTTCCTGGAGGATTCGCTGTCCATCTAGCATGCCGCCATCGAGATACGCCTGGGCGCAGCGACTCAGTTGACGCACGCTGGTCCGGAGGAAGCCGTCCGGGAAGTTGGGATGGTTGTAGAGGCAGCTGGCTTCGTAACCCGAATTCTTCGTCGCGGCGCCCGGTCCCTCGTTGCGAATGACACCGAGCGGCACGCCGCCCCACGACGGCCCTCGTGCCCTCCCGTCGGACACGTACGTGTAAGGCACCGAGTGCTGCGAGGTGTCGATGTTTGCTAGATACCAGGAGGTCTCGTCGAGACCAAGCGGATCAAAGATCCTGTGCTGGCAGTATTCGGCGAACGGCACTTCGGCAATCACTTCGACGAGGTACGCGACCAGCCCATAGGCCACATTGTTGTACTCCCAGCCACCTTCGGGCGGCCATGGATGAAAGTTCTCGCTCGCTTGGTAATAGATGCCGCCTGGCTTCAGATATCCTTCAATCCATTCACCTAGATCCACTCTGGGATCTCCGCATGCGTACGCTTTGGCGTAGTTGGACCCATCCCGAAGAGAGGAACGGTGAGTGAGGAGGTGTCTGAACGTGATCTTCGCGCCCGGGTGGTTTGGGTTCCGCACAGGAAACGAGAGATAGTCTCCCACATCGTCATCGAGCCCAAAGCGGCCTTGTTCCCAGAGCTGTAGCAAGGCAGTCGTCGTAAATGTCTTGGAGATCGACGCGATGTTTTGCAGCCGGTCCAGACTCATCGGAATCCGCTGCTCGATGTCGGACCAACCGTAGGCGTTCGACCACGCGATCCCGCCATCCTTGATGATGCACGCCGCCACACCGGGAATGTGATCCCTCGCCATCTTCGCTCGAATGAACTCATCGAGGCCGGATTGTTGAGGGTGAGGCGCGAGACGCCCGTTGCGACGGGCCGCCGCCGCGGCGGCAATGGCGGCCGAGGCCGCAAGGAAACTACGTCGATCCATGGATTCCTCCGTCCAAAACGTACGCGCCGGACAAATGCGTGGCAAATCGATGCAGCGCTCTTAGCGAGGCTTCGGCGGGGGGAGGGTCCGTTTCGGGCTCGACTCCGATACCACCACCACTCCACCCACCTGGGAGTCGCCTTTCAACGGACCCTCCCCCCACCTCGCCAGGCGACGGGCGTTGCAGTGGCTAGCGAGAAGTACCTGAGCGAGGCCTGCCGCCGCAGACGCCTCGTCAACCACCGCTTGGGAGCCCGATGCTCCAAATACAACAGGTGGCTAGCACACCGGCAGTCCGACGCGCCGAATCGCGGCACGGCGTTGTTCGCCGACGGTGCGCACAGTAAGACTTTGGCCCATTCGTGCTCCCGCCTGACTCCTTCAGCCGAGAACCACACGCCCACCGGCTGCGCGATCTCGCGCAAGTAGTCGATGTGCCAATGGGTGCGCACGCCCGTCCGTACGTGCCGTTCGACGCGAGCCGCAAGTCCCCCGGGGCCAAAGGCACTTCCCACATAGGCGTAGTAACCTCGACGGAAGGTTACAATGCCCAGCCGCCCGACGCGGATGCTCGCGCTCCGGGAGAGATGGAGCAGCAGAACGTAAGTCCCCGATGTGCACGGGAGCTGCCCGTGCGGCCTGCGGGTGACGAAATTTCGCGCAGTCCGGCCTTGCGTCGGCGGTACGGCCGAGCTGCGATCACGGAGAGTAGGCACAGTCATCGCTCACGCTCGGCCGCCAAACCCGTACAGAAAGAAATTGTCTGTCGCTCTGACCTGGATGTTCCAGCCGAGGCTCCGCAGACGACCGGCCAGATCCTCGGGCGAGTAGTAGACCTTGACGATGCGGAACTCCCGGCCGTCATTGAGCCGGCGCCGCACCATGACGCCGCGTTCGTCGATGGCAGGCTGATCCCGACCTCCAGATCGCTCCGACCGGAGGGAATCGACGAAGAAGACTCGTCCCTTGGCACCAACTGCCGATACCACCAGCTCCCAGAACGCCTCGAAGCGCTCGGGTGGCACGTGCGAGAGCCAGAAGCTGAAGAAGACCAGATCGTACCGGTCGTCCGGCTGCCAGCGAAAGACGTCTGTCTCAACGTAGCGAATATCGGATGATCTCACCCGAGCCCTGTTGAGCTCGAGCGTCTCCGGGGAAGAGTCCAACGCCGTGACCGAGGTCTGGTATTTCACCAGCTCTCCAGTCCACCAGCCGGTGCCGCAGGCGAGCTCGAGGACACGTCCCCGCGGCCCGAACGCACGCAGAGACCTCCGCACTTCCTCCACCTCGGCGAACCATCCTTCGTTCCACTCCGGGCCGTGGTCGTACTGACCCTCGCGTCCCCACCACTGGTCGTACTCGGAGGCCCGCGCCCGATAGTAGGCGATCTGGCCCGCCAATAACTCCGACTCCACCGGGGGGGGCATCGCCGCGCTCAGGAACCTTCCTCGACCGGCGCCCACCACTTGCCCCGCTCGCCCTCCCCCTCGACCCGCTGGAAGTTGAGCGCCTGGAGATCTGCACGCAGAGCCTTGACAAGTCGCTCGCCTTCCTGGCGCGACAGGTCGCCTTGCAACAGCAGCACGCCTCCCTTTTCGCCTCGCAGCCCAACCTCGACGTGGCGGTCGCGATCCGTGAACTCCTCGAGCTGTCGCTCGAGATCCTGCGCAAACGCGAGTCGCTCCTGCCGGGTCGCCGGCTTCGATTTCGTCTTCTTGCCACGGGCCTTTGCCTCGCGGGCGTCACGCCAGACTCCGGTCACGGTGGTGAGCGTAAAGGGTAACCCAACGACCACGCCGAACCCCAGAAAGAGCCAGGGAGAGTCGAGCGGACCGTCGGCGTCCGGATTGGCCAGCACGATACGGAGAATCCCAAAGAATCCGCCAAGCACGACGCCGGCGACGCCCAGGTAGTACAGCAACAAGCCCCACCAGCGCCACCGGCCGATGAACGACCGCGCGACGGCCCTCCGTACGAGGAACCGCACGCCAAACGCGCCCACGGCTCCCCCGACGAACATCGAGCCCACTTGCAGGAGGAGATCGCTTGAATCCATGGCGCCTCATTACACGGTGACAGGGTGGCGGTGACACCCGCCACCTCTGCAACATCCGGGCAGCCCCTCCCCCCCCCTTCCCCCCCCTCGCACAACAGGTAGCCCCAACCGTTGCAGCAAGATACCCACGCGGCGCCCCCACCCGCCGCCCCGGCAGCGGGCCTTGACAGTTACCGTTATTTCTGTTATTTCTGTTGTAACAGAAAGAACAGGTACAAATGTCTGATCTCACACCTGCCGCCAAACGGTTCATCCTTCACTGGGGCGAAATGGGCTCCCGTTGGGGGGTCAACCGGACCGTGGGCCAGATCCACGCGCTGCTCTACCTGACCACCGAGCCCCTCAACGCCGAAGAGATCGCCGCGACCCTTTCGGTGGCTCGATCCAACGTGAGCACCTCTTTGAGGGAGCTACAGGCCTGGGGGATCGTCAAGGTCGTCCACGTCCTCGGAGATCGCTGCGATTATTTCGAGTCGATCCAGGATGTCTGGGAGCTCTTCCGCACCATCATGGCTGCGCGCTTTCAACGGGAGATCGAGCCCACGCTCGGCGTGCTCGAGACGCTGGTGGACCAAGCCGACGGAAAGGGCAGCGAGGATGCACAAATCCGGGAGCGCCTGGAGAACCTCTACGAGTTCTTCAAGACGCTGGATATCTGGCGCCGGCAGATGCTCGACATGTCGCCCCGTGAGATCAAGCGCGCAGCGAAGATCGGGAGCAAGGTGAGGAGGCTACTCCGCACCGGCTCATAGGACCGCAGCTATTCGAAAATGGGTGCGGCGCCCGGATCGAGGCGCCGCGGTCTCTTTCGGAGAGACATATGGGCACTATCGCCAGGTCACTGTTCATCCTCATCCGTGTCCTCCATCGCATCATCGGGTTCGCCGGTCTGCTCGCCACCTTGATCATTCTCAACGCACGTCATGGCGCAAGGACGGGTACTGTCACGAGAGGGGACAATCCATGAAAAACACACTTCAAATGTTACCCGCCATACTCGGCGTGGCCGTTGCACTCATTGCCGTAGCTGTATACTCCGGGTCGCCTACGGGCGCTCTGATGACGCCGGTCTTCTTCCGTGACGTTGCCTTGATCGCCGTCCTGGGGGGCCTGGCCGTGGTCGCCACGGCGACGTCACCCACACCATGGGTTCGGCTAATACCGTGGCTGACGTGCGGAGCACTGCTCGCACCGGCGGTCATCGCCCCAGGCGTGATGGCACTCGTGCTGAGTGTCGCCGCAATCGGCTTCGGGGCGGCCGGTGTTATTGGCGGGATCGGCCGCGGGCGGCTGCTCGCCGCGTCGATGACGGTGGCGCTTGCCGCCTGTGTCGTCAACCTGGGCGTCTTGTACGCCTTTCCCGTAGAGCAGCCCATGCGCATTTCACTCGCAGAGTTCCAGAGCAAAGACCTGCGCGTCCACTCACTCCTCGCGGACGTGCCATTGCACGACGCCTGGGTCATACACCTCAGGGGCGGTGGAGAGGGCCGGACGCTGCGCGATGTCGACGCGGTGCGATCGGGCGGCGAATACCGGCAAGCGAGTCCCGTCGTCGTCGGGCTTCTCGGGTTGCGCTGGGTCCTGGGGTTGGTTTTCAGATGGGACCGCCACGAATACTACAACCTCAACGATTCCTTCGTCCGGCGGCTCACCGACGCCGATCGGTGCCAGTCACTCGACGAACCGGGCACTCGCAGGGGCCACGGCTCGTTTGGCATCGTGTACACCTTCGAGCGTGAAGCTCTTTATGAAATCATCAACGGCACCGTGCACGCGTTCTGGCTATGGGCCATGGAGCCGGCGGAGGATGGCTATGCCATGTACTGGGCGTTTTACGTCAAGGAGGTCAACTGGCTCACGCCGTATTACATGGCGCTCATCAGCCCTTTCCGAAGGCGCGTGGTTTACCCGGACTTCATCAGACGGCTCGAGCGTGCCTGGTCAGCACCCTGGAACATGCGGAACGCCGCCATCGCAACACCGTGATCGACGACCGCGCAGGTCTCGCCCTTTCGAGCGTGAGGGTCGGACGCTGATTCATGAGGAATACGCAGTTCCCAACCAAAGCACGAAGAGCGGGGCACCAGTGTGGTGCGCCCCGCTCTTCCCCCATGAGAAGCCGCTAGCCGAGGCTTCAACCGGTGAGGTGATCCGACCTCACCGGCCAAGGACCACGTAGGTCTGGTCCTCTCCGTCCTCGTATCGCTGTTGGAAATCGGCCATGAGCATGACTCGCTGGCCCCCAAAGCCGGACGTCACTTGCGTCGGAGCCGACGGAAGTTCCGGATGCTTGAGCCAGATTTCGTGATCGCCGTCCTCCACATAGAATCCCGTTTGCGTCCGCGCGCCCATGCGCTGGAGCGTGCCGACGATCTCGTCGTCGATCACGACCTCGAGCCCCTCGAACTCCTGGGGATATTTCCCGAATTCGATCAGGATGACGGAGCTGTCGGTTTTGCCGAACGTGAACCACAGCAGGATGAGAACGACACCGCCAAAGAGCCATGACGCCCGCCGCTGGATAATCCGCTGAAACATGCGACCTCCCGGTCGATTTGCCGTCCCGCAAGATATCCGGCATGCCCGAATTGAACTGTGCGCAACTTCACACCGCGCTGGCTCCCGAATCCTTAGATTCCTGGCTCATATCCATGTTACTCAACATCTCCTCGAGCCGAGGGAATGGAGATGAAGGGCCTTACAACAACCGGACAGGGATCCTATCACTTGCGGTGGCTCGTCGGCGCCGTTGCTCTCCTAGCTGTCGGACCCGCATGTTCCCGGCCGACGTTCGAGGGTCCGCAGATTCAAGATCCACCAGATTTGTTCATCTACGATGCCAATGCATCCCAGGGGCGGAACATCTTTCCTCAACGGCAACAACTTCGCCAGGGCGCCTGGTTTTCAGGGCTGTCGAACGATGATGAGCACAGCTCGATCTTCATCACAACCCACGCAGGACCGAGCAGTCGCAACGAGATTGAAGCGGGCCGCGACGCCCAGGCAAACCGCTACGGTGGGTTGTCAATGCAGTACAGCCCCATCGGCTCGATCTGGATCGACGGCCGCACGGCCTGGGGGTGGACGGAGACCCAAGTCTACCGAGGCAAGATCGCGAGTCTCGAGTACAAGGCAGTCGTCTCCTACGACACCGTGAGCTACGCCATCGAGTTCCACTCGAGCCAGCCGGAATGGATGAACGAACAGAAGCTCAAGGCGGTCGTGGCAACGTTTGCCGTCGGGCGAACCGAACTCAACGTGCCGGCGATCATCGTCCTCGTCGTCGTAGGGATGGCGGTGCAGATATTCTGGAGTCGCCGCAAGCAGGCGGCCTGACTCGAGCGCCCGTCTGGCCGGATTGTGATCTCCGTCACAAACAAGCCATCTCAACAGGCCCCGACCCGCCGGCGACCTCCTTCTCAGCTCCAATCGACGGTTTATGTGATCTAGATCCCCGAATAGTCCCAGAACTGTCCTATGTTGCAACACCATGCGACAGTCCACTCCACAGGGAGGTACGCATGGTCGTTCGAATCTCACCGTTACGCTCACTGCTCCTCCTAGCAACGCTCACCGCCGTCTGTGCCTCACCGACGCTCGGCCAGGGCAAGTCCAAACGGCACCGGGTGTCAAGCGAGCGGGCCATTGAAGTCACCTGGGAAGTCCTCGTCGCCCAGGGATACGAGGTCGTGCGGATCGAACGGCAAGGCGATGCCCGCATCGTGTATTACCGCCGCGGGAACCGGGGACGGGGAAAAGGTAAGGGCCCTTTACAGCAGATGGTCATCCGCAACGTGGAAAATCACATCGTGTTTGAGGCGACCCCGGAAGGCATCCTCGTAGACATCGAAGTCAAGCTGCGATTGCCGATCCAGGCCAGGCTGCGTTTGCCGTAGAGAGTAGGTGAGAAGTAAGAAGTGAGAGGTGAGAACCAATAGGAGGAGAGCGCAAGGCGTTGAGGGGGGCTTGGAGTTGAGCCTAAACGGTCCCCCACACCGCAGCGCGTAAGCCGCACCTACGCCTCCTCTCAATCTCGGGAACCTCGCTGCACCCTGCTGGCTGCGCAGACTTCTACTCTGCGTGATAGCGTAGCCCCAAGTTCAAGATCCGTCGAATCAGCTGTTCGTACGTGACTCCCGCGGCCTTCGCCGAATCGGCAAAGTCTTCGTCGCGCGCGATATCCGGGTTCGGATTGGGCTCGAGCAAATATATCTTGCCCTCGTTGGTCAGCCGGATGTCCATACGCGCATAGCCATTCAACCCGAGGATACGGAACACCCGCTTGCACATCCTGCGGACTCGCTCCCGCACACCGTCCGCCAGACCCTCTGCGGCGCGGGTCTTGATTCCACTCTTCTTCTGATAGTTGCGATCCCACTTCACCTTGGCGGTGGCAATGTGTGGCGCACCGTCGGGAAGATTCTCGAACACCATCTCCCAGACCGGAAATGTTTGAAGGCGGCGGTTTCCGATGACCCCGACGTAGAGCTCCCTGCCTTCGATGTATTCTTCTGCGATGGCATCGGTTTTCAACTGCTCGTGGATGAACTCGACGCGCTCTTTGAGCTTCTCATCGGCCGTCACGATAGACGCCTGCGCGATGCCAACGGATCCGTGCTCAGTGCTCGACTTCACAATCAGCGGATATGCCAACCCGCGCGCACGCTTCACGGCCCTGCCGCGGACAAAGAGGACGAAGTCGGGAACCGGTATCCGATGGTAACGCAGAATCTTCTTCATCAACGTCTTGTTATCGGCGAGCAAGAGGCTTCCCGGATTACACCCGGTGAACGGTTGGCGCATGAGCTCGAGGAAGCCCAGCACGTACGGCACGTAGAATCCTTCTCCCCGAAACTCCTCGAGGAGATTGAACACGATGTCCGACTTCCACTCGTAGAGGTGTCTCCGGATCTCACCGATCTCGCTCACCTTACCGAGGGTCATCGTCTCGTGGCCCAGTTTTTCCAACGCCTGCAGCACGTGGATCTCCGTCTTCCACGGAGCGATGTCCTGCTTGTTCAAGCCCTCAAAACTGTCGGGAGGTTGGAAGTCCTGGTGGGTGAGGACGAGAACCCGGCGGCTCATACCGCGAGGCAGAGATCCAGGCTTTGGAGGTATTCTTCGGCGTGGATCGCCAGAAGCGTCGCCGCCTCTCGCTTGAGCACCTCAGGGGAGCCGGAGACTCGTAGATCCAGTTCCCGGCAACGCGTGATCATATCCTTGAGCACGATGTTTACAGCGTAGCTTCGCTCCGTCGTCTCCGCACCCGTCAGCCTTCGCAGCTCAGGCGCGGTGTGTCGGAGAAAGGCGGAAGCTGCCCGCCGGCCAGATTGCTTCGCCGCGCTCGAGAACAGCCGTCTCAGCCCGAGATCGTAGCACGCCCGGTACCCCACCTCGTATCGGCTCCACCGCCGCTCGTAGTGCTCCCTCAAGGTCGTGCGGAGCTCGCGGAGCGGAGCAACCGGCGCCCGGGACCGCACGACGGCTGGAGGCCGGGCGATCTCACCCATGAGATGGTCAACGTACTCCAGCTTGCGCAGAGCCGGCCAAGCCTCGTATCGCTTTCGCCACTTGCAGCCTGGGGTCAGCCACACAGCAAACGTCTCGGCAAAATCCTCGCTTGGATGACTTTGTGCATACCACCAATCGAGGTGCAGCACAAAGTTCCGGCTCGAGGGGCGGGGGGTGTACGTGTCCGGATACGGTGACGATGCCTGCCCGAACGTCCGCTGCCACCGCGTCCGCCGGCCGAGCCGGTACGCACTCTCGAACGCGTGGCCCGCCTCGTGGCGGAGGAGCTGCATACACCACGCCTGTGTGCCACCCTCCACCTCTCCCATCTGCCGGGCCTCGAGGCGCATGAGCCGGGGGTGGGCAAGGTAGAACGGCACGGCGATTCCGGGCGTCGTGGTCGGTGAGAACCACTCGTCGGAGAGCCAGCAGTGAGGCCGAAACCGGAGTCCTCGCTGCTCCAATTCCCCGTAGAGCTGGTCCCTCCGCGCTTCGAGGACCGTGCCCTCCAGGATCAGCCCCAGGTCGCAGAGTCTGAGATCGAGCAGGTCTTCGTCGGCAAGCCGTGCCCACGCCGGTCGGCGAGGTCGGATGCGGGAGGGATGGACGGCGCTCAGGCGCCGGGCGGGTCTACTTGTTCTCACCAGGTCAGCCCCCAACAAAATCCCAAGAGACAGTCTTTACGGGGACCAAGTCTACACACAATGACCGCAATTGGCACCTCCGGGTTGCGGCCGTCGCACGTCGTTCCGGTGGAAGACTGGACTCCGCATTTCTGGCCGAATCCCTGCCGAACCACTATCCTATGACCGAGCCCGGTGCGAGGCGAAGAGCGCGACCGGCCTCCGGGCTGGCGCACGGGGTCAGCGTGATCAACCATTCCGCCAGGCTAGAGCTTAGCAGCCGACAGCCACTAGCTAATAGCTAGGAACCAATAGCGAGTAGCTCACCAGCTAACAGCCGCACAAGGAGCCCGCCATGACCATCGGACGCACGTTGCTCATCGTGAGCCTTGCACTGGCCATTCAAGGCGCTCCGGTTGCGCTTTCCGCGCAGCCGCGTGAGACCTACGACGTCCTCATCCGAGGTGGCCGCATCGTGGACGGCACGGGCAACCCGTGGTTTTCGGGCGACGTCGGCATCCGCGGCGACCGGATCGTGGCGGTGGGTCACTTGGCCGACGCTGACGCCACTCGGGTCATCGACGCCTCGGGCATGGTCGTGGCTCCCGGGTTCATCGACCTGCATACCCACTCCGAGTTCCCCCTCCTCGCGGACGGCACCGCCCAGAGTAAGGTGCGCCAGGGTGTGACACTGGATATTACGGGGGAATCGGGAAGTCCGGCTCCCAGGGACGGGATGACCGGAGGTACTGGCCGCGGCGGCGTCGAGGTCGACTGGACGACGTTCACCGGCTACTTCGACCGGCTCGAGCGCCAGGGCATCTCCATGAACCTCATCGCCCACGTGTCGTACCATCAGGTCCGGCGCGTGGTGAAGGGCTTCGATGAAAGCCCCGCGACCGCTGACGAACTCGAGCGCATGAAGCAGTTGACGGCGCGGTCTATGGAGGAAGGCGCGTGGGGCCTGGTCACGCGCTTCGGAAGCGGTGGCCCACAACATCCGGAAGAGGTCATGGAGCTTGCCAAGGTCGTTTCGTCCTACGGTGGCAACTACACCTCACATCACGGAAGCGAAGGTTACGAGCAAGAGAAAGAAATCGACTTCGCCATCCGCGTCGGGGAAGAGGCAGACGTTCCCGTTCACCTGTTCCATTTTAAGATGCGTGCCCGGGACAACTGGGGAACGCTCAACGAGTCCATCGCCCAGATCGAAGCGGCACGCGCCCGGGGGTTGGATATTACCGCCAATCAATACCCCTACACGGCGATGTTCCACGGCTGGAGCGCGTTCTTCCCCCGGTGGGTCCGGGAGGGCGGTCCCGACAATTTTGCCGAGCGATTGAGAGACGATTCTTTGAGGGAGAGGATCAAGAACGATCCCGACTTCATCGCCTGGGCTAAGGAGCACGGCTGGTGGGAGGGGATCGTCCTGGCGCGGGCCGGTACACCGCAGACCCGGCAATATGAAGGAATGCGCGTTGAGGAGATCGCGCGGCTCCGAGGGGTCAGCGATCCCGCCGATGTCGTTCTCGACTTGATGGCCGAAGAGGGCGGCAACATCAGCGGCATCTTCCACACGATGTCGGAAGAGGACGTCCGCCTCGCCATGAGACAGCCTTGGATGGCGCACGCCAGCGACGGCTCGGCGATCAACCTGGACGCTCCTGGCGTGCCACACCCCAGGAACTACAGCACGTTCCCCCGCGTACTTGGGCACTACGTACGTGACGAAGGGGTGCTGCAACTCGAAGACGCGGTGCGCAAGATGACATCATTGCCGGCACAGATCCTGGGCTTGCAGGACCGGGGGCAGCTTCGCGAGGGATTTGCGGCAGACGTAGTGGTGTTCGATCCGGCCGAGGTTGCGGGCACGAACTCGTTTGAGAATCCCAAGTCGTATCCCGTGGGGATTTCCCACGTGGTCGTCAACGGCGTCTTGGTGATCGACGGCGGCGAGCACACGGGCGCGCGACCCGGAAAACCGATTCAGGGACCAGGATACAAGCCGTCACGCACCACCGACGACGCATCGGCGAGATAGGGTGCAGGGACGGGGTATCCAGACTATCCCACGGGGAACGCGGTGAATCCATGCGGCCCGGCATGCCGCGGACCCGTGCGGATCTTTCCTCCGGCGACGGAGTACATTGGGTATTCTCGTAGGGCGTAGCTGTCCGATGTGCATGCCGGCACGGAGGGGCGACCTCATGGCTTCAACGAGACTCGCGGCGACCGTTCTCCTTTCGCTCACCACACTCGCCTGTAGCACGCTCACCCGCGAGGCCACTCTCGACCACGAGCCCCGCTCCGACCCGCGAGTCGTCCGCTTTGGGGATGACCCTTACGTACAGGGGGGCATCACCGTCGAGCTGGACGAGCCATCGTACGTCGC
>JBDHFY010000115.1:0-15660 GCA_039590195.1 Gemmatimonadota bacterium | reverse complement strand
CTCGGACCCGCTCTCCAGCGTGAATCCGCTCAACGTGGCGCAGACATGCGCTTCGTGCCACGGCAATGCGGAGTACATGGCAGAGTACGGTACCCCGACCAACCAGCACGAGGCGTATCAGACCAGCGTCCACTGGCGGATGATGTCGGAGGAACGGGATCTCTCGGCCCCAACGTGCAACGACTGTCACGGCAACCACGGGGCGGCGCCGCCCGGCGTCTCGTGGGTCGGAAACGTCTGCGGGCAGTGCCATGCAGTGATGGCGGATCACTTCGCACAGAGCAGGCACGCCACCACTTTTGCGATGCTCGGCGTGCCCGGCTGTGCCACCTGCCACAACAATCACGATATCCAGGTGGCCGCCGACACCATGCTCGGGCTGACCTCAGGCGCCGTGTGCGGGCGATGTCACTCTCCCGAAGATCGGGGAGGGCAGACGGCCTCACGGATGCGGAGCGTCATCGATTCGCTCCGCACCGATTTCGATTCGGTGAGCGGTATTTTACTCCGTGCCGAGCAAGCCGGTATGGAGGTGAGCGAGGCCCAATTCGAATTGAGCGGCGCCCAAAGCGCCCTCGTGACCGCCAGGGCCGCAGTGCACTCGTTCAACCTCGATCTGGTGAACGCAGAGACCGAAGAGGGATTCGCGATCACCGCCGAGGCGTACGCGCACGGCCAGGACGCGCTCGCGGAGCTTCAGTTCCGACGGATGGGGCTTGCGGTGTCGGTCACGATCATCCTGGTGCTCATCGCCGGTCTCTATCTGAAGCTGCGGGAGATCGAGGGAAGGGCTTAAAAGGGGACAGCGGCAGACGGGGCAGCCGAGAAACATAAGGAGGGAATCGGATGGCTGAGGACGTGGGGGCTTCCGGGACTTCTCGCCGGACTTTCATAGACTGGATTCTGAGCAGGACGCTGACGACATGGCTGCTGAGTACGAGCATTGGGGGGCTGGTGCTCGCCATCGTCTACCCGGCGGGCCGCTACCTCGTCCCACCGGCGGCGGCGGAGTCCACGGCCGGGACCGTCACGCTCCCGTTCACGCCGGACGAGATCCCACCGAATTCCGCGAAGATCTTCCAGTTTGGCAGCCGTCCCGGGATCGTGGTACGCATGCCATCGGGAGAGTTCCGGGCTTTCTCCGCCACGTGCACGCATCTCGGGTGCATCGTCCAGCACCGGGCTGACCTCGGACGCATCTGGTGCGCCTGTCACAACGGTCACTTCGACCTGAGCGGCCATGTTCTCGCGGGCCCGCCGCCCGAACCATTGCCTGCTTTCACCGTCAACGTCCGTGGAGACCAGATCGTGGTGAGCAGGGAGGCTTGAGCATGATCGATCTTCGCAAGCAGATCGAGATCTGCTGGAAGTGGCTCGACGAAAGACTGGGCCTGGGGCAGGTGGGCGAGCTCGCCAAGAAGAAGGACGTTCCCGTTCACAAGCACACCATCTGGTACTACCTGGGCGGGATGACGCTCTTCCTCTTTGTGATCCAGATTTCCACAGGCACTCTTCTCCTCTTCTACTACCGACCCAGTGCCGGAGAAGCCTACGAGTCCGTTCAGTTTCTGATGGCTGAGGTGGAGTTCGGCTGGCTGTTTCGGTCGATTCACTCGTGGGCGGCGAATCTGATGATCTTCACGCTGTTTCTCCACCTCTTCAGCGTGCTCCTCCTCAAGGCCTACCGCCCGCCCCGCGAGATGACATGGATCACCGGTGCGGCCCTGCTGGGTGTAGCACTCGCATTCGGCTTCACGGGATATTTGTTACCGTGGAATGCCCTGGCCTACTTCGCCACGAGAGTGGGGACGGAAATCACCGGCGTGTTGCCCCTGGTGGGTGATTTCATGCTCAAGGTCGCGCGAGGCGGTGAGGACGTTACCGGCGCGACCCTGACACGGTTTTACGCTATTCACATAGCCGTGTTGCCCCTTACCACGATTGGCATCCTCGGTGTGCATCTATACCTCGTTCAAAAGCACGGCATGAGCGTCCCCCCGGATGTCGAGCAACAAGGGGGAGCGAGTCACAACATGAAGTTCGTTCCCAACTTTCTCATTCGTGATATCATCGGGTGGCTGACGGCGCTTGCTGTGCTGGCAGCGTTGGCGGCATTCTTCCCAGCCGAACTTGGCGAGAAGGCAGATCCTTTCGCACCGGCCCCGATAGGCATCAAGCCCGAATGGTATTTCATGTTCATGTTCCAAACCCTCAAGTACCTGCCCAGTCACATTCTCGGACTCGAAGGCGAGATGGTGGGTGTTCTGGGGTTCAGTGTGGCCGGAGTACTGTTGTTGCTCGTTCCCTTTCTCGACCGGCGGACGGCGCGCGGCGAGCAAAGTAATCTGTTCAAGTGGCTGGGTCTGGCCGCGATCGCGTACATGATCGTGCTGACGATCTTGGGCTACACCGCAAGTGCTACAGCGTAGCTGAATTCTCTCGGGAGTGTGACGAGCAAGCTCACGCAGTCCAGTAAGCCGATCTGGTTTCCCATTAATTCTCCAAGAGGCGGAGATGAACCGAATAAGTGAACGAATCAGTAACGCAATGACGAAAGTCAACTGTCCGGGGTGCGGCAAATATGTCACTCCCAAGCTCGGCTCGAACGAGCCGACGGAGGGAGAGCAAGACCAATCAGGAGACCGATGGTCGTTCATCTGGCGTCCGCCGAGTGGAGTAGTCTGCCCGGAGTGCAGTTTCCCCCTTGCTCGGTACGCCCGGCGCCTGAAGTGGGTTCGCACGTTCACGGCCGGCGTTGCGCTGATGACGGTGTCCCTGTTGCTGTTTGTCCTGGGCTTGATTGGCGGATTCGGCGACTGGAGCGTCTGGGTGCCTGGCACAACCGCGGTGATCGGCTTCGCAGCCTTGCTCGTGGGACTCGCCGGTATCGTTGTCGGTAGCCGTCATCGGCCCGACGCCCCCCAAGGCTAGCGTACGGGCCGGTTCGACCGGCATCCCAACTGCTCCTCCGTTAGCGTCACGCACCTCTCGATGCGATGGAGGTGTCACGCCGGCTTGACCGCCGCAAGGCACCGTCAGGAGTCTGTGGAGTTCTGCGAAGTCCAGGCCGATCGCAACCGGCCTGGCGCGGGGGGGGGGGCCGTTGCGTGTTCTCCGTCACCAATTCCCAGCCCTTTCATTTGTGATTCAACTCACGCCGCCTCCCACGGGGCCAACCAAGATTAGACCGTTCGAGAATCCGGGAGAATTACTTCCTCTCCGAGGTTGAGGCCCGGATTCTCTGTGATTGATCAGACGCTCGCCGTTTCGGCGGGGCGCCGTCGGTGATTGTACCGAGGGATACGCAATGGCCCCCTCGATTCTCATGACCATTCAGCAAGCTGATACCACGACGGTCACGATCGTGCAAGTCCTTCTCGTCGCGATCGCCCTCCTCCTCGTCTTCCCGGTGAGTATCGGCGCCACGGGATTCATGGCCAAGAAGATCTTCAAGACCGAAGAGGTCTACATCGAGGCTCTCTGGGCCACGGTGTTCAAAGGCGTGGGTTTCGCGACTTGTTCCGCAGTTCTCGCCGGTATGCTGGGCATGGCGCCTGAACTGGTCCTCATCTTGGCCGGCGTGATTCTTCCCATCATCATCTACAAGATCGTTTACTCCTCGACCGTCGTACAGGCTTCTCTCATCTATCTCGGTGTCATCGCCGTGGAGCTGGTCGCCGGCACGGCTCTGGTGTTGGGCGCATTAGCGGTCGGTGCATGGCTGGATGCCAGATACGACTTCCCGGCGATCGCAGGGATCATGCTAGCAAGCCAACATCAACGATTTCGGAAGCGCGTGGCGGCTGTGAATGTCGCCTAGCGCTTTGAATAGAAAGGGGCACTCCAATGAACGTCGGTCTCTTCCCGATGATCGCACAGGCCGCACCGCAGCCCAGTACGGTCCTTCAAGCCATCTGGCTTGGCATCCTGATCCTCTTCATCATAAGCGTCTTCACGGCGGGGTTTACGGCCAAAAAAATCGAGAACATTCACAACCCCACCTACAGCAAGGCGTTCCTGGCGCTCGTGCTCATCGGGCCTTTTTCGCTTGCGGGCTTCATGATGTTCGGATTGTTCTTCCAGGCGCCACCGATCGTGGCCCTCATCATTGGCTACTCGGTCATCCCGATCGCGATCTACAAGATCGTGTTTGCGTCGATGTGGAGCGAGGCGGCGATTATCTGGATCGTGACGGCCATCGTGCAGGCCGGGGCAACCTATGGTCTGATCCTGGCGGGCGTGGTGAGCCTCGCGACGTTCACGGGTGGGGCCATCTAACGACAGGACCCTGCTGCACGGCGAGCCGGACAATGGGCGCCGCAGCGCCACGGCAAGGACAACATCCTGGGGTGCTTCTGCTGGTGCGAGATCGCCGACCGCGCGCCCCACTGTTCACCTGGACGCGCGTTGGCATTATTGTCTAGGGGCCGTGAGTGGAAAGCCCGACGCCGTCATCTGGATTCCAGGAGATTCCACGCCCCTCGCGGGGTCGGAGATCGGCGCGGGCCGCGCGGCCAGATTCAGATCGGAGCGCGATGATGAAACGGGTTAGTGAACGGCTCAGTGCTGCAATGTCGACGATCAAGTGCCCGGGGTGCAGTCAGCGAGTTCTGCCCACTACGCTGGGCCCCCCCCAACCCCCCCCAACCCCAACGCCTCCCACCCCAGCCGGCGAGGACACCGGCGGGAGACGATGGTCTTTCATCTGGCTCCCACCCAGGGGAGAGTTCTGCCCAGAGTGCGGCTTCCCCCTGTCGCGGTACGTCGCGCGGCTGAAGTGGGTACGCCTCTTCTCCGCCGGCGTCGTGCTGCTTGGGGTCGCGCTCGTCTTCTTTGTCCTGACCCAGATCAGCAATCTCGGCGGGTCGCTTGCGTGGCCGCTGAGAATAACGGCCGGCGCTGGCTTGGTCACCTTCCTCATAGGACTCGGAGGGATCATCATCGGCGGCCCCCGGCCGGCCGAGGGGGACTCCGCGCCCGGCGGCGGTACGCCAGAGGGGTAGGCTGCCCCCCCCCCCCCCCCACCACCCCGAACGGTGACGCGCCGGACAGGCCCTCCCCAACAAAGAGCCGCCGAAGGGCAAGCGAACCACGTGGGCCGTCGTGAGGTGGCCGCCTGAGGAAAGCACTTCGGCTCTCTACCTTACCCCACTCTACACGTAGCTCTCGTACACCGGTTCGTACATCTGCGACCGCACGTGGCCGGCCAGGTCCGGCGGCAACGACTTGGATGCCAACCCGTTCCCCAAGGCCTCGAGCGCCACCGCCTCTGCAATTCGCGCCGAGACATCGCGTATGGCGGTGAGGGGCGGATAGACCGATCCCTGGCGCAGCTCGTGGTCGGACACCTGGTGTGCCACAGTCCGGGCTGCCACGTGGAACATCTCGTCTGTGACGCGGGTGGCGCCGGCGACGATCACTCCCAGGCCGAGTCCTGGAAAGATGTACGCGTTGTTGCCTTGGCCCGAAATGTGCCGAGTCCCGTGCAGGTCAACAGGTGCAAACGGGCTGCCGCTAGCGAACACTGCCCGTCCGTCGGTCCACCCGTACGCCCGTTCCGCGGTGCACTCGGATTTCGACGTCGGGTTGGAGAGCGCAAAGACGATCGGCCGCTCATTGAGTTGGGCCATCTTCTCTAGAACCGGCCGCGTGAACGTCTGCGGCTGGCCTGACACCCCAATCAGCCCGGTGGGACGTAGGGAACTCACCGCCGACATCAGATCCGGAGCCGAAGCATGCTCGTGGGCATACGGTACCTTGTGAGATGCTAGATCGTCTCGAGACTTCACCACCAGCCCCCGTGAATCGACAAACCAACAGCGCCGACGAGCCTCCCCCTCACTCAGACCATCTCTTACCATGGCCGACACGATGAGGTTGGCGATTCCGGTAGCCGCCGATCCCGCACCCAGAAAGAGAAGCCTCTCATCGACCAGGGGCCGCCCGGTGATTTTGCTTGCCCCAAGGAGTCCGGCCAGCACCACTGCCGCCGTTCCTTGGATGTCGTCGTTGAACGTGCAGACTCTCTCACGGTACCGTTCGAGGAGCTCGATGGCGTTGCGTGTCGCAAAGTCCTCGAATTGAATGAGCGCTCCCGGAAACACCTTCTGCACGCTGGTGACGAACTCTTCGACCAGCTCGTCGTACTCCTCGCCACGGAGCCTTCGGCGGGCCAGGCCGATATAGAGAGGATCATTCAGCAGCTCCTCGTTTTCGGTGCCCACGTCCAGCATGACCGGGAGACTGCAGGACGGATGAATGCCCGCCAATGCCGTATACAGCGACAACTTGCCGATGGGAATGCCCATACCGTTAGCGCCGAGGTCACCAAGACCCAGGATCCGCTCACCGTCGGTGACCACGACGATCGCGACGTTCTCCACGGGCCAATTCCTGAGTAGTTCCTCGACTCGGCCCCGATCCTCGCACGTGACATACAGGCCCTTGGGACGCCGGAAGATGTGGCCGAACCGCCTGCTCGCTTCCCCAACGGTGGGGGTGTAGACGATCGGCAACATCTCCTCGACATTGTCGATCAGCGTCCGATAGAACGCCGTTTCGTTGCGGTCTTGTAACGACATCATGAAGATGTACTTCTCGAGATCGGTAGGCTTTGCGCGGAAGTTCTCCAGTATCCGGATCTGCTGCTCTTCCTGCGAAAACACTCGTGGCGGCAAAAGGCCGCGGAGTTTCAAGGCGCTCCGCTCCGCTTCCGTGAAGGCCGTTCCCTTGTTCAACTTGGGATCGTGGAGGAGATGGATACCGACGGGCAAATCCCCACCGCCTGTTCCGGAGGCCGACTGGTTGCCGGACGTCACTAGCTGCCCCCTCCCCGCGGGATCGCACGGCCGGCCAAGGCTCCAGTCGGGACCCCATCACGAAAAGCGAATTGCCCATTCACCAAGACGTGCACCGTCCCCTCAGAGTACTGGTGCGGATTCTCGAAGGTGGCCCTGTCTCGGATGCGAGCTTCATCGAACACAGCGATATCCGCGTAAAACCCTTCCTTAATAAGCCCGCGATCCGGAATCCCCAGGAAGCCCGTGGTGAGCGACGTCATGCCCCTGACGGCGAACGGCAGGCTGATGATCTCCTCCTCGTAGACGAAGAGCCGGAGTTTGCGTGTGAACGCGCCGTACGGCCGAGGATGGGTGATCCCTTCACCGAACACCGGAGTGCGGCCGTCGGTACACGTCATCATCCACTCCTGCTGGGCCAAATACCGCGTGTTCTCTATGTCGTAGAGGTCGAGGTTCATGACGCTGGCGTTACCTTCGGCGAGGATGCGGCGTACGGCGGCTGGGACCGGCATGTTCCAGTCTCGAGCAACCTCGGCCAGCGTGCGGCCGTTGAGATGGTCGCGGGAGTCGGTGAACAGAAGCTTCTCGGGACCGGAGCGGAGGTCCAACATCTCCATCGTTTCCCGGTCCAGGCGCTGCAGGATCTGGCGATCGTCGAAGCGGCGCAGCATTTCTTCTCTTCCGCCAACGGTTGCCCAGCGCGGGATGGCGTATGCCCGCAAGCTGCTCATGGTGGCCGTATAGACGTGCTGAGCGGCCATGACGTTCACGCCGCGGGCTCTCGCCTCCTGCACGAGGCTCACCCCAAGGGGCGCCCGGCCGTAGTTGTGTCGCCCCTGGGCGTTGAAGTGGCTGAAGATGACTGGCGTACCCGCCGACTCGCCAATCTCAATCGCTTCACGAATGGAGGCCAAATATCCCACTCCCTGATACGCCGCGCCGAGATCGCGATCGTGCGTGTCGTAGATACCGCCGTAACGGGCTGCGACTTTGGCGAGCTCAATCACCTCGTCCGTGTCGGCGAAGTATCCAGGGATGTAGAACAGTCCGGTCGACAACCCGAGCGCCCCCTCATCCATGCCCTGAGCAACGTAGCTCTTCATGGCTTCCAGCTCATCAGTGGTCGGCTCCCTGTCCGCCACACCCATGACATCGCCCCTCGCCGCGCCGTGCCCCACGTAGCGCAGCGCGTTCACGGCAATGCCGTTGCTGCTGTATCCCTCGAAGATCTCGGCGACGTTGCTGGTGCCTCCACCGTCCACCCCCAATACGACCGCCGTTATCCCCTGATAGAGCTGGGGGAGCGCGCGTCTCTCGTGTTCGAACGTGAGGTTCGCATGGCTGTGCGCGTCCCAGAATCCAGGTGTGACGAGCAGACCGGACACATCGATGGTATCTCGGGCGACGACACCTGCATCGGCGGCCTTTCCGACGAACCGGATGCGGTCACCGACAATCCCGATGTTGCGCACGAGCCATGGGTTGCCAGCGCCGTCGAGCACTTTGCCGTTCATCAGCAGGAGATCGACGGGACCTTGCGACGATGTACAGGACACAAAAACAACAGCCCACGGAAGCCAGTGCAGAGCATTGAATCGTCTCATTGTCGTTCTCTCACATAGACACAAATTGCCGGGGGGGGCGAGTCCCGGATACCCGTCGCATGCACCCCCGATGTAACCGACTCTGTGAGAGCATTTAACACCTCGTCCGCCGCCGGGCAACGCCGCAGCCTCCAACAGCAGGCCGACTCAATCAGGTTGCGGGGACACAAATGCTGAATCCTCGACTATGTTTGATTCGTGACTGGCGCCGTCAGCCCGGAATTTCTCTCCCTGCAAGAGCTCCTGGCCGGCCGATATTCTCTCGAGCGGGAGCTTGGCCGAGGCGGGATGGGCATCGTCTTGCTGGCTCGGGACGTTGCCCTGGACCGCCTCGTGGCCATCAAGCTCCTCCCGCCTGAACTCGCCGAGGACCCGGAATTGCGCGAGCGATTCCTGCGCGAAGCCCGCACGGCCGCCGGTCTCTCCCATCCCAACATCGTTCCGATTCACGCCGTCGAAGAGCACGGTGATCTCGTCTTCTTCGTGATGGGTTACGTAGAGGGCGAAACGCTGCGGCAACGCGTCGGGCGGACGGGTCCGCTCACGCCGCGCGCGGCCATGACCCTCATACAGGAGGTGGCGTGGGCGCTCGGCTACGCGCATTCTCGCGGGATCGTGCACCGCGACATCAAACCCGAGAACATCCTCATCGACCGAGCGACAAACCGGGCCCTGGTGACCGACTTTGGAATCGCGCAGGTCGCCAAGAGCCGAGCGGACCCACCCGAGGGCGGGCTCGTCGGAACGGCCCGATACATGAGTCCCGAGCAGGCCGCCGGAGAGCCCGTAGATGCACGGAGCGATCTCTACTCCCTGGGTGTCACCGCGTTCTTCGCGCTCACCGCTCGGACACCTTTTGAGGCGTCGAACATTCCCGCCCTCCTGATGAAACACATCACCGAACCGGCGCCCGGAGTGGCGACGGTTCGGCAAGAGGTGCCGGAGAAGCTCGCGGCGATCGTGGATCGATGTCTTCAAAAGGAGCCGTTCGCGAGATTCGCGACGGGAGATGGCGTCGCCGAGGCCATTGGTGAGGCGCGGGGCCGGGAGCTGCGGGCGCCGCCAATCGTGCGGAACTTCCTGAGAAACGCCCAGGTGACCACGGCGGTGTTTCTCACCACGGCGGTCGTGGCCGGGGGAGGCGATGTCGACAGAGGGGCGATGAACGCACTGCTCGTCATCGTCGTGGTGCAGCTGGGCGTCGTCGCGCGGAAGCTTCTGAAGGAGGGATACACATTCAACGACATCCGACAAGCACTGCTTGCCGAAGCCCGGGCGCAGGACGAAGAGGCCGAGGCCGTCGGCGAGAAGAAATGGATCCGGCGCATTTACGGATTGTGGCATCGGCTCTGGGCAGGGAGGTTCGGGCGGACCTTCTTCAAGCTGGCCGGCACGGGGCTGCGCTCTCCCAAACGGTTGGGACTGCCGTCAGCGGACGCGACCGAGCTCGTACTGGGCAAGGCCACTGTCGGTGCTTTCGAGGCGCTCCCCGCCGAGGATCGCACGCAACTCTCCGAAGCTCCAGTGATCATCCACCGGCTCGAGCGTCACGCCGCAGATCTCCGGGCCAAGGGAGACACCGGTGAGAATCTCACCGCCGCCGTCGCTGCGCTAGAGAACATTCGCCTCGGCTTGCTGCGACTGCAGGTGGGTGGCGGCTCGGTCCGCGACCTCACCGTGGATCTCGTCAGGGCGCGGGAGGTGAGCGATCAGATCGATGCGGTACTTGAGAGTATGGAGTAGGGCGTAGGGTGTAGGGTGTGAAGGGCAGGAGGGGCAGGAGGGGCAGGAGGGGCAGGAGAAGTTGGGCAGCCGGCAGCTGGTCGCTGGCAGCCGGGGCGTGGGGTGGGGAGCTACAGCTGACAGCTAACAGCTAATAGCTAACAGCTTGGGGGGATGGTGTGGGGTGTGGGGTTTACTACTTCGCCTCCGCCTTGTGGCGTGCCTCGCGACCCTTGTCCGGCGTCGGATCCTTGACCACCCCGTAGGCCTGACGGCCCTCGTGACCTTCCGGCAGATACTCCGTTATGGGAAGGCCGTCCGGAGCCACGAACAGTAGGCAGTGGCAGTACTTGTACGTCTTCATGTCGTCGCAGGCACAAATCCATTCGCGACTGCGCTCGATCTCCGCCTTCTTGTCGGGAAAGAACTTGCACGGGCAGAGAGGGCGGCCCAGGTCGTCGAGGTTCGAGGCAAGGCCGTTGACCACCGCCTCCGTGACGCCGCTCGTCGGATGGCGCGAGGTGCCGGTTTTCTCCAGGTACTTCCCCACAAAGATTTTCATTCGGGTGAGGCTCTTCTCAGACGGCTCACGCATGGTTAGCAGCACCTCCTCGGCAAAAGGCGACGGCAAAGAGTCTACGCACGATACCGAAGTATACATCGATCAGAAAGAGGCTGATGCCACCGGACGGCGCCGCGCATGCCATCAACCTCTAAGTCATGCAACAATAACACGATATCTTCCACATCCCTTGCGAACATCCGCAGAGCCATCGGGCAACCGAACTAGCCAGAAATGCGAAAGTCGGCAGTCAAGATCTCCTTCCGTACTCCGTCTCAACCGAAGCCGTCGACTTTGCGTCAGGCACGCGCTGGCGCCGTGTTGGGTTGGTTCTCCACAAAATGGCATTCAGACTATCATCTTTGGTCGATAACACGTGATCACGCTCTTGACCCGTGATGTTCCACTTGCGTAACGTGCGATTGGGACATGCGAAGGCTTGCAGCATGACCGCCAAACACTGGTTCCTCTTCCCTTTTCTCGCCGTCGTGGCCTGCGGCGATCCCGCCGGGCCTACAGGCGATCCCACCGGGCCCGTGGATTCGCTTCTGCTCGTCATCTCCGACGCATACGCCCGCGCCAGTCGAACCCAGGCGCCCATTTCGGAGAACCCCGCCGTCCGGAGCTTGGCGGCGGTCAACGACGCCTTGACGCTCTCGGGCAGCACACCAACGGAGGCGTTGGGCAGGACTTACACCTACTACCCGCGGTTCGAGTCGTACGGCCCTGATCCCGCCAGAACGGGGGCGCCGGCGGACGCCATCCGTTTCATCCTGTACGCGGTCGATCCTGCCGCCCACCAGCTGCGAACACCCCTCGAGGAGGCCGGCCACGTAGATCTCATCGCGGGGGAGGCCGACTCGGCATTCACCGTGCGAGCGGTTGTGAATGGTGCTACCGCCTTTGAGTACGCCGCGAGCGGCCGTATCGACGGCGCCATCCGCTCGATCGGTAACCGCGTAGTGCGCATGTCCGCATTGCTTTGGGATGGCTCTGAGGAAACGCTTTTCGAGTATGCCGATACGGTGATCATGGGGTCCGTGAACGCTATGGGATTGGCCATGGAAGAATCTGAGCGTCGCCACTACGCAATGTCCGTGGCAGAACAGGCGGACATCCAGGCGACCTATTCTATAGGTGTGTCTCACCAATACGGGGACCACACCGGGTCGACAACGTTGCGGGTCGCATTCGCCAGCTGGACTCCACCGTCGTAGAGGTGCAGTACCACTTCGGGCGGTCCATCGACGACCAGTACGGTAGCATTTTCTTGAACGGTGCTTCAGTCCTAAGCTTCCAGGGGGATCGTCGTTCTCTCTCGGAGGCAGCACAGGCTTTGTTCTCTCTCGCCCCTTCCATGACCGGCACCGCTATTGTCCTGCTTCGGCCCTTCACGTTGGCCGTGCGCCGAGGTCCGCAGGGCGAACTCGAGGTGACTACCGTGACAGGGGGGACGAATCCCGACGTCGACAGGTACACCCTGACGGTGGACGAGGACCGTCCGCGGTGCCCTCGTGCCTGTGGTGGCCATTCGACGACGAGGTGGCAGAGCATCGGGATCAACGAGACCGTGACGGTGCCGTCTGTGAATGCCGGACGCCGAACGGTGGAGCTGCAAGATGTTCCCCCCAATTGCCAGGTAGGCGGCTACAATCCGCAAGAGGTGTGGATCACCGAAGCAACGACGTCCGCAGTCTCGTTTGAGGTGAGTTGTAGCGAAGGCAGCGCTCAAAGGGGCCGGATTGCATTCGAGCGGACAGAAGACGGGATGCCACCCTGGGACCAGGATATTTACGTGATCGAGGCGGATGGGACGGGGCTCGAGAATCTCACCAACACCGGTGCGGCACACCGTGAGGAGGAGCTGGAGTGGTCGCCCGACGGGACACGCATCGCGTTCGTCAGGGATGTGGACATCTACGTGATGAACGCCGACGGCACGGGCCTGCAGCGGTTCACCAACACCGCTGAGCCGGAAGCTCAACCAACGTGGTCGCCCGACGGCTCACAAATCGCGTTCGCAGGGGGCGATCCCAATGCCGACATTTACGTGATCGATGCAGATGGAGGGACGGCCCTGAGGCTCACACACAACACGGGTCGGGATTTCAGCCACAGCCCGGACTGGTCGCCGGACGGTTCGCGGATTGCGTTCCATGGTCGCCGGGAGATTAACCGGGAGGGATTTCTCTCAATCTTCGTGATCAACACTGACGGCACCGGCGACACGAGGCTGACGGACAACACGCTGCACCCGGGGGGGACCTTCGCGTGGTCGGCGGACGGCTTGCACATCGCGTTTCAGAGCGGCTTCGACATCTACCTGGTGGATCCTGATGGGAGCGCGCCGCCCGTGCAACTCACCAGCGACGGCGAGCTTTTTCTGGGCTGGTCGCCCGACTCGCGAGTCCTGCTTTACGACGTCACGGATGCCAATATCTACCTGATGAACCCCGACGGGAGTGGGCTCGTCAACCTCACGACCGGACCGGTCAAGTTGCCAAGAAACGTCCCGGAGTCGCATCCGGAGAACCTATCGCTCGACTGGGAAGGCCTGCGGATCGCATTCGCAGACGACGTAGGAGACATCTGGATCACGGCCGCCGACGGGGAGTGGGGCGCGCCGCTCACTGACGACCCTTGGCGGGACTCACGGCCGAGGTGGCGGCCATGACGGCGGGGCGCATGGCATAACGGCTTCCCCATCGCCATGCCAGCTCCCCAGGGCATGAATGATAGCTGCAACTGGCCCTATCGGATGATCCGAAACCCCGCGATCTGAATCTCCTTCCCGAAGTCGGCGTAATCCCCGTCCGTTCTCGCCTGCCGGAACGCACCCCAGTTCACCGTGCGGTACTTCGGCTCGTCGCCAAGGATTGAGAGTAGTGGCGCGCAGTCCGTCTCGTAGGACGGATTGAAGAAGAAGGGAATACTGTATCTGGGTTGATCGGTGATGGGGCGGACCCGATGGAGCGCCGCCTGGTATCGGTCGTTGGACCAGATCTGCATCATGTCGCCGACGTTGATGACGAAGGCGCCCTCCACCGGCTCGACGTCGAACCACGTGTCGTTCGCAAATACCTGGAGGCCACCCACGTGGTCCTGGAGCAGGATCGTCAACGCACCTGCATCGGTGTGATGGTGGAGCGCCATGTCTCCCAGATCGGTGGTCGCGGCTGCAAGCTCAGGCTCCAGGGGGTCAGCGAGGGGATAGTAATTGAGCCGCACAAAGCTCGTGTGGATGGGGTTGAAGTGCGGGCGGAGTGCGTCCGCATCGACGTCCAATCCCAAGCACAGTGCTTCCAGGAGTCTCAGCCCTAGACCCTCGCATGCCCGGAAGTACTCGAGCATTGTCCCCCTGAACGAGGGAAGCGCGCGCGGCCACTGATTGGAGCCGTCGACGGCGGCGCGATTGTCGGGGTGGTCCTCGGGAAGCTCAAGATGCAGCACACCCGCGAAATCGAAGACTTCCTTGAGGTCCCGCTTGTTCTTGGTGAGCTCCCTGTCGTAATAGCCCCGGGCATTCTCTTTGGTTCGTGAGATCTCGCGCTTGACGTTGCGCGGCAGCGCGAAGAATTGACGAGTGTCCGACCACAGGTGTTGGATCAGATCGTCAGGCACGCCGTGGTTCACCACCTGGAAAAACCCCCACTCACCGGCCGCGGCACCAATGGAGTCGACCGTCCGGCCCGCTTGCGCCGAGCCGCCGGATCCACGAAGTGGGGCAATGTCAATCACGGGAACACCGTGTGTCACACGAGCCTCCTTTGGGTGCAGTGCAGCGCATGAGAATGTAACCGCCGCCAGAGATATTCGCCCGGCGCCAGCGGGGCCGGCCCGTCACCTTCCCACGCCGTAGCCCCGTCTACATCTTAGTATCTCAGCTCGCGTCGCGCAGGAACTCGAGCCTGACGGCGAGGCGCGGTCTCACTCGACTTGCTGGAAATGCTGAGATGGAGCCATACCAGATCGACAACCTCATAGGAATCCTCAGAATGGTATTGGCAATCGGCGGGGGCGCGATAGGACTGAGCATTGTGATCGCCACCTGGTTCAAGGCTCGGGGCGGCATCGGCACCAAAGACGTCAAAAAGGTGCTGGAGAGCAACGAGTCGCTCCATCATGCCATCGAGCAGTTGCGGGCTGACAATGCCGCGTTCCGTGACGAGTTGCACGAACGGATGGAGGAGATCTCGGGTCGGGTGGAGTTCGCGGAGCGCATGCTCGCGAAGGGGGGCCCGGAGCGGTAGGGTGTGGGGTGTGGGTGAGGGCTGAGCACAATCCCGTACACCCTACCCGACACCCTACACCCCGCGCGTTGAGTTTGCCGCAGATAAACGCGGATGAACGCGGATTTGCATTAAGCTCCCCTTGGTCCTCCACCACGCGAGCAAGAGGTAATCGACACTCCCTCCTCCCCACACTCTACTCCCAACACCCTACTCCCTGGGGGTGCGCTGGGTTGGGGGCAACCATCGATTGACATATCCCCCTGCCGCTGTAAGTTTGCCCATTCTCGATCTTCACAGGAGGCGGCCATGCTGTCACGAAAGCTGCCGGCGTTGGTGGGACTCGCACTCACCGTCACCGCTTGTCAGGGCGGGCCCGCAATGTTATCCGATGCCGACGCCGCCGCTATCCGGGCGGGCTCGGATACCTTCGCTGAGAACGTCGTGTCCGGCAACCGAGCCGCGGTCGCGGCGCTCTACACCGAGGATGCGACGTTAATGCCACCCAACGAAGCCGCAATCCAAGGCCGGGCAAACATCCAGGCATGGATGGAGGCCTTTCCTCCAGTAACGCAGATGGACCTCACGATCGAGGAAATGGAAGGCCGTGGGGATATGGCGTTCGTCCGAGGGACCTTTACGATGACTCTGGCGCCGGAAGGTGTGCCCGAGCCCATCCAGGAGCGGGGCAAGTACCTCGAGATTCGGAAGAAGCAGGCAGACGGGTCTTGGCTGATGACGGC
>JBDHFY010000114.1:0-11955 GCA_039590195.1 Gemmatimonadota bacterium | reverse complement strand
CGGTCGTCGACTGCCAGGTGCGTGCCACCCCATCATACCTGGCATCCGTGACGAGGACGGTGAATCGCGGATTAAGGGTTCTTTAACGCTCCCTGCACACCGTCGTGTATGGCACGGAAGGTGCGGTCACGGTCCGTACCGCCGAGCCACCCGGACCACATCGCGACCTTTATTGACAGGTCGCGAGCAGAGCGTCTGCGGCGAGTGACGTTGCCGCACCGCTCGTGGCAGGCCGTTGCGAAGGCCTTAAGAGTCGGTTTGGTCGGTGCCGGCTCCGGCGGCCGCCTCACCGGACGCACTGACCGCGGCCCCCTCGAGCTCCTCCTCGTACCATCGAGCGTGATGTTCCTGCACATCCTTCTCGGCCATCTTGCCGGTCAGCCAGGTCCAGCTCATCGGGTATTCGGCGGGATGGAAGAATACGAAGAAGAAATGCCAGACCAGAACAGCCAGGGTTGCTAGCCACGCCTCGTAGTAGTGGATCGTTTGCGAGATGGGAACGAGCTGGGACGGGAAGACCTTCACGGCCAGCTCCGGGAACCAAAGGATCAAGCCGGTGATGACCATGATCACGGTTCCCCACACCAACGCCCAGTACTCGGCCTTCTGCGTGTAGTCGTAGCGTCCGAACTTGGCCCGATCCTTCGTGCGCCAGGTGTAGTAGCGAAGGGTGGTGAACATGTCCTTCACATCCTGCCAGGTCGGCACCATCGACCGGAACTCCGTTCGCCCGCGTTTGCCTGCCGAGACGTAGTAAATGTGGTGGATCGCTACGAGGATGAGTAACACGGCATTGATCCGGTGCAGATCCTGTCGCACCGGCTCCGTCATTCCCAGCTCGGCCAGCGCGCGGACCCACCAGGCATCGGGGAAACGGAGGGCGAAGCCGGTGAGGACGAGCAAGACGAAGCTGATCGTCAGCAGGGTGTGTTGCAGGATCTGCCATTTATCCAGGCGCAGCACCAGCTTCTCGCGACGCTCCGTCTTCCGGCGCTCGATCACGTAAAAGTTCATGATCACCAGATTATGCAGGGCCATGCCCCCGATGGTGACCACGATGAGCACGAGGTAGAGGTTGCGAACGAAACGATTGATCGGGTTCGCGTCGATGGAAGTCGTGGCGTGAGTGTAGCTGGTTGCAAAACTCAGATCGGCGTTTGGGTGACAGCTCTGACACGTCTCGACCAGGTTGTCGGGGTGAATGGAAGCCTCGGGGTGCTCTGCCGGCAACACGGAATGGGTCGTGTGACAGCTGACACACGTGGCCGCCCGCTCGTAGTCGCTGCGCGACGCCCACCCATGATAGCTGTCCACGTAGGTGCCGACGACACCCGCTTCCAGGCTGTACTTGCCGATGATCAGGGGGTCGTTGTGGCACGGGCCACAGGTCTGGGTGCCCAGGTTGACCCCGTACGTCCTCGCCTCCGGATCCTCGGAGGACAGGATGAGGTGCTCGCCGTGGCAGTCGGTGCACGTCGGACTGTCGCTGATCCCGGCGTCGAGCGCGCGGCCGTGGATCGAGTTGGCGTATTCGAGTTGAGTATCCGGATGGCACTGGCCGCACGTGGCAGCGACGTTCTGTGGGTTGATCTTGGATGTAGGATCGCCGGGGCCTTTGAGGTCGTGGACGCCGTGACAGTCGGCACAGGAGGCGGCTGCCGCAAGCCCCCGGGCGGTTCCGCGCCCGTGGACGGACCGCGAGTAGGCGTCAAACGTCCGCGGCAACCTGACGAGTTCTTCGGTGAGGAGTCCCTCGGCCCCATGGCAGCTGCCACAGGTCGCGGGCAACCGCACCCTGTGCGTCGTTGATCTAGGATCGCCACCCGGGAGGATGTCGTGGGCCCCGTGGCAACTCGCGCACGTTGGTGCGCTATGATTGCCGTGTCCGGCAGCGAAGCCGTGCCGGCTGGCGGCGTACACCGCCTCCACATTGTTGTGACACGGAGTGCACGTGGCCGGTGGCTCATCTCCTGTGTGCGGGAAGGTCATCCCTTGGTGGCAGGTGACGCATTGGAGGCCGACGGCCCCGTGCATCGAGGCAGTATGTTGCTCCCGAGGGACGACGAGGCGGGCGCCACCCTCGATATTTCGAAAAAACAACTCATCTGTATGACACACCAGGCACGTTTCACTGTCCTGGGCCGCAGCCGGGCTGGTTGTTGCTAGCGCCGCCACGACAAGTGATACGGATAGCGTTGTGTGAAACGCACGCATTTCAGTACTCCATTCGGACGCCTGCTTGTCCCCCTACAACATGGGTTTCTCTGCTACCGGGAAGGTAGTGGCGGACGACTACCCCGGGTCACCGGTGAGCCGACGGTGACCTCCCAGGAGAGTGGTCTGGTCGGTCCTCATGGCCGACCCATTCCCTCGCGCGACCTTGCCGCGATGTAGCACGAAGCCTCTCGGCTGCGAGCTGCGGTAGAGCGTTCGGGCGCGTCCAGGACAGATCGCCGTGTGCGTCCGGCTGCCGAGCACCGACGGCTTGCAGCGCCGGCATGGCGTGGCAATCGGTGCACACGACCGGCTCGTAGTGTTCAACGCGATCCGTGTGGCAGGTTGTGCAGATCTGCCGCGTCCACCGAGTCAGCCCCTTGATCCGATCCCCGTGGCACTGCACGCACATACCGTGCATCTCCGTGGTGTGGATGGCCTTCGGGTCGCCAGTGTGACACGACAGGCACGTGTTGTCCGGTTGATGGTGCATCTCGTGACAGGTCGTGCAGTCGAGGGCGGCGGTGCTCATGCTGGGCGCATTGTGGCAGAACGCGCAGGGGAATCCCGCGTCATGGTGGGTGGAGTGAGGGAAGTTCCCCGTCGTGACGGGAATCGGGGTCTCGGGCATGCCGCCGGGGCCTCCATGACAGCTCGCGCAGTTCATCGGGTCGATCTGTCGGTGATGACATGCATCACAGCTCGACGCGTTGGCGAGCGTCGTGCGGCCGTGATCGTCGAGAGCGGTGTGGCAGTTGGCGCACGCCAGCGCGCCGTTGACTACATGCCGTTCGTGATCGAACGTGCGCCCGCGGAAAGACACCGCTCGGCGCTCGATGCCGAGGTGGCACTGCAAACACGCACCCTCGGTGACCGGGGGGCCGAGGTCGATGGCCGGGATGGTGTACGGTAACCGTCCGCTGTCCACGGCTTGCCGGACGAGATCGAGGGCAGAGCGCAACAGCTCGTCAGCGAATGTGACATTGTGCACCCCCCTCCCGACCTGCACGAGTTCGAGGTTGTCAGCGGCGAGCAGCAGCAGGCTGTCGGCCGGCGCGCGCCGGCGGGGGGAGGCGGCCCCGAGTGCGCTACGGGCCCCGGCCAACACCGCTTCCACCTTGCCGACTTTGCGTTCCATCTCCCGTTGCCACGACGGCAGGATATTGGCATAGCGGATACCATGGCAAGACATGCACGTGGCTTCACCGGCCGCCTGAACCTGCTCGTGACCCGCCACGTCCGTCGGGAGCCCGTGGCACCCCTGGCACGACACCCTGGCCAGATACATCGAGCTCGGTTTGTTCTCCGTACCGTGGCCGCCGACCCCCGCATACAATTGCTGTTGCGCGGCGTGCACCTGCTGGTGGCATGACCCGCAATCCAGATCCGCCGTGGGCGTAATCGAGACCACGCGGTGTTCAATCGGCGTGTGACACTGCGTACATTCGACGTTGCGCTCGGCGATGTGAACGCGGTGAAGCAGCGTCGTGTTCCCGAATTGCTCCAGGCGGTCCGCTTCGTTGTGACAGTTGAAGCAGCGATTCTCCTCGGCGATACCTGCGCCCGAGGCCACTTCACCGTGGCACGAGACACAAGAAACCAGGTCCTCGACATATTGCGGATGATCGACCACGAAGCCCGCCGGCGACACAAGCCGCGACGGCGATGTGTGGCACCCCGTGCATCCGGCAATGGGTTCGCCTTGATCCGTATTCTTGAAGTGACAGAGATAGCAAGTCGTCGCGGTGACGGTGAGATGATCCCCCTGGACGATCTGCGAGTGGCAGCTCGTACAGCGAAGTTGTTTGCCCCGCCGAAGCTCGCCCAGATGATGCGCGTGGTCGAACCGCACTCCCAGGTAGGCAACCTCTCCCTCCAGGCGTCGCTGCTCGTGACAACCGGATCGGAGGCACGCGGCGTCCTCGATTTCGGCCCAGGGCTTCACACTGTACGTGCCCGTCACGTACTTCACCACCTGGTTCGCGGCTTGCAGCTTACCCATCGCCTCGGCCTTGATCCCGGGCGCGTAATGGCAACTGATGCAGGGCACGTCGTTGTGAGATGAGCCGGCCCAGGACTCGTAGTAGGGTTCCATGAGATGGCAGTTGTCGCAGAACCCCGGCTGTGCGCTGTACTCGATGAATCCCACCGTGCCGAGCGCCGCGAGAATGATGGCGAGGATGCCCACCTGGATGGTGATCTTGAGGGGGCGCGAGAAGCGCTGCAGGAAATCGGCAACCGGCATCCTACGCGCCTTCCCTTCGCACGCGGCGGAGCATGAACCAGGCAAACAGCACGGCCGCGAGTCCCAGGAACCACACCGGGATCAGCCACAGCTGGTGCTCCCAACGGTGTTCCATCCGCACCTCCGCCGTGGTCCTGATCTCCCGGGAGATGGAGCCGACGCGCAAGGCCAGGTCCTGCAACTGCTCCACATCGAGCTGATGCTGCACCCGCGCCATCTGGAGGTAATTCGTGAGGGCCGCCTGATAGCGGAAGCGGGCATCCGACACCGGGTAACCCACCATCGTGAGTTCTTCAATGGCCCGCTGAGCGAGCTCCAGCTCTTCCGCCGCCCGGCTGACCTGTTCCTGGATCTCGACGCCCATGAGCGTGGCGTTGCTCTGAAGTTCGTGACAGGGCGTGCAGGTCGCAGCGAGTTCGTCGGGGGGAACGCGTTCCGTGCCATGATTGCTGTGACAGCCCAGACAGCCTGGGAGTTCGCCCGAACGTGCGGCCTCTGCGTGGGGACCTAGGTTGAAGGCCCGACCGACCAGCACATGGCATTGATCGCACACATTGACCACTTCGCTGACGCCCGGCGGTAGGGCGGAGTGGGAGCCGTGACAGCCAATGCACGTCGGCGCGGCGAGGTTTTGTCGCTCAAACAGACCAACCCCGTGCGCGCTGGCCCGGAACTCCTCGTACTGTGTCGTCGGGAGACGGTACTTGCCCATGAGCTGCGCGTCCTCGTGGCAACCGGCGCAGGTGGCGGAAATGTTCGTCGGATGCACGTTGCTTCTGGCGTCCTCCGGGGGCAGGATGGTGTGCGCGTCGTGACAATTCGTGCAGCTCGGGGCGTCTTGATTCCCCTGACCGAGCAAGAGCTGGCCATGACGGCTCGTTCTCAGCTCAGCAAGCTGATCGGTGTGCAAGCCGTATTGCCGCATCTGTGCGGGATCCGCATGACACGCTGAACAGACCGTCACCGTCCCGAGCCTGTCCGGGGTCCCGATGAAACGCCCGCGGTGCGCGGCGGTTGTCTCGAGCGCCGCGGGGTTGCCGCCGTGACAGTCGTGGCAGCGAATCCCGCGCTCGGAGTGGATACCGAGGGTAAACGCGCGGCGCTTGTCGGCGTGGCACACGATACAGCCGTATGACGTATCCAGGCGGGCCCCGGGCTGTTGATCCTGCCTCGCGGCGAGTCGTTGGGCCGCCAACGTCATGAGCACGCCGGCAAGCAAGAGCGCTCCTGCCATGCCCCCGCGAGTCATGGCTCCCTCCCGGGGCGTACCGAGTCACGCACGCTGGGCCGGATCGGCGAAGGACCGAGTTCCGGCAGCGGCGTGCCGGGTGTGGGCTGCTGACCTCGTTCGTCCAGCACCTCCGTCTGGGGAGTGACGGTTGGGATGCCTCGGATCTGCCGTCCCGCCAGCCATGCGGCGACGAAACCGGTGAAGAAGATGAGACCGAGCGCGGTGACGACAGGCCGCTGGCGCATCCTTCGTTGTGGCGTACGGTCGAAGAGTGGAATCAGCACCAAGCTCAGTCCCAGCAGGGTGAACAGGGCAAGGCCCCAATGGCCGAAGAAGTGGATGAGCGCAAGGGACACGTCCACGGGCACCCATGTGGATACCAGTTCGTCCGGGACAACGAACGGGTTGGCCGGCTCACCGATGGGGCGCGGAGAAAGCGCGGCCAGCGAGAAGAGCACCGCCAACACCAACACGGAGACGATGAACGAGCGCAAGAGATGATTGGGGAAGAATGGGACGCTTCCCTCTCGCTCCACTTCGACGCCGGCCGGCGGAGCAATGCCCCGCCTCCTCACCAGCACGAAGTGGTAGACGAGGAGGGCGAACGCAATCCAAGGAAGAACGATCACGTGCAGCGCGAAGTACCGACTCAGTGTTGCGCCGGACGCAATCACGTCGCCTTTGAGGGCGTCCGCGAGGGCCGTACCGAACACCGGGACGACGTCCACCGAACCGAGAACCTCGGTCACCGTCCAGTATGCCCACTGGTCCCACGGGAGTAGGTAGCCCGAGGCCCCAAACGCCAACACCACAAAGAGCAGCAGCAACCCGATCAGCCAGTTGGTTTCTCGCGGAGGCTTATAGGCCGCGGCAAAGAACACGCGGGCCATGTGGGCGAGCGTGGCGATGACGATGAGGTTCGCCGCCCACACATGCACGTCGCGGACGAGCCAACCGAAGGTGACGTCGGAGACGATATGCTGAATGCTCGGATACGCCTCCTGTGCCGACGGTCGATAGTAGAGCGCCAGCAAAACGCCGGTCACGACCAGCACGATGAAGAGGAGATATGTGATGCCTCCGAACGCATGCCGCCAGCCGACATAGCTCGGCAGCCGGTAGGTCATAGCCTTGCGCCACGCTTTGTCGATCGGGAGGCGCCGGTCGATCGGCCCGTAGAGCAGACCGAGGAAACGGGCCACGCCGAGGAGACTCGCGTCAGTGCTGTCCTTCAGATCGGTCACCAACTGAGTCAGCCACTGGAAGACGAGTACGGTCGGACGGCGGATCATGGCGCTAGTCGGTGACGGAGATGATGCCGGCCCGCACCGACACCGCGTACTGTTTCAGCGGCTCGATGGTGAGTCCGGCGACGACGTGACCATGGAGATCGTAGACGAGATGGCTACAGGGCGAGACGACCCGTTGCGACTCCGCGTCCCAGCGGAGGATACAGCCGTTGTTTGGAGCTGTTCCCTGCAGCGCGGAGTACTGTTCCTCGGCGCTGCGGACGACCAGGATGATCTGATCTCCCCAGTTGACGATGCGACTGGCGCCGACCGGGAACTCGGCGACTCTCGCCACGCGGATGGTCGGATCGAGCTGGGGGATCTCGAGACGCTCGGTCGGGAGCACGTAGAGGGCGGTCCCCATGCCGATTCCCGTCATCATGAGAAGTATGACGCCAATGAGCAGGAGCTCGTTGAACCCCCACCCTGAACCGGCGTTCCTTGCGCTAGGATCCATGGCCGTCACACTCCTTCCAAATCAGAGCCGTTCCGAGGCCGTGGGGTTCGGGGGTATCGGGTGCTGTTTGGAAGGCGCTCAACCGTACCCACTCCATCCCTCGCAGCTGGGCCGGACTTTGGCAATCGGCTCCAACAGCTCCCTCGAGTCGCCGATCCACCTGCGGCTACAGCGTCTCCCGCCCGCTGTAGAGCCTCGACAGGCTCCACAAACCGAACGACGCGATCATCTGCACGGTCTCAAGTGGAAGGTGGGAAAGACGTGCTGCTCGGAAAGTAACACGGTTAACGATATCAGACGACACCGAATCCATTTGAATTCTTCCTGTGCCGATGCCCGCCCTCCGGAGCCGGTTCCAGGCTCCGGCGAGGGGAATCGCTACGGCAACGGAACTCCAGCGATCACTACGTAATCAGTGCCGGAAGGCTTTAGGCGTCGCTGAAGGGCACTACCGTCGCACGCAACCGTTGGGCGGTGGCCGGGGGCTTTCCGGGATCTCCCGGGCCCCATGCGCGAAGGGCGTCCCGGAGCAGGATTGTGACGTAGATCACATTCTCTCGAGATGCCTGAAAGGGGGCCGAACGTCGGCGGGAGTCGCCTTCGTCGTGGGCTGGACGTGGGGTCGCCACCGGGGCCGTCGCATCGCCCGGGGGTGGGCGATGCGACAGGCGGTCATGCTTCCCGGGGCTTACTGATGCTTAGCCGGCCTTGTGGCAGAGCTGACAGTAACTCTCCGCTCTTCCCTCGTGGTCCGCCGGGGTATCCGGCACCGGCTCCATTCTCCCGGGGGTGTGACACATCAGGCACTGGTCGCGCCCCTCGAGTTCGTGGGCGATCGCCGGCGGCGTCGCGGTCTGCATGGTGGCGTCTGGCGCGTGACACCATTGGCACGTCTCGTTTGGTGGATCCGCGTGGCTCGCCGGCATGTCGGGCACGGCTTCCATGGCGCCCGCTGTATGACACATCAGGCACTGGTCGCGGCCGGCGAGGTCGTGCTGTACCGCGGGAGGCGTCTGGCCGAATGCCGGTGTTGCCACCAGGCCGACAAGCAGGATCACACCTCCAGTACCGATGAAGCGCCGATCAATCATTGTATCTGCTCCCTTCCGGTTGGGCGAACACCGTTTGCCCAACCATAGGTCTCTTGCGTTACGCATCGTGGCGCGTGGTCACGCCCTCCGAATCTAAATAAGACTGCTTCCACCAAAACTAAAGGACGTGACCTCCTTGACCAGCCTCTCTACCTACGTCACGGTCATTCCGGGACGGAGAGGTGGCAAGTCAAGCACATTGCTTCATTCTTCGAGCGCAGCTGTTCGGCATCAAAGCCCGGTCCGTGGGGATTAATGTTGCGGCCGCCCAATGCCGAGTGACAACTCAGGCAATCCCCCTGCGAATGGCACGTCGCGCAGCTCTCGAGCCCCTGGCGGGCGGCTTGCCCGTGGCCGAACAGCCACGTCGGATTCTCGTTGTGGAATCCACGGTCTGAGCGGCCCTCAGAGCCCAACCCGCGACTGACATGGCAATCGCGACAAAACGCCTCCGGGTTGTGACAGGTGGCGCACTCAACCTCGCGGCCGAACGCGGCCGCCGAATGCTGTATCTGAAAGTTGCCGACGTGATACCCGCCGGTACGTTTTCCGGGGGGTGGCGCGGCTGCCGAAGTGGTGTGGCAACTCGAGCACGCGTCAGGGGTGTGGCAGGTCTGGCACTGGGCCGTGTTGGCGGCCGCGCGCGCCTTGTGATTCTCCGACCACGTCGGGACATGGTAGTCCGGAGCGCGCCGCGCTATCGGGATGCCGGCCTCGCGAGCGGGCATCCGACTGATGGGGGTGGGCACCGGTTCCACGTGGCACGAGCGGCAGCTGCTTGGGGCATGGCAAGCGGCGCAGTCGGTCGCATCGGCACCCGCCTCTTGACCGTGGGTTTCCAGCCAGCCGGCGGGGTGCATTTGGCGCGGATAGGCGAACTCACGATCAGCCACGCTCTGGGCTTCGGTTGGGGCCCAGCCCCACGCCGCCAGCAGCACGCTCAGGCCGACACCGATGGAAACGGCTACGATTCGTCGAGCTTTCACGGCGTCCTCCCCGGTTCGGTGCCCAGGTAGAATGACATGCCGAACGAGGCCCGCGTTTGCGTCCAGTCCGGCAGGACATCGTCATTTTCTTGCCGGTCGTGACGATACCGGTCGACGGACCCCCACAACGTTCCCACCGGCGTGTCCCATTGCGCCTCGGCGCCCACGCTCCAGACCCTCCCCTCCCCGACCCGAAACTCTCCGATCTGCTGGAACGCGGAGAACCTTCCTCCGACGGACAGCTTATCCAGCGGTTGTGCACTCACCCGAAACTGGCCGGTGCTGGTCGCCGACCCGAAGCTCAAATTCACCCAATACCCCCCGTCCAAACGCCACTTCTCCTGCGGCTGCCAGCTCGCGGAACCGCCGGCGCGCCAGGTTCGGTCGGTCGTGACCTCGAAGGGGACCTCGGCGTCAGTTTCCCCGTAGTCTCGCCGCTCGCCAAGCAGGGAGAAGGAGAGATCGTCGATGGGGCGAAGGCCGACCGACACGCCCCAACCGGTGTAGGGAGTCGGATTGAAGGCCGCCCAGATGGTCTGCAGGCTGAACACCGGCCGGTACCGGAAGAACTTTCCCTCGACAAAGACCTGGGGGTTCACGGACCATCCGACGGTCGCTCCGGCCTTGCCCCACCAGTCGGTGGCAAGGTCGTAATCGGCGTGGCCTTGGAGCCAGATGCCGGCCGTCGGCGTGTAGGTGGCTTCTACCCCGACTCGCTCGGAGGCCAGCCCGCCCGCGCCACGCTCCTCCTCCCGTTGGTAAATGGCCTCCACCGATGCCCTCGCGACCGGCCGGGCCGAGGCCCGCACTCCAAAGAGGAAGTTCGAATTGCGGGGCTGAAACTCATCGAGAGACGAGAGGGCATCGGAATCCAGGCGATCCGCAAGTCCCCGTTCGAGTCCGATGCCCCCGTATGCCTCGACCTCCAAACGGGCCGGGCGGAGCCGCAGGACTGCGGAACCGCCGTCATAGCCGTAGTAGCCCAGCCCACTCACCTGGTAGTCCCGGCCCAGGCGGACCCGGTAGCGGCTCCGCTGCAGCTCGAGGTACCCGGCGAGGAGGTCGACATGGTCGTCGGCCCGCGGCCAGAAATCAGTGCCGCTGATGGCGCCGCGAAAGCGAGCGTTCCCGTACAGGCGCAGCCCCTGCACGCCGAAACCCCAGACGTTCAGGTCGACATCTTGGGTGACCGGTGACGTGACTCTGGTCTGTCCCGCCCGCGAGAAGTAGCAGTAGTCGGTGGCCGGTGCGCACCTGACTTGTGTCGTACCGGACAGTCGTAGCGAACCGTCGCCGGTCGTCTGATCCACCGCCACACTATCCCACACGAGCGTCCGCGCCTGCACATATTGCACCCTCGTGTGCGCGCGGCCGCGCCACTGCTGTGCCTCGAGGGAGCCGATGTGTCCAGCAGCGAAGGCCGCCCCCACAATCACGGTGGCAGCGATCGTCCGCCGTCGGCGCCACGGCTCATAGGTGGTGGATACGCCGTCCGCCACGGTTCTGTTGTCGTCCCCCACCTGATCACACTTCATCACCTTGCCTCCTACGTCTTGATGCCCGCACCGGGCAACGGCTGCCGCCGATTTCGTGCGGGCTTCGCCTCCAGGTTCATGCTACCTATCTCGGCGTCAAACCGTACTCGTCCATGAGGGCCTGGATGGACTCCGCTAGCAACGTCTTCAAGAGCCTGGGGTTATGCACCCCGTTTCCGCCCGATGGGTGCGCACTGAAATGCTCACCGAAGACTTCTCCGTCGGCGAACCACGGTCGGTCATCGGTCGCGGCGAGCTGCGCGTTCCACAGAGCGCCCTCGGCCACCGTCACCACGTCGTCCGACAGGTCGAACTGCGAGGGATCGTGCTGGCCCACGACTCGTGGCAGCAACCCGTCGTCGAACGAATCGAGCTGTGCGTCGCCGTTGGTGTCGAACCAGATCTGGTCCAGGAGTTGGTTGACGTTCCTGCGGTTGCTCACGAAAAACCCTCGGGCGGCCGTGGCGTTGGAGTGGCACCCAGAGTCAACGCACCCGCGAAAATCGCGATTGAGAACGTCGCACGGTCCGGCCACCGGCAATCCGGCGTTGTCCAAGCAGGGGATGGCCTCGAACGTATGCCCGACGCTTTGGAACACGAAGTTGCCGGTTTGTGGGTCGGACACGCTGAACATCGCCACGTGACATGTCGCGCAGAGGTTTTCGTTATTCTGACCGTGCGGGTGCGTGGGCAGTTCGGCAAGTCCGGGCGGGATCCAGCCCACGTCCTCGCTGAGCACAATCGGCCCTTGCGCTCCGTGGGGCCCATGGGATGACGGTGGCTCCCCCCGCCGCGAGTGGCACGCCACGCAGAGATGATCCGACGAGGCGTTCTCGATGGGCTTCCGCAGGTTGGCGGTGTTCGGCGACCCGTGGGGAGCGTGGCACACGCCGCATGTTATCGGAAG
>JBDHFY010000113.1:0-11957 GCA_039590195.1 Gemmatimonadota bacterium | reverse complement strand
CTGGATCGCCTCGAGGGCTTCGCCACCCCGGATGAGGATGCCGTGTTGAGCGCCCTTGCCGGTTCCCACCATGATGGCCGTCGGCGTCGCGAGTCCGAGGGCGCACGGGCACGCGATGATCAGCACCGTGACGAAGGCGACCATGGCAAAGACGAGCCTGGATTCCGTGCCAAACACCATCCAGCCCGCGAAGGTCGCAATGGCAATCAGCATCACCGTCGGTACAAACACCGCCGCCACCCGGTCAGCGAATCGTTGCACGGGGGCCTTACTGCTCTGTGCTTCCTCGACGAGCCGAACGATTTGGGCTAGGGCGGTGTCCCTTCCGACAGCGCGTGCCTCAATGACGAGCGACCCCGCCCCATTGATCGTCCCGCCGCTGACCCCATGACCGACGAGTTTCTCAACAGGCATGGGCTCACCGGTGAGCATCGCTTCGTCGACGTGGGACTCACCGGAGATGATTTCGCCATCGACGGGGATGGCTTCACCCGGGCGGATCACTACTTCGTCACCGACCTCGATTTCATCGGCGGGGACCTCTTGGTCCTGGCCACCGCGACGCACGCGGGCGGTCTTCGGTCGCAGCGAGAGTAGTTCCCGGATGGCGTCGGAGGTCCGGGCCTGCGCGCGGCCCTCGAGAATTCGTCCAAACAGAATGAGCGCGATGATCGCACTCACGGACTCGAAGTACACGTCCGCAGGCAAGCCGGCGTTCTCAAAAACCCCGGGCGCCACAGTCGCCACGGTGGAGAACAGGAATGCCGAACCGGTGCCAACGGCTATCAGGGTGTTCATATCGGCGGTGGCATGCTGGGCGCCGCGCCAGGCGCTTACAAAGAACTGGCGACCCGACCAGAACAGCACCGGGAGCGTGACCACCAGAAGTCCCAATTTGAGCGAGAGCGGATCGAGCGCGTAGAGTTGGGGCATTGACGACTGCAACGCCACGTCGATAGGGCGCAACAGCCGGACCACGAGATCGTTGCCCTTGACACTCATTTCACCCATGAGCGGCATCGACCCAATCATGGTCACGATGGCGGCGAACGCCGCCACGGCAAACTTCGCCGCGAGCTTGCGGATCTCGGCAGACTGTCTGAGCCGGTCTCGTTCGACGGGGTCCTCTTCGGCCCCCGGCTCGGGTACCGCGAATCCAAGGCCCTCAACGGCATCTTGCAGTTGCTGAGCCGTGACCATTCCAGGCACGTATTCTACCGAGACGGTTTCCGTCGCCTGGTTGCCGGTCGCGTCGAGAACACCAGGGATTCTCAGCAGGGTTTTTTCTATCTTGGAGACGCCGGAGGCGTAGTGGAGCCCTTCCACCGTGAAGGTCACCGTGGATCGGGCGCAGTCGTAACCGGCATCTCGGATGACCTGCACCAGATCCACGAGGCTCGGTCCCCCGACCTCCGTATTGATCGTCGCCTTGCCGGTCGCGAAGTTCACGCCAGCGTTCAACACGCCTGACGTGCCGCGGAGACGTTTCTGGATCGTGGTGGCGCACGCCGCGCAGGTCATGCCCTCGACAGGGAGCGTCACTCGCGTATTGCCCATACTCGTTCAACCCACCGTCGCAGCGTGCCGCGCTGGTCTGGCCACCATCCGCGTCGCCACGAGGCCTTCGAGTGCCGTCAATAATCCCCGGGAAAGGTAGTCGCCCACTTCCGGAAAAGGGAAGTCGGGACGTCGAGGGGTGCCGCGCGGTGCAGACCCGAGACGCGAACGCTCATCGTGGGTCTGCACAGCGGCAGCCGCCGCACTCACACGCGCTCGTACTCGTAATACTCGATGCCGAGGTGAGTGATTTGTTCCTCACCCATCAACCACCGCAGGGTGTTCTTCAGCTTCGTGTGCTGAATGAACAAGTCGTGCTCGGGGGGAACACCCTGAGCCGCCATGGGGCTCTTGAAATAGAACGAGAGCCACTCCTGAATGCCTGACAGCTTCGCGCGCTGCGCGAGATCGAACAACATTGCCAGGTCGTGAACGATCGGCGCGGCCAAAATGGAATCACGGCAGAGAAAATCGATCTTGATCTGCATCGGATACCCAAGCCACCCGAAGATGTCGATGTTGTCCCAACCCTCCTTGTTGTCGCCGCGTGGTGGATAGTAGTTGATCCGGACCTTGTGGTAGATGCTGCCGTAAAGGTCGGGGTACAACGACGGCTGCAGGATGTGCTCGAGCACGCCGAGCTTCGATTCTTCCTTCGTCTTGAAGGATTCGGGATCGTCGAGCACTTCGCCGTCACGATTGCCCAGGATGTTGGTGGAATACCACCCGGACAAACCGAGCGTCCGCACTTTGAGCATCGGGGATATCACCGTCTTCATCAGGGTCTGTCCGGTCTTGAAGTCCTTCCCGCCAATCGGGACCTCTTGACGATCGGCCAACTCCTGGAGCGCCGGCGTATCCACGCACAGGTTCGGAGCCCCATTGGCGAACGGCACGCCTTCCATGATGCTGGCCCACGCGTACAGCATGGCCGGGGAGACGGCAGTGTCGTTCTCGAGCATCGCTTTCTCGAAAGCAGCCACGCTCTGGTGGGCCGGCCCCGGCTTCATGAAAACCTCGGTGGACGCGCACCACACCATCACCAAACGGCTGCAGCCATTGGCTTCCTTGAAGTTTCTGATGTCCTCGCGCAACGCCTCGGCGAGGTCTCTCTTGGTCGCACCGGATTTGACGTTGGGACCATTGAGACGCTTCACATAGTGCTGGTCGAAGACTGCCGGCATCGGGCTGAGGCCCTTGAGGAAATCCCCAATCGGCTCCACGTGAGGCGCATCGAGAACGCCTGCCACGTGGCAGGACGTGTATGCGTCGTCGGGGATGGGATCCCATGCGCCGAATACCAGATCGTCCAGATCCGCCAGCGGCACGAACTCGCGAATACGAGGCGAACGATGCTCGGTCCGTTTCCCCAAACGTATGGTTCCCATCTCCGTCAACGAACCGATCGGCTTGGCCAGGCCCCGTCGCACATTCTCCACGCCCGCCACATAAGTCGTGGCCACAGCTCCGAGCCCAACAAGAAGAACTCCGAGCTTACCCTCTGCCGGTTCGATCGGCCGGCGTTCAGCTTCTATCACTGCTAGATCCTTTCTTTAAGGAATCGACTAACACGGGAAATGGCTCCGCGACCGGCGGCTGCTCGGTCGGCACCGCTCTGGTCAGCTTGTACACGTGTGCGATCCGCTGCACGATGGTGATGACCGCGAGCAACGCAATGACGGCGATGATGCCAAGGAGCAGCAAGCCATCTGGACCAGCACCAAAGAACATACTTGGCCCACCCAGACCCACGATCCGCTCGGCCCGTGTGCCAATCCCCACTTTGCACTCGATCATCAGCCCTTCCGCTCGCGCTCTCGTGTAGGAGACGATGAGCCCGGCGGTCAGCGCGGCCATGCTCGTCGCGACGGCGGCCACTACCCACTGATCGGAGACACCACCCCTCTGAAAGAAGATAGCGATACCGCCGAAGAGCGCGGCCTCCCCCAGCCGGTCCAGCGTGGAATCATAGAAAGCCCCAAAACGCGAGAGCGTGCCGCCCTCGCGTGCCACCTTGCCGTCCAGCATGTCGAGGAAGCCGCTCAAGAGCAGCAGAAAGCCACCGAGCTGTACCCCCCCCATGCCGAAGGCCGTGGCCGCACCCATCAGCGTTAGAAAGCTGACCGTCGTTAGCGTGTTGGGGTGGACCCTCAAGGCAACCAGTGCCCTCGCAATCGGCACGAGCGCGGTATCGACCCGCTTGGAAAGCCATCTGGTGACGAGGTTCATGAGCTCCCGGACGAGAGGCAGGTAACAATAACGGGCCGCTCTGGCCACGGCAATCCGGGATGGAGCCGGCACCGCGGCCGCGCATCACGGCCGAGTTGGTGGCCATACTCACACAAAACTGCAGCCCCAAGCCCGCCCATCGGACACCGCATTGCCCGTTCAGGGATACAGCAGGTATCGTTGCCGCACCTGGCGGAACTCGGCCAAGGCCTCTTCCCAGGGCGCCCACAGCTCGGAGGCTGGCACAGCATCGCCGAGGGCGAGCCGGATGGAATCCGTGCCTGCCCGCTCGTCGAGCCGCCGGGAACGAATCTCCAGGGAATCGGGGTGAAGGGCTTTCACGGCGGCCAGGACAGCGACGGCGGTCCGGGTTGGATCGTACGTCGTGCGATCGGTGACCCTGAGCTTCAACGACGGCAACGCCTGTCCTCCGTATTTGCCGTCCGGAGGATCCATCGGAGTCACCACCGTGTCCGTGAGTGACACGCCGGGCATCGGACCCACTGCCTCGACGATCTCGCGCGGGCCAAGCCAGGGTGCCCCCACCAACTGGAAGGCAAGCGGTGTCCCCCGCCCGACGGAGAGATTCGTGGCCTCGAAGAGCACGATCCCGGGGTAATGGGTGGCGCTTTCCAAGTCGGGCATGCTGGGAGATGGACGGACCCAGGACAACCCGGTGCCATCGAACCACAGGTCTCGGCGCCAACCGTCTGCGGGGACCACCGTCAGCGCCGCACCGATCTGTAAGGCGTCGTTGCCAAACAGCGCGAGCTCTCCCAGCGTCATCCCGTGCCTGAGCGGCACCGGCAACATCCCGACGAACGAGGAAAACGGTAGGGAGAGCACCGGCCCCTGCATCGCGCGCCCCCCGATGGGATTCGGCCGATCCGCAATGACAACCGACAATTGGGTCTCCACTGCCGCCTGCATGGCCAAGAGAGTGGTTGAGATGTATGTATAGGTGCGTGCTCCGATATCCTGAAGATCGACGACGAGCACATCGATTTGGGAAAGCATCTCCGCGGTGGGAGCCCTCACCTCCCCATAGAGGCTGTAGATGGGCAGACCCGTGGCTTCATCGACGCTGTGACCGATGTTCGATTGGTTCAACACGCCGCGGAAGCCGTGTTCGGGACTGAAGATGACCGTCAACCGAACCCCGGCGTCCAGGAGAAGCTCGATATCGCTCGCGCCCTGCCGTCCAATCCCCGTTTGGTTGGTCAGGAGACCGACGCGGGAGTCGGCCAACAAGTGGAGTGAATCGGTGATGAGCACCCCGATACCGGGGCGGACCTGGCCCGTGTCTCCACCCGCCCCCGAGCACGCGAGCAACAACATCAACCCAATCGGAATAGAGTAACGGTGCGACAAAACGCCTCCATCTGTGCGTGCTTGTTGATTCTAGCGTGCGCTCACGCTCCCCCAGACACGGGACAGCCGACCACGCTCCTTGCGGGAGACTCCGCCACGGCAAGGGAAGAGTTTTTCCTCAGGCCAAAGGTAACAGTGGATTCCCTTCTGCGAACGCTTTCGATTCGCGAGAAGGCCGGCCAGCTGATTATGCCGTGGCTCTCCGGTGCCTATGCCCCGTTGGAAGGAGAGGCGTTCGACACCGCCACCTCATGGATCGATCAGTTTGGCGTCGGCGGCATCATCGTGTCGATCGGGTCACCCTTGGATGCGGCGGCAAAATTGAACGCCCTACAACGGCGCTCGGAGCTTCCGTTGATCGTGGCGGCGGACCTGGAGTGGGGAGCCGGGATGCGCATGGTCGGCGCCACAGCCTTCCCGGCCCCGATGGCCTTGGGAGCAACGGGTCGGGAGCCGGACGCCTACCAGGTCGGCCGCATCACGGCGATCGAAGCACGGGCGATTGGGATCCACTGGACCTTTTCTCCCGTGGCCGACGTCAACAACAATCCGGACAATCCCATCATCAACACCCGATCGTTTGGAGAATCACCCCCCGAGACCGCCAAACTGATCGCCGCCTACATTCGGGGCGCATCCGACCACGCTCTCTACACGACCGCCAAGCACTTTCCGGGACACGGCGACACCAGCGTCGACTCCCACATCGATGTTCCGGTCGTGAACGCCTGCTGGCCCCGTCTCGACACGCTGGAGCTGGTGCCGTTCCGCGCCGCCATCGGCGCCGGAGTCACAAGCGTCATGACCGCCCACGTCGCGCTTCCCTGCCTCGACGGACGAAATCCCGTGCCAGCCACGCTCTCACCCCACATCATGGGAGGCATCCTCAGGGATTCCCTGGGATTCGAGGGCGTGGTGGTCACGGATGCACTCGATATGGGTTCCATCGTACGCGGTTACGGCCCTGGGGAATCGGCTGTGCAGGCCTTCTTGGCGGGAAGTGATTTCCTGCTCATGCCCGACAACCTCAAGGAAGCCGTCGATGCCATGGTGGCGGCTTTCGACGCCGGACGGATTTCCCCAGAGCGTCTCGAAAGGTCCGTACGAAAGATGCTGGAGCTGAAGGAGATGGCCGGTCTCTTCACGCGGCGCACCGTGCCACTCGACAGCATCCCCACCGTCGTCGGGCAGCGGGCGCACCAGGAGATCGCCGACGACATCGCGGCGCGGGCGCTCACGCTCGTGCGAAGAGGACCGATAGAAGACGTGCGAGGGGCGAGGGGCGCGACCGCTCTGATTGCCTACGCCGAGCACGCCAACCGCTCCGTTGGAGGAGTGCTGACTCGCGAGCTGCGGCGGGCCGGCGACACAGTCGCCTTCTTCCGCCTGTACCCAGCGTCGGGCCCCATGTCGTACGACTCGGCGAGAGCCGTGATCACGAACGCTCCCCGCATAGTCTTCGCGAGCAGCGTGCGTCCCATCTCCTCCCGCGGCCACGTGGCGTTGCCCGACTCTCTTGCTCAGCTCGTCGGTGAGACGGCTTTGGTCAAACCCACCGTCCTCGTGTCGTTCGGAAGCCCGTATCTGCTCAAGCAGATCCCAGGCTTTTTGGGTGCATACCTGCTCGCGTGGCATGACGTGCAGGCGACAGAACGTGCGGTCGCGAGAGCCCTGGTCGGCACAGTTCCCATCACCGGACGCCTCCCGATCACGCTCTCCGAGAAGTTTCCCAGGGGCTTCGGCATCACGGTGCCTGTCAGATGAGACGCCTGTTAGCTGCCGCAGTGGCCTTCGTCGCTTGCACGGCGACGCCTGAGCGGCAGGCACCTCCGCTTCCACGAGTAGAGCCAGACGCGGCTGGTTTCTCAGCCGGTGCGCTCGAAAACGTGACGCGGTTCCTTCAAGAAAGAGCCGGCGAGGGAGCGTTTCCAGGCGGCGTGCTCGTAGTCGGACGTGGTGGTGCCGTGGCGCATGTTGGGGTCGTGGGAACGTACGGCGAGAGCGACAGGCGTCGCGTTGACGAAGATACCATCTACGATCTGGCGAGCCTCACCAAGGTCATCGGCCTGACGACCGCGACGATGATCCTCGTTTCAGAAGGCAACCTCGATCTCGACCAGCGTGTGATGGAGATTCTGCCGGAGATGAGCGGGGCGGGCAAGGAACGGATGCTGATTCGCCACTTGCTCACTCACACCTCCGGGCTCGAAGCCTGGCGACCACTTCACTTAGAGACAGAGGACGCCGACGGCGCGCTTCGCGCCATCTATGAGGCTCCCCTGCAAAGCGAGCCCGGGAGTCACTATGTGTACTCCGACCTCGGCGCGATCATGATGACCCATGTCGTGGAGCGACTCGCCGGAACGACGCTCGATCGGTTTGTGGCGGCCAGGGTGTTCGGGCCACTCGGGATGACGGACACTCGCTACAATCCGTCGTCCGACGACATCGACCGCATCGCACCGACAGAACGTGATCCGTGGCGTGGCCGTTTGGTCCACGGAGAGGTGCACGATGAAAACACCGCGCATTTGGGCGGCGTGTCCGGCCACGCCGGGCTCTTCTCCACGGGACCGGACCTCGCACGTTTTGCCATCTGGCTCTCGGACGCGTGGCACGACCGGCTGGACCCCGGTGCCGAACCGGCCTTACCCGCCGAACTGGTGCGGAGATTCACGCACCGACAACCGGGTCCGGAGGGTTCGACGCGAGCGCTGGGTTGGGATACGCCGACGCCGGGCGGCGGCGCGAGTTCCGGAACGCTGCTCGACCCCTTGAGTTTCGGCCACACCGGCTTCACGGGAACATCGATTTGGATCGACCCGACCCGCGATCTCTTCATCATTCTCCTCACGAATCGAGTTCACCCGACGCGTGAGAACCGTGCCCTCCTACCACTCCGGGGCGTCGTCGCCGATCTGGTGGTGCAAGCGTTGACCGCCGAAACGCCCTGAGCAGGGTCAACCATCGGCAGGCCAACTGTTTAGCAACACTGCACCTGATCGGCAATCATGTCCGCGTCATAAGTTCTTCAATGTCAACTAGTTCCATCATTGCCGCGTTGACACCGAACACAGGTGCGCCTAAGTTGCACTACTGTCTAGGAGGAGCCTGAGATGTCGACCGCTCAGCAGCCTGAAATAACTGTAGACATTCATCTCACCGAAGGTGCGGCGGAGCAGGTCCGCAATTTCATGGCCGCCGAAGCCGTTCCCGAGGAGACGGCGGGGCTCCGTGTGTCGGTTCTCCCCGGCGGGTGCTCCGGCTTCAAATACAATCTGAACATCGAGGAGCAACCACTGGAGGACGATCTCATCATCAACAAGCAGGGCCTTCGGCTGTTCATCGATGTCTTTAGCGCACAATACCTGAGCGGAACGACCATTGACTACGTTTCCGGCTTCAGTGGCAGCGGATTCACGTTCAACAACCCGAGCGCGACAGGCGGGTGCGGATGCGGAAGCTCGTTCTCGGCCTGAGCGGTTGCCTGCGATAGCGACCAGCCACCTGAGGCCTGCCGATCCTGCAGGCCTCTTGCTTTTTCCAAGCGCCACAGTGTGACCTCGCTCGACTTCTTCGTCATGGCGGTGTACTTCGCCGCGGTCCTGGCAATCGGGGTGCACTTCGCGCGCCAGGCCGGGGATGCGGGTGATTACTTCCTCGGCCGCCACCAGCTCCCGTGGTGGGCCGTCATGTTCTCCATCGTCGCGACCGAGACGTCTGCCCTGACGGTCATATCCATCCCGGGGATCGGCGCCAGGAGTAATCTCACATGGTTACAGGTCACGCTTGGATACCTCGTGGGTCGCATTGCCGTCGCCATCTGGCTGCTGCCGGGCTACTTCCGAGGTGAGCAGGAAACAGCATACGCGCGGCTGCAATCGCGGTTCGGTCCAGCCACACGCCGTCTGGCGTCGCTGGTCTTCATGGTCGTCCGCGCCCTGGCAGACAGCGTCAGGGTGTTTGCCTCGGCGATCCCCCTGGCCATCGTCACCGGGTGGTCGATCCCGCGCCTCGGACTCGACGCCCTCGCCACCAGTGTCATTGTCGTCGGTGTCTTCACGCTGGCCTACACCTGGGCGGGGGGCATCAGGGCGGTCGTGTGGGTCGACGTCATGCAACTGGTCATCTATCTCGTGGGCGGGGTCGCCACCGTCGTGGTGGCTGCAGGTCTCGCGGGCGGGTTCGGCGATAGCCTGGGCGCGGCGTTCGCCGAAGGAAAACTGAAAGCCATCGACTGGACCTTGTCGTTCCGCATCCCGTACACGTTTGCCAGCGGCGTCATCGGCGGAGCGCTGCTGGCGGCGGCCTCACACGGAACAGATCACCTCATCGTACAGCGGCTTCTCGCCACCAAGAACCTCAGCCACGCCCGCAAGGCGCTCGTCGGATCGGGAGTCGTGGTCATCGGTCAATTCGCCCTCTTTCTCCTCGTGGGATCGCTGCTATGGGCGGCTGGTTTCGACGACGGTGTGATGGCGAGCGACGAAATCTATCCCCGCTTTGTTGTCAGCCAGCTGCCGCCCGGATTGGCGGGACTGGTGGTGGCCGGGATCCTCGCGGCGGCGATGAGCACGGTGAGTTCATCTCTCAATTCGCTTGCGTCGGCCACGACACACGACTTTTACGCCAGCCTGACGGGCGACCGCGACCCGCGGCGCCTTCTCACGTTCGGACGGTGGGCTACCTTCGGGTGGGCGGTGGTTCTGGTAGGCGGTGCGCTCTCATTTCGATTGGGCGACCAACCCGTGGTCGTGGTGGCGCTTTCGATTGCATCCATTACGTATGGGGGACTCCTCGGTACGTACCTTCTCGGGGGCCTGCTCAAGCATGCGCGGCAACCTGACGCCATCGGGGCCATCTTGGTGGCGACCATCTGCATGGTCGTGGTCGTGCTGGTGAAACCCGGCGATTTCCTCGGGTCACTTGCCTGGCCGTGGTATGTGCCGCTGGGCACGCTCATCACGTTCGGCACCGGGTTCCTATCCAGCACTGCGCGGCGCTTAAAGGCCAGGCCGTGAAACCGCTCGCAGGGGTCGACGCAGGGGGCTCGCATACCGAGGTCGTCGTCGGCCGGCCAGATCTCACGGTCACTGCCCGTGCCCGTGGCGACGCGGGGAGGATGCCTCCGGGAAAGGCCTCCGAAGCCGCCGCAGCCATTCTCGCTACCGTGCACCGGGCGCTGGAAGAGGCGGGCGGTGCTGCAGATCTCGAGGTGATGGTCGTTGGGGCCGCGGGAACCGGGCTCGAGGAGAATTGCGAGGCCCTGCATGCGGCGCTGGCAGCCGGCCGAGTCGCCGCGCGGGTTCACGTGACGACCGACGGCGCAATTGCGCTCGAGAGCGCCTTTCCAAATGGACCGGGGATCCTGCTGAGCGCCGGTACTGGCTCGGTGGCACACGCTCGAGACGCCGACGGCGTCGTCTGGCGTGTCGGCGGACGGGGTTGGCGTTTCGGCGACGAGGGAAGCGCCTACGCTCTGGGACGCGCGGGCATAAGCGCTGCCCTGCGGGGCAAGGACGGTCGCGGACCGAGCACGGCTCTCGCCGAAGCCATTCCCTCCGCTGCTCGCGCAGCGTCAGATGAGGAGTTCCAGCGTTGGCTGCTGGCCGTCGACGTCGCAGCGGTAGCCCGACTCGCGCACGTCGTGTGGGACGCGGCGGTCAAGGGTGACCGTGTCTCGACCGAGCTCGTCACGAGCGGCATCGACGAGCTCGTCTCCCACGTTCAGGCACTCCTGCGGCGGTTTCCGAATGACGCAACGGTTGACGTCGCCATGAACGGCGGACTGATCGCCATGGGAGCCCCCTTGCGTCCGGCAGTGGTCGAGGCGCTCGGCCGTGTGGCCCCGCAGGTTCATGTCGTCGACGTAGAGGTTGATCCGCCCCTTGGCGCGCTAGCCGTGGCGGCTCGCATGGCGGAGTAGCGTCTCAGCTAAACGCGCCCCACAGGCGTCGGCTCACCGACTTCGGCCGCTGCTTCAACCGGCTGACCAAAGAACAGGATGGCTCCCCAGATGGCTCCACCTCCCGCCAGCAGGCAGACCCACGCCGATACGCCGAGGGCGGACGGAATGTACCCGAACACGATGCCGACGGCGCCGACCATGATCGCATACGGGAGCTGTGTTCGAACGTGATCGACGTGGTCGCAGCTGGACGCCATGGAGCTCATCACCGTCGTGTCGGAGATGGGGGAGCAGTGATCGCCCAGGATGGCCCCCGCCAGCACAGATCCGATCGCACCAAGGACGATGGCCTGATCGACACTGTTCGCCGCCGTCAGCCCACCGGTCAGGGCGATGGAGAGCGGCACCACGAGCGGGACCAGGATCGCCATCGTTGCCCATGACGTTCCGGTGGCAAACGCGATCAGCGAAGCCACGACGAATACCGACGTGGGAAGCATCTGTGGAGGCATGCGCTCGGAGAGCACCTGAGAGAGGTATGGTGCCGTCCCGAGCGTTTGGGTGACTTCGCCGAGTGACCACGCGAGAAGCAGAATCACGACGGCCAGGAACATGGCCTTGAGACCACCCAGCCAGGCCCTCATGGCTTCGGCCACCGAGAGAATCCGCTGCAGCACAGCCAGGCCAACCGCCACGACGCATCCCAGTACCGAGCCCCACAACAGCGGAGTGAACGGGTCGGCGTTGCCGAAGATGTTCCGCAGGATGGGCTCGTCGTCGGGCCCCAGCGCGCTGAGCCCCGTGTAGACGAGTCCCCACAGCACGGTGATGACGAGCGTGGCGACCGGGATCGCTCCGTTCCACCACCGGCCCCGGGGCGCCGAGGCTGCCT
>JBDHFY010000112.1:0-12280 GCA_039590195.1 Gemmatimonadota bacterium | reverse complement strand
CGCCCGGGGGGAGGGTCAAGTGCATAGGTCACAATTCGCGGGGTGGTCCGATGCATTGCCGCAGCACCAGGGCATCGCTAGCTTGGCAGCGTGCCCACAACCGAGACCTCTGAAACGAGGATTCGAGACCGGCTCGAACGGCTCATCGCCGCCGGGATTCGAATCCACGCCGAGCGATCCCTCGAACGGGTCCTCCGCGAGATCGTGGACTCGGGCCGAGACGTGATCGAGGCAAGATACGCTGCGCTTGGCGTGCTTGCCGAAACGGGGGAGGGCCTCGCCCAGTTCGTCACGAGCGGGATCTCCAAAGAGCAGGGATCACCCGAAGTCGGTCGGCTTTCCACCCAACCATCCACCCATCAGATCGTTTCTCGGCGTCCCGATTGTGGGCCGCCGCGGCTCCATCGGCAACTTGTATCTGGGGGAGAAGCTGGGAGCGGACGAGTTCAGTGCGGAGGATGAGTCCATCGCCTTCATGCTCGCCGCGCAGGCCGCGGTGGCCGTGGAGAATGCCAAGCTCGACGAGGAGGCTCACCGCCTGCTGAGCAAGCTCACCAAGATGCAGCAACTCAGGGACCGCTTCTACGCCATGATGAGCCACGAGCTTCGCAACGCCCTCATGGCTGTTCACGGATGGGCCGATCTGTTCGTCAGGGGCTACCAGAACGAGGCCCCACGGGCCGCTCGCGAGGTGTACGAGTCCGCTGAGGACGCCCTGAAGCTGCTCAACGATCTTCTCGACCTCAGCCGGCTAGACGCCAACAGGCTGAAGATCCTCTCCAGGCCGGCGGACGCTTGGGATCTCGTGGAAGACGCCGTGAACGCGGTAGAGCCGTCGGCTGGTCGCGCCGGGGTCCCGCTTCACACCCCGGCACGCAAGCCCTCCTGCCCGTGCAGGACCGACGCCACCCGAGTCCGGCAGGTCCTGGTAAACCTGCTCTCAAATGCAGTGCGCTTCAGTCCGGAGGGCAAACCGGTGAAGATCTCCATCCGGCCCACGAGGGATACGCTGGCCTTCGACGTGGTGGACCGGGGTCCAGGGATCCCGCCGGAAGACCACGAAGCGATCTTCGAGGAGTTCTACCAAGCCAACCATCGCGATGCCCGGGACCGGGGGACCGGTCTTGGGTTGTCTCTCTCCCGCCGGCTTGCCAGGCTGCTCGGTGGCGACGTCCTGGTCCAGAGCAAGCCCGGTTCCGGCTCCCGCTTCACGTTCAACATCGCCCGCGACCTCGCCGACGAGTGAACCTCCCACCCACGAGTCACTTGACGGAAGCACACCAATTCTAAAGAATTCTTCATAGTTGATTCAGCACCTAATCAGTCGTTTTCGTGTAGCCTTGGCCCTGCAATGCGAATACTCGTAGTGGAAGACGACCGGAAAGTGGCGGGGTTCATCGAGATGGGCCTCCGCGAGGAGGGCTATGCGGTTGACGTGGCCCCAGACGGCGAGGAGGCGACCGTACTCGCTCACGTGAACGAATACGACGCCATCCTCCTCGACCTCATGCTGCCGAAGAAGAACGGCCTGCAGGTCACGACCGAGCTGCGGCGTGAGGGTAGGAGAACGCCGATCCTCATGCTGACCGCTCGCGAGGCCACCGAGGACATCGTTCGGGGTCTCGATGCCGGGGCAGATGACTATCTGACCAAGCCGTTCAAGTTCGACGAGCTGCTGGCACGGCTGCGCGCGCTCGTGCGCAGGGGCGGTGCTGCACGTCTCGAACGCCTCACCTACGGTCCCTTGGAACTCGATCGCCTCAAGCACGGGGCGAAGGTCGACGGCAAAGAACTCGACCTGACCCCACGAGAGTTCCACCTGCTCGAGCACTTCATGCTCCACCCCGACGAGGTGGTGCGGCGCACGGAGCTACTCGAGAAGGTCTGGGACATGCATTTCGACCCGGAGAGCAATGTCGTCGACGTCCATGTCGGAAACCTGCGACGAAAGCTCCGGGAGGCTGGCTACGGCGATCTGGTCCGAACGGTCCGCGGTGTCGGTTTCTGCCTCAAGGCAAACTCCGAGCGCAACTGACGATTGAACCCGTGCTGTACTCGGGACTCCACCCTGGCGTAGTGGACTCACCCCGGGGAGACTGATGCGTTCGCTCCGCCGCCTTTTGGCCGTAAGGTTCACGCTTACCATGGTGGTCACCCTGCTGGTGATCGGCGGGGCTGTTTACCTCGTGACTCGGCGGACCCTCCACCGGCAGCTCGACCAATCGCTGGCGAATTTCCTCGACGTTGACCTCGCGACGCTCACGCCGTTTCGGGCAGACCGTACCGAGTCTCCGACAACCTCCCTCGAAGTCTTCGTCGACCGGGTAAACCGATTCGTCGTCAGGCGTGACTGGGAGGGTGCGGTGGTAGCGGCGAACACGCAGCACGCCATCACACTTCCGTTCGACGCCGACGCCATCGTCCTGGCCAGAGCCGGAGAGGTCGTGTGGCGTACCGAGCAGTGGCAGGATCTGAACCTGCGCTCGGTGTACGCCCCGGGTCGCAGCGGTGTCGGAGTCGTGCAGGTATCGGCGTCCCTGGCGCCTCTCAACGCCGTGACGCGGAACCTGCTGCTGTTTGTCTTGGCGGCGATCGTCCTTGGATCTGGAGCGACCCTCTTCGGCGCCATGTGGCTCTCCCAATCGGCCGTGACTCCCATGCGCGATATCACCGCGCAGGCCAGGGCGATCCTGCCGGGAGCGAGCGGCCAGCGGATCACCGCCCACGCCGACATCGCCGAAGCGGCCGGTTTGGTGACCGTGCTCAACGAGCTGTTGAAGCGCCTCGACCGTGTGCTGGACGCACAACGACGGATGATCGCCAACGCAGGACACGATCTGCGAACGCCCATTACGACGATGCGGGGGGAAATGGAGGTGGCCCTCCGCGGACAGCGCACTCAGGACGAGTACCGCGCCGTGATGACCAGTGCCCTCGAGGAGCTGGATCGCCTGCATTACATCAGCGACGCACTTGCGACGCTGGCGCGAATCGAGGCTGGCGAGGCACACCTGCGCCTGCTTCCCACCGACGTGGCCGGCTTGCTCGAGAGTGCAATGCGTCGTGCGTCAACCCGCGCCGGCTCCCGACGTCTCGAATTCAACCCGCCAGAAGATGTGGATACATCGGCGCGCGTGGACGCGGGGATGATCGAGCTTCTCTTCAACCACCTCCTCGACAACGCGGTTGAACACACTCCGGAAGGCACTACGGTCCACGCATATGTCGAAGCAAACGACGAAGAGATTCGCGTGACGGTCGAGGATGACGGCCCCGGAATGCCAGCCGACGTCCTACCGCATTTGTTCGACAGATTCTTCCGCGGAGATCTGGCCCGATCCCGCTCCGCCGGTGCCGGGCTCGGGTTGTCGGTGAGCGCAGCAATAGTGACGGCCCATGGTGGAACCGTCGTGGCCGGCCGCAGTCAACAAGGTGGTCTCATGGTGATGGTGTCACTGCGTCGAGACCCGACGGCGCGAACTCAGCGATTTCCTGGTGGCACGGAGGGCAAGCTCACCGGCGTGGCCGAGCAAAGTCGGAAGAAGGCAGGGCGACCGACTGGGTGAGCCCGAACATCCCGGGAGCCCGCTCTTCCCTTCATAGACTACCACCCGCAGAAGAAACATCACCCGGCGCCGAGTGTCGCACTCCCGGCCTGCAGGGACGCTACTCCTTCGCCATGAACGGGTAGCGGCAGTCCGTCGGCGGCACGTAGGTCTCTTTGATGGTGCGGGCGGAGACCCAGCGAACAAGATTCAACATGGACCCCGCCTTGTCGTTGGTGCCGCTCGCCCGCGCCCCACCAAAGGGTTGCTGCCCCACCACCGCACCCGTGGGTTTGTCGTTGATGTAGAAGTTCCCGGCCGCATAGCGCAGCGCCTTGCTGGCATCGGCAACCGCCTGGCGGTCATTGGCGAACACCGCACCTGTGAGAGCGTAAGGTGACGTGCCATCGACCGTCGCAAGAGCCTCCTTCCATTCACCTTCCGGGTACACGTAGACTGTGACGACGGGGCCAAAGATCTCCTCGCACATCGTGCGGTAATCGGGCCGATGTGCTTGGACGAGTGTCGGGCGGATGAAGAACCCTTCTGAGTCGTCGAACTGGCCGCCCGCGAGAAGGTCCGCGTCGCCAGACGTGCGCACATCTTCGATGTATTCGACAATGGTATCGTATGCAGCCCGATCGATAACGGCTCCCATGAAATTGCGGAAGTCAACAATGTCTCCCATCGCGATACTGTTCACTTCGTCGATGAGTCGGTCTTTGAATGTCTTCCACATGCTATCGGGCAGGTAGACTCGGGAGACAGCCGAACATTTCTGGCCCTGATACTCGTACCCACCTCGCACGATGGCCGACAGCAGAGCGTCGGGATCGGCACTGGTGTGAGCGATGATGAAGTCCTTCCCGCCGGTCTCGCCAACGAGACGCGGATAAGAGCGGTACCTCGTGATGTTACCGCCGACCGTTCGCCACATCGTCTGGAAGGTCGACGTCGATCCGGTGAAGTGGATGCCCGCCAGATCGGGGTGGTTCAGGGCCACGGCGCTCAGGGTTGCGCCGGTGCCGGGTACGAAGTTGATAACGCCAGGCGGCATTCCGGCGGCCTCGAGCAGGCGCGCGATGTGGTATCCCGCGAAAACGGTGGAGCTCGCCGGCTTCCAGACAACGGTGTTGCCCATGAGCGCAGGAGCCGTGGGCAGATTGCCAGCAATTGATGTGAAATTGAATGGTGTGACCGCCAAGACGAAGCCCTCCAGCGGTCGATACTCCACCCGATTCCACATCCCCAGTGCGGAGATGGGTTGGTCTTCATAAAGCCGTTCGGCGAAATGCACATTGTAGCGGTAGAAGTCGATCAATTCGCAGGCACCGTCGATCTCCGCTTGGTGCACGGTCTTGCTCTGGTTGAGCATGGTAGAGGCGTTAATTCTGGAACGCCAACTCGATGCTAGAAGATCGGCGGCCTTGAGCAGCACGGAGGCCCGGTCCTCCCAGGGCCACGACGACCACTCGCGATGGGCTGACGACGCCGCTCGAATGGCCTGCTCGACCTCGGCGCGGCCAGCTCGGTGCCACGTGGCAAGCTTGTGGCCGTGGCGGTGCGGCATCACGGCCGTGACGGTATCGCCCGTCCGCACCTCCTGACCACCAATCAGCAAGGGAATCTCAATCTCCTGCGAGGCCATTTCACCAAGCTTCTGCTTGATCTCATTACGCTCGGGCGTCCCGGGGAGGTAGGAAAGCACCGGCTCATTGACAGGAATCGGCATCTGGATATCACCGGCCATATAGAACTCCTCGGATGCGACACCCTAATGGGCACCGGACCCGGAAAAGTTGAACTGTCGAAGGGAAGGCGGACCTAAAGATGTAAAGGCGGACGCGCAGAGGCCAGGCAGTCCTAAAAATAAAGATGAAGCTCGATACCCACCTTGTCCTGTTGCCCGCTCGCTTGGGGGATATCGTCCAACACCGTGTAAAACCCGGAGAGCTGGAGAAACGGAATCGGAAACGCCTCGAGGCCCAATCGCATGCGAACGCGCTGGTCCTCCGGCACGTCAGCGTCCCGATCGTGATACCCGTACGTCACTTTCGCATTGATGCCGCGCCTCAGGAGCACGTTACCCTCGCCGTAGGCAACGAACTGATCCTTATCCTGCCCGAGGATCCAATCCGCCTCGCCGAGTACCACGAGCGCACCGACGTTGAACCCGGCAAAACCCCCGACGACATTCTGCCGATCGGTGGCCCCGCCGTCGTGCGACGCCGATGCACCGATCCGGAACCGGCGTGTGATCCAGGCCGCGCTACCGGTCACTTGCTTGTCATCGTCATTCTCGGACGCCCCCTGCGCTCCATTGGTGACAGCGACGAACAGTGAAACGGGCCCTGGTTCGATTCCTACCTCGACTCCCTGATCCGGTGTCCGGTAACTGAATCCGGTTCGGTCTCGGATGAACTCTTGGTCGTCAACGAGCCGCAGCCCATAGGGGAGCAGAAACTTCCCAACCTTGGCATAGCCGTTGAGCGGCAGGTCCTCGACGAGAGCAAAGAGTTCCCTCGCACTGGCCCGCCCAGGCCCCACGGTCTCATCGATGTACAGGGCCAGGACTCGAGGTATGACCCGTGCCTCGAGCATGACGTTGGCCTTGTCGGTGTCGATCGATGTCCGCGGGGTTGCATCGCTGACCGTCCCTGAGGCCAGAATCCGTACGTCGGCACCCACTGAAAGCCAGTCGTTCAGCCGGCGGTTGCGGAAATCGAACCCTTGGTTGCGCGCGGGGAGCTGAGTCTGGGCGTAGGCAATGCCAAAATCGTTCCGAGCACCTCCCCCACTCCTGTTCACGTGGCACACGGAACACTTGAGACCGGTCCGTACGGAGAGATACGGCTCTTCGGTCGCGGCGAGGGCGCCGGCGAACGCCGGACCCACGTTCACGCACACCAACGCGACCAAGCTCACCACCCGAAGCATGCAAGTACCTCCTTAATTCCGTGGACGAATGGGTCCGTCAGCGCGGGCCGTCAATTGTTCTTGGCACCGTCTGCTATCCAGGCCCGGATAACGTCGATCTCACTTTGGGGAAGGGCACCTGTCCCGAGGGGCATCCGACCACCCGACCCGCCGACAGTGGCCTGGGTCCCCTGAATCTTGTGGACCAGATAGCTCGTCTCAGGATCCCCTGGAGTGACGCGGTTCATCGAGGGCAGTTCGCCCGACGCAACGTTCACGATGTTGGCGAACGACTGTCCCTCCGACAGGTTCTGCCCCTGTTGCGGTTGGGCGCCGGCATGACAATCACTCAATGCGCAGCTCTCGGTGAAGATGGGCTGAACGTGGCCGGAGAGGGTCACTTCCACAGCCGGAGGCGGCCCCTCTCCGATGGGGTTGCCCAGATCATCCAAGCCGGTTCCGTCCCCGGCGCAGGCTACGACACCCCAGGCGAGAATGCCGGAGAGGTCACGCAAGACTCTCAGTTTCAACGACTTCACCTCCACTCACACCAGGAATCCGTTCTGAGCTTGTAATCGCGGTGCCAGGCGCGGAGCCCCACCGGCCATTGCCTATACATTTACTCCCATATTGTAGTCACAGTTCCCAGGCTGGCACGGCGGCACCGGCTCCTGAGGTGCCGCATCCCTGACGCTCGCGCCTTGCGCTTGCCGCTCGATTGGATCTCGTATGACATCAGCGCGTCCACATGTCGTCATCGTCGGAGGAGGATTCGCCGGACTTTACGCCGCGCAGTTACTCAAACGGGCGCCGGTGGACGTCACCCTCGTTGACCGCCGCAACTTCCATCTCTTTCAACCGTTGCTCTACCAGGTGGCGACAGGTGGGCTTTCGCCGGGTGACATCGCCTCTCCCCTACGCTGGGTCCTGCGAAAGCAACGGAACGCGCGGGTCCTCTTGGCCGAGGTCGTCGACCTCGATGTCGACTCCCGTCGCGTGATCCTGGCCGACGGTGCAATCGGCTACGACGCGCTCGTGGTGGCGTCAGGGACAATGCATCACTATTTCGGCCGCGACGAGTGGGCGGAGTGGGCACCCGGCCTGAAAACGATCGAAGACGCCACGCACATTCGACGGCGAGTACTCTTTGCGTTCGAGGCCGCCGAACGGGAGCTAGATCCCCGACGGCGCCGCGCATGGCTCACCTTCGCCGTCGTGGGTGGGGGACCGACGGGCGTAGAGCTCGCGGGAGCCCTGGGAGAGCTCGCTCACGACACCCTCAAGAGGGATTTCCGCAGGATCGACCCGAGAGAGGCCCGCATACTCCTCATCGAAGGAACCGATCGGGTCCTTCCGACCTACCCACCCGATCTCTCTGAGCGCGCAGCGCGGTCGCTGGACCGCCTGGGTGCTATCGTTCGTTTGAGCACATCAGTGACAGACATCGGTGAGGACGGCATCACCGTAACCACGGCAGGAGTGACTGAGCGCATCCCAACCCGATGTGTGCTGTGGGCGGCCGGCGTGCGTGCATCTCCTCTGGGTCGTGCTCTGGCGGATTGGGGCGGTGCGGAATTGGATGGCGCGGGTCGGGTCATCGTTGACACGGATCTGAGTGTTCGTGGCCATCCCGAGATCTTCGTGATCGGGGACCTGGCGAACTACTCCCACCAAACCGGCAAACCCCTGCCGGGGGTCGCACCGGTAGCCATGCAGCAGGGTCGGTACGTCGCCCGGCTCATTCGCAGGCGGCTACAAGCAAAGGACTTGCCGCCGTTTCGCTACTTCAACCGTGGAAGCCTGGCCACCATCGGCCGCGCTGCAGCGGTAGCCGATTTTGGCCGACTTCATTTCTCGGGCTTCGCCGCATGGTTCCTCTGGCTCGCAGTGCATTTGATGTTCTTGATCGAGTTCGAGAATCGACTGCTGGTTCTCATTCAATGGGCATGGAATTACTTCACGCGCAACCGGGGTACCCGGCTGATTGTCGGTGAGCGGGGCCCATCGGGCGGAGAGCGGTCCGGGGCACCCCCTTCTTGACCCGGAGAACCGAGGCTGAGGAGTCCGGCACGGAACCATGGATCCCTTCCGTTGGTCACCCGGCCAATTGGCTTAAATTCCATGCGCACTGCCAACCACGAGTTCCCCTATGCGATCACGATCACTGGGCCACGGCCTAGCCGAAGTTCCCGCCGTCGGCTTCGGAGGAATGCCGCTCTCCATTCAAGGACGTCCTGACGAATCACAGGGCGTGCGCGTCATCCACGCCGCCCTCGACGCGGGCATGACCCTCATCGATACGGCCAACGTCTATTGTCTGGAGGACAACGACCTCGGCCACAACGAGCGCCTCATCGCCAAGGCCCTGAGCAGCTGGTCCGCGCCCCAGGGGTCGGTGTACGTGGCCACGAAGGGCGGGCTGACCAGACCAGGCGGCGGATGGGAGCGGGATGCGCGTCCCCAGCGATTGCGGGAGGCCTGCGAGCAGTCCCTGATCGCCCTCGCCGTCGAGCGAATCGACCTCTACCAGCTTCACGCACCTGATCCTAACGTCCCCTTTTCAGACAGTGTCGGCGCGTTATCGGAGCTTCAAGAGGAGGGAAAGATCGGCTGGATCGGGCTCTCAAACGTCTCGGTTGCACAGATTCAGGAAGCCGAATCGATCGTTCAGGTCGTCACGGTGCAGAACCGCTTGAACCCGTTTTTCCGGGAGGCCCTCGACGACGGTGTGGTTTCGTACTGCGCCGAACGCGACATCGGATTCCTCGCATACAGCCCGGTAGGTGGTGGGCGTCTCAACAAGAAGCTCCCAGATCACGGAACCCTGAAGCCTATCGCCGAGCGGCACGGCGCTTCCGCGCACGCTGTGGTGCTGGCTTGGGTGCTGGCCCAATCACGCACCGTGATCGTCATTCCCGGTGCGCGCACCGTCGAGCACGCCGTCGACTCGACGCATGCCACCGACGTAGCGCTCGGCGAAGATGAGCTTTCAGCAATCACCGATGCAGAGTTCTCCAGGACATAATCGGAAGCTCATGAAGATCGCAAGCTGGAATGTGAACTCGATCCGCGCTCGCGAGGAACGCCTGCTCCGCTGGCTCGAGAAGGAACAGCCGGACGCACTCTGCTTACAGGAACTCAAAGTCCAGGATGAGGGTTTCCCCCACGGCGACATCGAGGGGCTAGGATACCACGCCGTGGTTCACGGCCAGCGAACTTACAACGGCGTTGCCATCCTAAGCCGAACCGAACCGACGAGGGCAGTGCCAGGGATGGATGACGATGTGGAGGATCCGCAGGCGCGACTCATCGAGGCCACGATCGACGGCGTCCGGATCCTCAGTGCCTACGTTCCCAACGGCAAAGAAGTGGGCTCTGAGAAGTACCAATACAAGCTCGACTGGATGCAGCGTCTTTACGACCGCCTGCTGCGCACCGCTGCGCCTTCTGACCTCATCGTGCTTTGCGGCGACATGAATGTGGCCCCCGACGACAGAGACGCCGCTCATCCCGAGAAGTGGCGCGACAGCGTCCTGTGTCACGAGGCGGCCAGAGAAGCGCTGGAGCGGATCCGCAACTGGGGGTTGGTCGATGTCGTACGCAAGCACCATCCCGAAGGCGGCGTCTTTTCCTGGTGGGACTATCGAATGCTGGCGTTCCCCAAGGGTGAAGGGCTTCGAATCGACCACATCCTGGCGACGGAGCCCATGGCGGCCCGCTGTGTGCAGGCGCGGATCGACCGCGATGAGCGAAAGGGAAAGAAACCCTCGGATCACGCGCCCGTCATCGCGGTGTTCGAGCGATGAGAACGAACGGCCTTCCGCATCCGAAGCCAGCCCATTCCCCGGCGCGGAATCGGGCCTGATGTGGGCCAATGTGCTTTGTACGCAAGGACTTCGGCTCACCTCTAGGATTTCTGAAAGGAATTGACAGCGTTCCCTTGGCCGTAGCATATTGTAGTTTCCGGCTCGGGAAGCGGAGAGGAGAGGGCTCCTCGGGTTTGATGCGGTGTAGAAGCGATTGCCACGTGCCGATACTGGTGGAGCCGATAACGCTACCGAGAGATTTGAGCATGGCCGTCAAGATGATCCGCACACTCCTCGCACTCGCCCTCGCTGCAGCAGTCATCGGCGTCGGCACCAGCCCCGCGTCGGCTCGAACGAGCGATACGTCCGAACGGAACGCCGTCTCGCCGGCGCCGTCAGTGACGCTCTACGTGAGAAACAACAACTGGATGGACGTGAACGTCTACGCGTTCAGTGGCGGGAAGCGGCGCCGCCTCGGCATGGTAGCCGGCAACTCGTCTGGCAAGTTCGTCATCCCAGGGTGGATCATCGAAGGAAGCCGGGATCTGCGACTGATCGCCGACCCCATAGGATCCCGCAGGGGAGTCGCCACGCATCCAGTGCTTGTGCGGCCCGGTGACATCATCGAGTATCGCGTGGAGTACAACCTCGGTCTCTCGAGTGTTATGGTCATCCCCGGCTCTTAGGGGCCGCAATCATCCAGGAAAGAGCGACGGGACGCACAAACGTGCGTCCCGTTTTTCGTTAACAGATGGGTTGGGGCGGCCTCTACGCCGCGGCGGCCGCAGGGCCCTCATACTCTGCGGCCCCCAGCCCAAGGATGATATAGAAGATGGGGGACAGGAAGGTGAGGCCCAAAGCAAAGCCCGCGCCTTTCCCGAACGATCGTGCGAGGTCGAAATTCACGACGATGGCGATGATGAAATTCACCAGCGGAATGAGGAAGAGGAGCAGCCACCAACCCGGCCGACCCACGATCTTGAGCAGCACATACCCGTTGTAGATCGGTATGAGCAACGCCCATCCAGGCTGGCCCGCTTTGGTGAAGACCTTCCACATGGCGACGAAGACCACGACCATGAACGCCAGTGCTCCCAGCACCGCGCCCGGCGATCCACCGTCTCCACTTTGGAGCAGCAGCGCAAGTGAATGAAGGTTCGACATCGCACACCTCCTCGTTCAAAGAACCTGTTGACGCGTGCTCGCTCTCGCGTCATGCGGAGTCACGTTTGAAACGATCAGATGATTCAGGAAGACCATCCAGCATGCGCACCCCGAAATGCGAACGTCAGCTCGACAAGACTGGGCGGCGAGCCGAGATGGGGCCTGGCCTTACCGTTTGAGACAGGCACCAATTTGGTCAAATGGGGAATTGCAGAACGTGAGAGCCGTCACTTCTGCTGGTCTCAATAATTCGGGCGCGCCGCCCACGAAGTGGGAGTCTGTGGCCCAAGTGCCGCTTCGCACAGAGGGGCAAGTGGCCAGGGGCAGAATTGAACTGCCGACACGCGGATTTTCAGTCCGCTGCTCTACCAACTGAGCTACCTGGCCAAGGGTCGGGAATTATAACCTGCGCTGCACCTCGCGCAATTCCCAACCGCACTGCATCTTTGCGAAAAACCGGGCCGGCTGTGCGCCGTCCATCGCTGACTGGGCACCGAGGGGAGGATGACAATGCAACGGAAAAACGTAAGTACTAGATATCAAGTGCTGATTTGGCTGATTGTTTGGGTCATGCTCGCGGGACTCGCTCATCCTGTTGCCGCCCAGGACGTCGGCCGGATTGAAGGGACCGTGACGAGGCAGGATGACGGCAGCCCGCTGGGCGGAGTGAGCGTCACCGTGGTGGGAACGGGAATCAGCACGGTGACCGGCACAGACGGGGCATACGCACTGCCGCGCGTTCCGGAGGGCCCGCGGCAGATCCGCTTCCGATGGCTTGGCTTCCATGCCCAGGAGATGAGCCTGACCGTTCGGGCAGGCGCGACCCAGACTGGGGACGTGGCCCTGGTG
>JBDHFY010000111.1:0-12085 GCA_039590195.1 Gemmatimonadota bacterium | reverse complement strand
GTGGGTCGCTCCGGCGGCGGTGGCTTGCTCCCCGACAGGCTTCCCCACCCAGCGACTGAAATCCCAAGTCGGGGAATCGGTGAGTCGCCAATAGACCCGGTAGCCAGCCACGCTGGATTCGCCCTCGGGAGGATCCCACGCCAGCGTGGCGGCAGGCTGGACCGCTCCCTGGATGCTCACGTTTGCTGGCGGGCCGGGCGCCCACGCAAGTGAGGCCAATGTTGCCGCGTTGAGGGCGGTCAGCTTCGCGGCGTACTCGAAGTTGACCCCCTCCAATACGTCGCCGTAGGGAATCCCGTCCTCGACCCGGATGTTCTGGTGCTGCCGGGTGTAGTTCTCGTGGCTCTCCATGATCCGCACGGCCGGAAAGCCCTCGTTCGCAAACGGCCTGTGATGCCCACCGCGCCCGAACCGGTCCAGCCGGTAAATCATCATCACGTCGAGGGTTGGGAGAAACAGGTCGGCCATCCGATCCACGTAGCGCGCCAGCTGCCGCGATTTGCCGTCCACCTCTCCGCCTCTGGTGCGGAGCAGCGCCCACGGGGCTTCGCTCGGGGGGGTCGGCTCGGAGAACACCCGGGCTGTGGTGTTGTCGATGACACCGCTGATTCCCTCGATGTTGCCGATCATGTCGTTGTTGAGCATGGCCGCCACGCTCCACTCGTGCTCTCGTGCATAGCGAGCCACCGTACCTCCCCCGTAGAGTCCCTGCTCCTCGCCCGAGAGGCCGACGTAGACGATGGAGGCGTCGAAGCGGTACCGCGTCAGGACCCTGGCCGCCTCTATGGTTCCGGCCATGCCGCTGGCGTTGTCGTTGGCGCCGGGCGAGGAGTCCACGGCGTTGGTGGCGTCACTGATCCGGCTGTCGATGTCTCCGGCAATGATCACCATCCGGCCGGGGTCGCTGGAGCCCCGTTGGATGGCCACGACGTTGACGACGTTGGTCGGAACGGGAATCCGACGGCCCTCCGGGAATACTTCGGACACGAAGAAAGCCTCGAGGCACCCGTCGCACGCTTCGGAGATGCGGTCGAACTCGGCCTTGATCCAGCGGCGGGCCGCACCGATGCCGCGCGTTGGAGAGAGCGTGTCGGACAGGGTATTGCGAGTGCCGAAGCTCACGAGCCGCCGGATGTCTCGTTCGATCCGTGCCGCCGAGACGGCGGTCACGATCTCATGAATGTTCCGGGTCTCGGGGCGGGCGGCGTCCTGGGCGGAAACCGGGGCGGCGAGGGTGCCATGTGAGACGACGGTCAGGTACACAAAGAATCGGCTGCGCAAAGGGGTCTCCCGGGGCAGGCGCGGCGCAGGGCGGTTGTTCCCCGCGGCCGCCAGTGAGGTCGCAAATGGCCGGGGCGAGCGGAGCTATGCTACGGGAGGGGGTGCATTGACGCAAGCGGGCCCAGCGGTAGGTTTGGAGCGGCGACATTTTCCACCCAACGGAGGGCGGTAATGCAACTGTCGAAATTGTGTGCTGTGCTTGCATGTGTCGCGGTACTGGGGTGTGGCCCGGGCCGCCTCACATCGCAGCAGCGGAGAGTCGAGTTGGGATTCATCGAAGGACGAGTTGAATCGTGGTCCCAGATCTTGAACAACGGGGATCTCGACTCCCTGCTTCCCATGTACCATGAGGTGCCGGACCTCACTACCGTCTGGACTGACGGTTCACGCGCGGCTGGGTTCGAGGATCACGAGCAGGCCGTTCGGGCTTACTGGGAAACCATCGAACATCTCAACTTCGTGGTGCAGAGTCCTGAAGTGCAGGTGTTGAGCCCCGACCTGGCCGTCGTGACTTTCCGACACTCCTCCGACGTGCAATTCAAGGAGGAGGGCAGCCGGGAGACGTACGCCGGTCATGGGACAATGGTCTGGATGAAGGATGCTGAGGACGGGCTCTGGAAGATCCACACGCAGCACGTATCACGAAACCCGTCGTAGTAGCATTTGCCACAGCAGGCCCGTAGATCTTGCCTCCGTCAGCTGGATGCCCTGCCGTCGAGCCGTGCGCTCGCGGCGGGCGCACGGCTGACGAAGGCGGTACCCGGCGCACAGACCCCTTCCAATACGTCTTTGTCCCTGAAGGAATTGGCGCCCGACTCAGCCTCGTGAGTTCGAGTTGATCCGGACATATTCCTCGGAGAGATCGCACGTCCAGACCGTTCCCTCCGCACCACCCATGCCCAGATCCAGTTTGAGAGCCAGCGCCTCGGAGCCGAAGATCTTCTGTGCCGCCTTGATGTCGGGATTGGCGGTGGTTCCCCGATCGGCAAGTACGAGCCAGTCGCCGGCCGGGCCCCCCTCGTCCGCCCGAACCTGTGCGGAGAGGGTGAGCTGCTCGGGGTCAATGGGGAAACCAGAGGCTCCGGCTGCGGCGAGGATCCGCCCCCAGTTGGGGTCGCCGCCCGCGAGGGCCGTCTTGACCAGCGCTCCTCGCGCAATGGCCCGTCCGATGGACCGCGCCATCGACTCGGTGGCTGCACCGGCCACGGTGAGTTCCACGAAACGTGTGGCGCCCTCTCCGTCTTTGACGATCATGAGTGCGAGTTCACGAGCCACAAGCTCCACGGCTTGCTCGAACAGCAGCCACCCTTGCGCGTCCCTGGCGATGGCAACCTCGCTTGCGCCGTTTGCCAGCATCAGCACGGTATCGTTTGGGCTCGTGTCACCGTCAACGGTGATTGCGTGAAAGGTTCGATCGGTGACTCGCTTCAGCAGGGCCCGTATGTGGGCCGCCTCGGCACTCGCATCGGTGGTGATCACGGCAAGGGCTGTGGCCAGGTTGGGATGGATCATCCCAGCCCCTTTTGCGATCCCACCGATGGTTACCGTTCCACTCGAAGCCTCGACGCGGACGGCTATGTGCTTGAGATGGTTGTCGGTGGTCATGATGGCCTTGGCGGCGTCGATGCCACCCCGAGCATTCATGGCCTGCACCGCACCTTGAAGTCCCTTCGTGACTTGATCAACGGGGAGCGGTACCCCAATGACTCCGGTCGAGAGTACCAAAACGCTGCGTGGCGGAAGTCCAAGAGCGGCCTCGGCCGCTTCGGCAACGGCGGCCGCCGCTGCGAGACCGCGATCTCCCGTGCAGGCGTTGGCAATCTGCGAGTTCATGACGACTCCGCGGAGCCGTCCTGGTCGCTCGGCCAGCAGGGCCTCGTCGTACAGCACCGGGGCCGCCCGGACGCGGTTTTGCGTGAACACCCCTGCCGCCGAACACGGCGTCTCGCTCACCAAAACGGCGACGTCCGGGGCGTTCGACTCCTTCAATCCCGCAGACGCTGATCCTGCCAGGAAACCGAGGGGAGATGTAACACTGCCGTCGGGAAGCGTCGCAAACGGATGCACAGCGGCAACCTAGCCGTCAGGTCATGATGGGGCAACCGGTTGTGCAAACAGCGGTTGCGATGTATTGTGGTGCAACTTACCACCGGAGGCCCGGCACGTGTCGGACCCCTTCCTTGGCTCAGACGAATACGGCGACCGAGCGCACCGGCTCTATAACGAGGGCCGGTATGATGAAACCGTCGAGGTGCTCCGTGAGGGCCTCGATCTCTTCCCCTATGCCGTCGACCTAAAGATTGGAATGGGATACGCTCGCCTCGCCCGGGAGGAGTACGCCTGGGCGCGTCCCTGTTTCGAGCAAGCGTTGGCGTTGGAACCCCGGAATGAGGATGCCCTTGCGGGGTTGGGTGAAACCTTGCTCAAGTTCGGTGACCGAAGTGGGGCCCTCGATTGTTTCGAGATGATCCTCGCACTGGGCTTCAGCGAGGACCATGACCTGATGTTGCAGCTTGGCCGGGCGCTTTTCCGTGAGGGTTGGTTTGATCAGGCCCGTCGATACTTCACGCTGGTCGTCCGGGCCCACCCCGACTCGTCAGATGCGGCGGCGTGCTTTGGCTACGACTTACACCGGCTGCGCGATGATGAGGCTGCGGTGGCGTGGCTGCAACGCGCCCTGGAGCTGGACGACTCGCATGCGGAGGCGCGCATCTACCTGGGCAATGTGCTGTACGACCGGGGTGAATACGATGCGGCTCTGCTCCATTACGATCGCACCGATCCCCGCGACCACACGGAGGATCTAGCGATCTGGCGGATCATTGAACTCAAGAAGTCCATGTACCGGCTCGACAGTGACGACCCCGAGCTGCGACCGTGGATCCAGTGTCTCCACGAGTTGGCCCGCCAGTTGGAGCCTGAAGACCGCATCATTGGCGAGGTCGAGTCCCTGCTACCCGACGGCTCCCTCCGCGACCCGAGACAGCTCGACCTTTTTGGGACGATGCTCAGCGACGTGCAAGGGATGAGGCGGCGTCTGACTCACGAGATCCACAAGGTTACACTTGGAAACGGGTTGAGTTACATCGGCACGTGGGAAGAGATCGTGCTACAGATGTTGCGAGACGATCAGGAGTGGCCAGGCGGATCCGTGGCCAAATACATGGAGGATTTGGCGCGGAGGAGTACGGTCAAGACGGGTGTGGCCGTGCCGGTTACCGACGCGGAGAGCTTTCTGCGCGGAATTGAGGCGGCCGGGCTGTTGACGATCACACGTTAACTGAGGAGGTCGCGCCCGCAGGCGCCGGCACTCCGAGTGCGGACGCATGAGACCTCACTCCGAGCAACGATCGGAGTGGGGTTTTTGGTGTGTAGGGCAGGCGCACGAGTGCGATGAAAGGCAAGTTGGTTCGACGGGAATGACGAAGAAAATGAAGCTGACGTCGCAGGTAGAACGTCAAGTCCTGTCCAACGGACTGACGCTGCTCGTCGAGCGAAATACATCCGCCCCGGTGGTCGCCGCGGTCACGCATGTCAAAGCCGGCTACTTCGATGAGCCGGACGAATGGGTGGGAATCTCGCACGTGCTGGAGCACATGTTCTTCAAGGGCACGCCCAGCCGACCCCCTGGGTCAATAGCCCGAGAGATCCAGCTCCTCGGTGGGTACCTCAACGCAGGAACGATCTACGACAAGACCGTCTACTACACGGTTCTTCCGTCCATGGATGGAGCGCTCGGCCAGGCGGTGGATGTGCAGGCGGACGCGCTTATGCACTCGGCGTTGGACGGTGGCGAGCTGAAACGAGAACTCGAAGTCATCATTCAGGAGGCCAAGCGGAAGCTCGACAACCCTCACGCCGTTGCGGCGGAAACCCTATACGAGCTGCTCTTCGCCCAGCACCGCATCAGGAGATGGAGAATCGGCACGGAGGCAGGGCTGCGGCGACTCACCCGGGATGACGTTCGCGAGTATTACGACACACGCTACACTCCTGAAAGGACGATCGTGGGGTTGGTCGGGGACCTGGACGTTGAACACACCTTTGAAGTCGCCGGGCGCGCCTACGAGGCATGGACCACGGGAGCTGCACACACAGATCAGTCCCCGGTCGAAACAGACCCGCCCGAGCGTTCCCTGCGGGTGCTTCACAGTGATGTGGCGCGACCTCTGGCGGTGCTGGGGTGGCGCACCGTGGGTGCCCTTCATCCAGACGCACTCGCCCTTGACGTAGCCGCCTGCCTGCTGGGAAGTGGGCGGGGATCTTGGCTCTACCGGGGAGTGCGGGCTCCGGGGCTTGCCAGCAGCACCCGAGCATTCCATTACACGCCGACCGCGATAGGGGTTTTCGACATTCTGCTGGAGGGTGACCCCGAACGACTCGATGACGCTGTGAGTCGGACTCTCGAGCTAGTGGCCTGCCTCGCCGAGCCGGGACCGGATGAAACGGACGTGGAGAGGGTGCGGTCTCTCATCGCTATGCAGTGGTCGCGGCGGCTGGAGGCGATGGACCAGCGAGCCGCGCTGTTCTGCGAGTTCGAGGCATTGAGAGGCTACAAGCTGGCGGACGAGGTTCATCACAAAACGCTGGCGGTCACCGCCCAGGACGTTCGTGCAGTGGCCCAGACCTACCTTCGTCCAGGAGACGTGTCAGCTGTTCTCTCGCTTGCGCAGGGGATGAAGAGCCGGCTCGACGATGCCCAGTGGCCCCCACGGTTGGATGGGGCCCGAGGCCTTCCGTCCGTGAGCGCGTCTGGTGACGACGTCGCTGACTCCGGACGAGGGAGGGCGGCCACCGATGCGGGCCAACCCCGTGAGCGGTTCCCGGGGGAGATCTGCCATATGGCGCTGCCCGGCGCCGATCTTCTGGTCCGACCCAAACGGGAATCCGGCCTGGTGTTTGTGGGTGCCTACGCCCTCCGGCTCCGTGAGAGGGAGGATGCCAAGACCGCTGGGGTGTCGGCCCTTCTCACGCGGGCGTCCGTCCGCGGCGCCGTCGGGCTGAGCGCGGAGGAGCTCGCCATTCGCGCCGAGATGCTCGGGGGAAGCGTCGTGCCCTCTGCCACGCTCGAAGGTGTTGGTTGGGGAATGACCGTCCGGGCGACGGCGCTGCGGGATGCTGCCGAGCTTCTACTCCGCATTGCGGCTGACGCAACCCTGGCTGCCGACGATCTCGCGGTGGAGCGCCGGCTCCAGGCCAGTGACGCCGCCCGCGTGCACGATGACATGTTCCGGTACCCGATTCGTCGAGTTCTCGAGGAAGCGTTTCCCGCATCTGCATACGGTTTGCCAGCACTCGGAGAACCGGAGAACATCGCCGCCCTGGATGACGCCGTGGTGAGGAGGTGGGCGGATGACTTCCGCAGCCGGCGACTGGTGGTGGTAGCGGTGGGCGATCTCGATGCTCAGGCATTGTTCGACGCGTTGAAGCCGTTCGGCTCGTGGCCGCCGGCGGACTCTTGTGAAGAGACCGATGGTGGGCTTCGGTGCGAGCCGGGGCGGGGCCGCGAGACTCGCGCAAAGGCCCAATCTGCATTGGCGATGGCGTTTCCCTCCAAGCCATACGGTTCTCCCGACCGGTTTCCCATGGTCGTGTTGTCGGCGCTCTTGAGCGGGCTTGCGGGTCGGCTGTTCGAGGCGCTTCGGGAGCGGCGGTCACTCGCATATACTGTTGCGGCGATGCCGTGGCTCAGATTGCACGCCGGAGCCATGCTCACGTACATCGCCACTTCGCCGGACCGAGAAGATGAGGCTCGGGAGGGGATGCTGCGCGAGTTAGAGCGGGTCAGCGACGACGAGATCTCCGATGCCGAGCTCGACCGGGCTCGAAACTATGCCGCCGGAGCCGTGCAGTTGCGGCAACAGAGCGCCCGAGACGTAGCCGGTGAGCTAGTGGCGGGCTGGTTGCACGGAGAGCTTGGGGTGTTGGGCCAGGAGGCTGACCGCCTGCGGGCGGTGACGCGGGAGGAGCTGCAAGACGTATCGTCCAGGGTTCTTCAGGCGGACCGACGAGCGGAATTTGTGGTTCGCGGTACCGGAGGCGGTCGCTAACGTGAGATCCGATGAGATGGGGCTGGGTCACGCGGGAACATGGATGTTGGGTCGATTGCCGCACGAGGACGCCATGGGTATCGGCCGGCAAGATCCCGGAGCCGTGAATCCAGCTGCCGGGTTAGAACATCGACATCGCGAGGAACGACTTGAGATTCTCGTTGGCAGTGCGCAAACGCTTGCTCAACAAACGCACCATGGACCAGAGTACTTTGTAGGCGAGTTCCCGGTTGAAGTCGAGAAGTATTTCGAAATCCGCTCGAGAGAGCGTGACCAACGTGCAATCGGTGTGCGCGATCGCGTCGGTGGATCGCTCGAAGCGGTCAAACACGGCCATCTCGCCGAAACAAGCCCCGGATTTGAGGATAGTGAGCGCCTCTTCTCCGGAACCCGGCATCTGCCGGGAGATGCGCACCTCCCCCTGCGAGATGATGTAAAGGCGGTTGCCAGGCTCACCCTCACTGAAGATCTTCTCGGCCGACTTCATTGTCTGAAGGGTGGAGATTTCCGCGATGGCGGCGAGTTCTTCCTGGTCGAGGTCGGCGAAGATTTCCGCCTTCTTGATCAACTCGAGGTCCATGCAGCCTCTCAGTACTGGGACTGGCCCAGGTGATGCAAGCTACCGATGTAGCGGCTGAGCGGCAACCTAAACCGCTGCTCAAGGCCCCGGATCTACTCACGGCCTTGCGCATTCCCTTGGCTGGAGCGTTTCTGCTCGCAGAAGGGATGGGCGTGCGCCTGGGAATCGTCTTTGCCGCAGCAGCGAGCGATTTCATTGACGGAATCTGGGCCAGGAGAATCGGCGGCTCCCGGGCGGGACCCGTCCTCGACCCGGTGTGCGACAAGCTCTTCATGGCGGCTGCTTTCGTCGTGGTGTTGACCAGTGGCACGCTGTCCGTGGTCGAGGTCATAGGAGTTGTGCTGAGAGACCTGACGGCCGCTGCCACGTTCCTCGGGACAGTGTTGTTGCGACGTCCCACGGCGGTTCCGGTTCGGGCGGGGGGAAAGGCGGTAACGGTTTTTCAAGTGCTCACACTCATAGCGTTCGCGGCCGAGTCGAGTCTCCTTCGACCTCTCGCATGGGCTGCCGCGGCGATTTCGATTTACGCCATCGTCGACTACACTATAGCGGCCCTACAACATGATGATTGACATGCCACAGCCTGCTTCGATGATCGACATCCGCCAACCGGCTTCTCCGGCCAGGCTCGCCTTCGTTGTTGTCGTCGGCCTCGCCCTGGGACTCTCGGCGCCTTCGAAGGCCCAGGATTTCACCCCTCCCGATGAGGAAACAACGCCGGCGAGAGGTGTGCACCTCGGCCTGTATGGGTTCAGCTCGCGGTTCGGCGTCGACTTCACCGACGACCAGCCGATCATCGGGGTGGCCCTCGACCTGGGGAACTTGGGCACCGATCGTGTGCGTTTCAGGCCGTCGCTGGAGGTCGGCTTTGGGGAAGGCTCGTACACGTACACGACCAACGCCGAAATCGTCTACCGCTTCACATCCGATACCGAGGCTGCCGTCCCCTACGTGGGCTTCGGCCTCGGGGTCTTCGTTCGTGAGTCCTGTGGCGACCTCGACGGGTGCCCCGCAGTGTGGGCGCAGTTTGCCCTGGGGTTCGAGGTCCACGTACGCAACAATCTCGATTGGTTTATCGAGTACCATGGTGAGGACGCGCTTTCGAGGCAGCGGTTCTTCATCGGGTTGGCCACACGACGCGGGTTTTGACGTGGGCCAGACTCGCTCGGTTCGAGTCGACTGGCTGGGCGAGGGCGTCAAGTTCCGGGGAGGTGGGGCGGACCCGGAGACTCCCTCAGTCGAGGTGGATGGAGACAGCGAGGCGGGCCCCAGCCCCATGCAATCCCTCCTGATGGCCACCGCCGCGTGCACTGGGGCTGATGTCGTGCTCATCCTCGCCAAAATGCGTGTGGGGCTATCCGCGCTCTCGATCGAGGTCACGGGCGAGCGCCGGACGGAGGATCCCAAGCGGTTTACCAGCGTTCGGCTCCGGTACAAGCTGTCCGGGGAGAACCTAGACCGGCCCAAGGCGGATCGCGCCATCGCGCTGTCCCTGGACAAATACTGCTCGGTAGTTCACTCCCTGGCGCCAGATATCGACCTCCGCTACGACATCGAGATTGCCTAGGTGTCGCTGGTTGGGATGCCTGTTCTGTGGCGCCGCATGGCTCTGGGCAAACTCGGCGGAGGCGCAGCATGTGACCATCTGGCAGGCGCAGGGTGTGGTGACCGCGGCTGCGGACCGTTTTGTTGGCGTGGGGGCCGGATGGGGTGTGCGGAGCCTCGGCCGCCTAGGGTTGGGGATTACCGCAAATGTCGGCGATGCCGATGGGTCGCTGGGCGCGCGAGTGGAGGCGGTGACGGTCTTTCATTTCAACCCGTTCCGTCGCCGGGGGGTAGGTGGATATGGCGCAGGGGGAGTGGCGGTGGTGGCGACTGACTCAGGCTCCCGGGAGTTTCTCGTCCTGCTGATGGGCCTCGAGGCCCGGCCGGGACGGCGATACGGTTGGTTCGTGGAGGCTGGCGTCGGTGGCGGAGTACGCGTCTCCGCGGGCATCCGACTGAGACGATTCCCGCCGAGGCGATGATCGGCGGCCCCCTCGGGAGGTGGCCCTTGGTGAATCCAACGAGCGGTGGCCGGACTTATCCGGTTGCTACGACCGTCTCCGGGCTACGGATCACTGGCCGGCAGAAGCGCTCGCCCAACTGTCTGAGGTCGGTCAGTTCGTCCTCGGTGAGTCGGCGGAAGCGGCCTGCGAGGTAATCCATAGTATCGTCGAACCACTCCTTCTGGTGTTCCGCCGCCGCCTCGAGAACCCCACAGCGGAGAATGTGGCTGAAAAGCTCGTCTCTGGCCTGGTCAAAGTGATCGATCAGGGGCTCCTTGTGCTTGTCCGACTTCCTTTTTGCCATGCGCTGGTTTCCTCCTTGTGTTGGCTTCCGGTACAACCCAATAGTGTACATTCAGCACGCGCGTCGTGCAATCATGAGTTGCCCGGCGTCGGTTTGGACGCCGCGGTCCGGCAGGTCGGGGGTTAAGTTCGATAGTGAGTAGTCCGGTAGAGAAACACCGCGCGGCGGTCCGGGTACGAGCAACCCTGCCCGGGTGCCCCCAAACGCGGCATTCGGAGCCGACATGGACCATGACCAGATCTACGGAGATGACCGGGCCAAGCGCCTTGTGGAGCTGCTTCGGGCGCTCGCGGCCCGAATAGCGGGATTGGAGCGGGACGGCGATCTTCTGGCTGCGGGCCCCGAACTCATCAAACTGATGGGTGACGCCCGCAGCGAGCTGTTTCATTATGAGGTGCGATCCACATACGATTCACCCGAAGTAGCCCAGAACCGCCAAATCGTGGACGATGCGAAGCGAAAGGCGGAGCAGCTGGACTTGCCGGAAGAACACGGATTCGACGTCGCGGACTTGGAGGAGGATCTTCCATGGGATCAATGAAGGGATTTTATGCCGTTCTCGCTGGCATCGCGGTTATTGGAGCCGGCGCGCTGCTCTGGGCTCGGAGTGGAGCTGCAACGCTGCCGGCGGAGCCGCTTTCCACGGCGGCCATCCAGGCTGCCAAGAGCTTCGGCGGCTACGCCGTCGGCAGCGACAGCGCGCCGATCGAAATAATCGAATATGCGGACTTCCAGTGTCCTGCTTGCAGCCAATTCTGGATACTCACGATGCCGCAGGTTCACGAGCGCCTGATCGGCTCGGGGAGGGTGCGTTGGGTGTTCCGTGATTTTCCTCTGGACAGCCATGATAAGTCGCGGCTGGCTCACCACGCCGCCGCCTGTGCTTCGGATCAAGGGTTGTTCTGGCCCATGCACGACAAGCTCTACGGAGAGCAGCGGGATTGGTATGGACTTTCACGGGCCGAGGGGACCTTCCGCGACTACGCTAGGGAGATCGGCGCGGACCCCGCCGCTTACGACGAGTGTATGGGCGAGGGACGGCACCGAGCGCGGATCCAGGCGAGTTTTGAGAATGCGTTGAGCGTGGGTGTCAACTCCACGCCTTCCTTCATTGTCGGTGATCGGATCTATCCGGGGGCGCTTCCTTTCGATGACTTGAACGCGATCGTCGACAGCCTGCTGGAGGCCAGCACGCAATGAGGCACCGCATGGTGAGCGCCGCACTAGCCCTCATCGGGTTCTTTGTGGCGCTCTACCTCTCGCTCTGGAAAATCGGCTGGCTGGGCACGCTGGCCTGCGGAACGGGCTCGTGTGAGGTGGTGCAAACCAGCCGTTACGCCCAATTCCTCGGGATCCCGGTCGCGTTCTACGGTGTGGGCGGCTTCCTGTCCCTTCTCGTCGTGGGCCTGGTAGGCTTACAGCCTCGCTACGTCGCAGGACGAGGGGCGACCATGTTGCTCGTGGCGCTCAGCGGCGTGGGTGTCGCCTTCGTAGCCTATCTCACCTACCTAGAGGCGTTTGTCATCAAGGCCTGGTGCAGATGGTGCCTGGTCTGCGCAGGCCTCATCACCGCAATCTTGGTTAGCGGGCTCGTGGGTCTCGGGACGTCGTCCGAACCGCGGCAGTCGCCCTGAGCTGACCGTTTTCCCTCGCCCCTCCCCCCTCGCAGCTCCGGTGTCGTTGGGCCTGTGGTTGACGCCGATGTGAGACAGCTTGTATACTGCCGCCGCTCATCGCCTCGGTCATGCCGAAAGATCGCGCCATGCCCGGTGAATCCCCTTATCGACTGATCGCTCGAGGATCTCTCAGTCATGCCTGCTGA
>JBDHFY010000110.1:0-26759 GCA_039590195.1 Gemmatimonadota bacterium | reverse complement strand
TTTCGCCTTCAGAAATTCCTCCACGGCGTGTATCGGATACAGTAACCGGTCCCAGCGTGCATCGGGGGCGGAGAGGGGTGCCCGCTCCGCCAGGAGCCACCGGCTCGTTCGATCCACTTCCTCGACAACTTCCGCTCCGGGAAATCGCTCCAAGCGTATCAACCCATACAGGATATCATGTCCGGTCCAGTCCCACAGGCGCAGATACCACGAATACATGGGAGCACCACCTTCGACGAAGCGTCGGAAGACGGTCGTGCGATAGCCCTCGCGCAACGTCAGGGCGGCTTCGAGATCGGCGCCGTGTAGGAATTGCGTCTCGTGACTCTTGATCACGCCGAGGAGTGTTGGCCCCCCTGGACCCCCCTCCCCCTCCTGCCCCTCCTGCCCCATCTGCCCGTCTCCCCGCAGCCCCCTGAGCGATCCATCGACCACGAGATAGTGAACGCAACACTCCCGCCGATAATCTTCGACGACGTCTACCTCAACTGCGCGGCGTCGATCCTCGACGATGGCCACCGCTCGCTGAACATCGAGGAGCGGATGAGCCCTTTCGGCCCCTCGAGAGTCGTAGACGGGCACGGGAAGCTGCGTCAACCGATCCACCACTCGAGGCGGCAGCTGTTCGAGCGGGGCAACGAGAAATTCCTCGGTCCGGTGCTTGACCGGCACGAGCGCCCGGTCGGTCCGCTCGAGAACAGCCGCCGCTACGTAACCGCGGATTACCGGCGCAAGCCCAATCCTTCCTTCGACAACGAAACGCTGGATGCCGTCGGCAAAAGCGGCATCGACCAACGGTTCCGCCAAGCCAACGACCGGTACGACCGCGACCTCACCGCCCTCAACCGGCTCCGCCGATCCGTACGGTGTGGCGATCGGCGGCGGCACGGCCGCCGCAGGGTCACCGGCTCCGAGTACCGCACCGGCAGCGGCCAGGGTCTCCCGCAACCGTCGTCGCACCTCGTGGAAAGTTAACGGTTCCCGATTAGCGGGGGCTTGCGCAGCCGGGCTAGCCTGTCTGTTTGACACCGACGAGAAGGCCGTCGCGGATGGGAAGAATGGTGGCGGTCAGCCGCGAATCCTCCGACGCCGCCCTGTTGCAGGCCCGAACCCCTTCAACGTCGGCTCGGGTATCGTGAGCATCCAACACCCGCTCATGGATGAACGCATTGTCACAGAGGAGCAAGCCACCCGGCTTCAGCAGGCGCATGGCTTCGTGATAGTACGCCTCCTGGGACTCCTTGTCCGCATCGACGAACACGGCGTCGAAGGGAGGTTGAAGCATCGGGAGGACCTCACGGGCATCGCCCTCGATCAGTTGGACCTTCTCGCTGAGTCCCGCCTCCGCAAACGCACGTCGAGCAGCGGCCGCGTGCCTGCCGTCCTGCTCAATGGTGGTGAGGGTTCCTCCCGGCGGCAGCGCCCGGGCAATCCATATCCCGCTGTACCCCCCAAGCGTTCCGATCTCGAGCACCCGGTCGGCCCGGATTGCCCGCAGCAGGACGAGAATCGCTTTGCCTTCGTCGGCGGATATGTGGATGGCCGGAAGCTCCTCTTCCTCGTGACGCAGGCGGGCTGATCTGAGCGGCGGGTCCTCCCGCGCAAAGAGATTCCTTACGTATTCGAGGATCCGGTCCGAGCACATTACGCCAGCTCCGTCACCCTCCACCAGCCGCACATCACGGGATGAGATCCTCCGCCGTGTAAACCCACCGGCCGCCCGTCATCGTTCGCCATACCCTCACGTTCTTGATGTCATCCGGCGGTATCTCAAAGAGGTTTTGCGACAGCACTGCCAGATCGGCCACATAACCCGGCTCGATCTTCCCCTTCCAGTCTTCCTCGAAGGCTGCATAGGCTGCCGCCACCGTGTGCGCTTCGAGCGCCTCCTGTACGGTCAGGCGCTGCTCGGGATACCACCCCGCGGCCGGTTCCCCGTCCAGGGTTTTGCGGGTCACGGCAGCATAGATCAACAACACCGGATCGGCCGGATACCAGGCGGCGTTCGTTCCAGGCCAATCGGACCCAAACACGAGCAGCGCGCCGCCGTCCTTCAGGGAGCGAAACGGGTACGCGCCCCGTGACCGAACTCCGATGCGATCCTCCATCCAGCGCATGTCGTCGATGGCGTGATACGGATTGATTTCCGCGATGATACCGAGCTCGCCGAACCGGACAAAATCGTCGTCCTCGACGACCTGAGCGTGGATCATCCGCAGGCGCCGGTCTCTCGGTCCGTTCCTCTCGATGACCGTCTCGAACATGTCGAGGAGGGTATCCACCGCGAGGTCACCGATGGCATGTACGTGTGCAGTGAGGCCGACCGAGTCGGCAGCCGCGAGATGCCGCTCCATCGTTCCCGGTGGTGACAGCAGCCGGCGCCATCTACCGCGTGTGTCCGGCATGTGGCGGTAGGGTTCCCGGAACATGGCGGACGAGTTGCCCATGATCCCGTCGATGTGCCCCTTGAGCCCACAAATGTTGACCCATTCGCTCCCGAAACCATTCTGGATACCCACCACCGCCAATTGCTCCCAGGTGTCGACCTGCGGACGGGCACAAACCCGTGCCGGAAGGGAATCACGTTCTTCGAGATGCCGGTACAGCCGCAGCTGATCCGCGCTCGTGTTGTCATGAAACGATGTGACCCCGTGTCGCACCAAGTCGTGGAAGGCAAGGCGTGCCTCTGCCAGACGCTGCTCGAACGACGGTGGAGGCATCGCCTCTCGCACGCGCTGAGCCTCCTCGGGAGTGAGCAATCCGTCGTGACCCGCCGGATCGATCCGCGCCGCCGAGAGCGCGGCCGCATTGGCCAAGAACTGCGAACGGTCCCATTTGTTCAACAGGGTGGGTCGGGATCCCACGAGCGATTCGATAAGCGGGCGATTGGGCACCCAGCTGGTCTCGAGATCGTAAGCCCCCCAATCACCTCCCACCATCCACGAGCCTGGCGGCAGCCGGTGGTGGGCCTCGGTCACACGGCGGCGGAAGGCCTCGTCGCTTGCCACGTCCAAGAGGTTGACCCCCAAGAGGAGTCTTCCGGCACTCGCAAAGTGAGTGTGCCCATCAATGAATCCGGGCACGAGGAAACCACCACCCATGTCCTCCCGCGCCGCTCCTTCCCCCGCCGCGAGCATCACTTCACGCTCGGCACCTACCGCAATAATGCGGTCCCCGCGCAGCGCCACCGCGTCCGCCCACGGGCGATCCGGGTTGCCGGTCCAGATGCGGGCATTCACCAAGATCCGGGGAGTCTCTCCACGCGGCTGACCAGCAAGTGGCCCTGCCCACAATGACACGGCCAACAGGCCGACGAAATGCAGGATTCGCCAGCGCACGAGTTTCATGAAATGACCATCCTGTAAGGGAAAGGTACCGACCACACTCCGCTCACCTCCCTCAGAGAAGGAGTGTCGGGCATGCTTCAGAATATAGAGGCGACGCGGAACGCTGCCAGCGAACACGTCCCGCGGCCGGGTAGCGGCGTCCGGGTCGTGGGATCCCTTACCGATGCTCTTCCTTGAGCTTGCCGACGAAGCCCTGCAAGCGATCGAGCGCCTGTTTGATCTCAGCCTCCGACGCTGCAAACGACATCCGCACCCAGCGCTTGTCACCGAACGCCTCTCCAGGCACGAGGGCGACGCCTTCGTCGGCCAGGAAGCGCTGGCAGAACGCCACCGCTCCGTCGATCGATCCCCCGAAGAACGCATCGACCCGGAAAAAGAAGTAAAACGCTCCCATGGGGTCGACGAATTCCACGCCTGCAAGGGATTCCCGGAAGAACGAGACGACGAGGTCGCGCCGGTGGCGAAACTGTTCCACCATCTGAGCCACGTCCGCCTCGATCCGCTCGTCGCCCAGGGCGCTCGCAGCCGCGTACTGCGCCGGATGGGAGGCTCCGCTCGTCACATGGCTCTGAAGCGCCGCCATCGCCTTGGCGACCGGCTGCGGCGCAAGCGCGAGGCCGATGCGCCAACCGGTCATCGCGTAGGCCTTGCTGACGCCGTAAATGACGACCGTTCGCTCGAGCAACTCGTCCGGGAGGTCCAGCACCGAGGGCGCCGGCCCCGGCGCGTAATGGATTCGACGATAGATCTCGTCTGCGATGAGCCAGATCTCGCGCTCCAAAGCCCACTCGGCGATGGACTTCAGTTCAGCGCGCGTGTATACGGCACCCGTTGGGTTGCTGGGCGAGCTGAAGATGATACCCGCCGTGTTCGCGTCGGCCGCCGCCTCCAGATCTTGTACCCCGACCTTGAGGCCCCATTCGGGATCCCCCGGCACCAGTACCGGTTCGGCCCGGGCCAGATGAACCATCTGTGGATACGACACCCAGGCCGGCGAAGGCAGTAAAACGCGATCGCCCGGACCGAAGATCGCGAAGCACGCATTGAAGATGGACTGTTTCGCACCAGTCGACACGATGATGTGATCCGCGTTGACGGGCCGACCGCCCGAGAGCAACGAGAGATGCCGAGCCGCTGCCGTCCGGAGCTCCAAGATCCCCGGATTGGGAGGGTATCCCGTTTTTCCGTCGTGGATCGCCTTCACGCCGGCTTCCGCAACCATCCGTGGCGTGCGGAAGTCCGGCTCTCCAGCGGAGAGGTCAATGACGTCCTCACCCGCTGCGCGACGCCGCTGCGCCTCCTGCGTGACCGCCAGCGTAGCCGACGGTGTGAGGTTGCGGAGGTTTTTTGATCTGACAAACGCGAGTTCTTTTGTCGTTTCAGTCATCCGTCATGATCCTGGCCGGCGTTATCCCGGCCTTGTATGGCGCTACGGGGTGAGCCCCACCTCATAGGTCGTTATGAATTCAAGGAACTTCGAGACCTCGACCATGTCCTGACCCACGAATCGGACCGTGTGCGCATCGGGCCGATCGACGATGGGCAGATACGCCAACACCTCCGAAGGCCGGTAGTTCTTGAACTGAACCTCCAGGGTGACCGGCGTGCGTAACACGAGCGGTTTGAATGAGTCGAGCCGCGCGATCGCAGCCTTCACCTTCTCGGAGATGAGTCGGTAGGCGGCGTTCGGGGTCATCGTGCGGGCGGAGTGAAACCCGTAATTCCACTTGACCACTGCCCCTTCCAGGTCCCCAATCAGCTCCCGGGCCTGAGCCACCGTGGCGTCATCCCCTGAGATCATGATCACAGGCACCCCAAAATGCCCGGCAATGGCCGCGTTGATGCTCGCCTCGAGTTGTGACTGGCCGTTCAGCCGAATGTCGGCGAGCCGGCCGCTGGAAATGGTATGTGCTCGGACTCCCACCGGGTTCGTGGTGCCGGCATGATATCCCAGGAAGATCGCGGCGTCGAAACTCTCGTCGATCCCCTGCATCATCATGAGAGGCCGGGGCCACGACCGCACTACGGTGACGTCGTCCGGGAGCATCTCGATGAGCAGGTTCTCACCGTTGCCGTGGGAGTCGCTCACCAGAATCTCCGTCGCGCCCGCTTGCCGCGCCGCTTCGATGGCCGCCAAAACTTCCCGGGTCATGAACTCCCGAAAGCGACCGTACTCGAACCCCCCAGGTCCCAGTTGATCTCCCGTCACCGTGCCGACCACGCCTTCCATGTCAGCGGAGATGTAGATCTTCAGCCCGCGCTGCTGGCCTTCGAGGGGCTCAACAAACGCCGACGCCACCAGCAATCCGAGAACGGCGCACCCACACATGGACACACGCAAGATTCCACCCCCTCGCAAGAAGATTCGTGCACAACACGTTACGGGCATCAAGGCCGTGCGACTCCGTACCGCCGAAGGATCTGCATTGTTTCCTCGAGCGGCAAGGCCTCAGCAGTGCCTCGATGTCCATGGACCGTCGTCGCGAGGAACAGCGAATTGTAGATGGCTTCCTCCATCGCCTCGATCACCGCTTGAAAAAGCGGGCTCACGTCATTGTTGGAAACCGGCGGTGCGCCGGCGAGCAGCTCAGTCACCCGCGTCGTGGAAAAAGCGATCACGTAGTCTCCCGACCCGTTGGTCATCGAGCTCCCTGTCCGGGCAAGACCCGCGAGCGCCCGTCGGGCAAGCCGCTTCAAGTTTCGCGAGTCGAGGCGCGCGTCCGTGGCCACCACCATCATGATCGAACCGTCTCCCTCATCCCTCCCCCCGGGGACCCCGACCCATCGGTCGCTCGATCCACCGGTTCTCCCCAGCTCGCCCCGGAGATAGTACCGTCCCAACTCCTGGCCCACAGGAGCCCCGGCCACCGTCAACACACCGCCGAAGTTCGACTGAACCAAGACCCCAACCGTCCATCCGCCGAGTTCCTCTGGCAGCCGGCGGCTCGATGTCCCGATGCCACCCTTCCAGCCAAACGCGCGCGTCCCGCGGCCGGCCCCGACGCTTCCCTGTTCCACGGGACCACCTCGAGCCTCGGCGATCGCGCGCAAGACATCCGACTCGGTGATCGGCCGGCTGCGTATATCGTTGAGAAAACCGTCGTTCGTCTCCCCGACGACCGGATTGACGGATCGGACGTCTTCATTTCCGGGCAACGAGAGCAGATACGTCATGACCGCGTCCGCAGCTCGCGGCACACAAAGCGTACACGTCAAGACAATCGGCGACTCGAGTTCACCGAGCTCGCGCACTTGCGTGAACCCCGCCAGCTTGCCGAATCCGTTTCCCACGACTATTGCGGCGGGCACCTTCTCACGAAACACGTTACCGTCGTGCGGTAGCACAGCCGTCACGCCGGTGTTGATCGAATCACCGTGGACGATGGTCACCTGCCCCACTCTCACTCCCGGGACATCGGTGATCGCATTGAGCGGACCGGGAGGCAGTACGCCGACCACCACACCCATATCCCGCGGAGCTTGCCGCTCTTGAGCACACAACTCTCCGATCATGCCGGCGAGCAAGAGGAAGACGGGAAGTAAACGGGCCACCCTCAGTGACTCCGCCGAGTTCATCACGATAGTTGTCATTGGCGATCCCGGAATGTGTTGTCGCGCCAGGCTGGTGGGATGCCCGATCGGCCTCGGGGCAAGCCGACCGCTAGCCGCCGTCACGCCACGCGCGAAATCGGAATTGTTGTGGGATAAAGATAGCCAATCGGCAGCCTCGAGCCGCCGGCACGACTGCCTCCTCCCTCATTCCCGAGGGCAAGTGCGTCCGCCCGTTGCGCCGCGGTTGGGGTGGAGATAGCATCCTCGATTGGCATCGGGCCGCCAAATATTCTTTGAAAAAAGAGGTTCTCGTGTCTCGGGATTTCGCTCCGGCGTTCGACGCCGCGCACCGTGCCGCCTTGGAACACGGCAAGCCCATCGTTTACGTCTGCCCTCCAGCCGCGTGGGCGCTCGCTCCTTTGCTCCAACGATTGCCGACGACCGAGGGAACCTCCCCGAGCACGCTGGCGCTGGCACCTGACGAGGCGGACGTCGTGGAAACAGCGGGGGCGTTCCGAGGCGCCCCGGCGCTTCACCCGGTTCATGCCCTCACCGGTCTCGCCCGAACCGAGCGGCTGCTCAAACGCTCGTCCGTATCGACGTTGGTGGCCGCACCGCTCGACGCCCTCAGACTGGTCTCCCGTTCAGCCCTCAAGCTCGATTCCCTTCGGCATGTCGTGGTCATCCGCCCGGAGAGCATGCCCGCGACCGGTCAGCGGAGGGATCTCGACAGCCTGCTCTCCGACGCTGGCACCGCCCAGCGGGTGATCGTCACCGCGGACGACGGGTCGATCTCCGATTTCCTCGAGCGGCACGCCCGCAGAGCCCCCGTTGTGGTCCATTCGCGGCTTCCCGAGAGACCCCTGGGAACCGCACGCTATGCGTTGGTGGACCGCTCCGCTCGCGTTCGCGCCGTGCGGGTTGCCCTCGACATCCTGAACCCCCAATCCACGCTCCTGTGGGATCCCGAGCCGAACCGGGATTGGGAGGAGCTGGCCGCATCCACGGACATCCGCCGGGTGGGCTCGGACGACGGCCGGCCGGTGGAACTCGCCATTGCGGCCGAACTCCCCTCGGCCGAGGTTTTCGCCGACCTCCTTCAGGCCGCCGAGCACGTGCTGGCACTCGCACGCCCCGGTCAGCTTCCATACCTGCAGGCGCTGGCCAATCCCTTGAAACCCCTGCGGCTTCCGACCGATGTCGATCGCGTGCGAGCAAGGGCCGTCGCCACCAGAGCGGCGCTCCGGGAACAGCTGCAGGGTGGCGGTTTCGCGGAGGAGCTCCTGGCCATCGAGCCGTTGCTCGAGGAATACGATCCGGCCCTGCTGGCTGCCGCAGCGCTGGCGCAGCACGCGGATCAGCCCGAGACGGAACGCGAAGTGGAAGCCTGGACCCGATTGTTCGTTTCGGTAGGTCGCAAGGATGGCGCCCGGGCAGCCGACCTGCTGGGCGCGGTCATCCATGCGGCAGGACTCCGGCGACACGAGGTCGGCCGAATCGAGGTGAAGGAGACCTTCACATTGGTGGATGTGCGATCCGAGACCGCCAGTCAGGCGATCAAGGGGCTGACGGGAGAGACGATCAAGGGGCGCCGCGTGATGGCGCGCCCTGATCGAGGTTGACCGAGGTGAGATCCGGCGGATCCTTACAGATCGGCCGGCGATCTAGCCGCCGCGGGTCAGCGGTTCAGCGCATCCTTCAGTACTTGTCCTGCCTTGAAGGATGGAACCACCGCCGCTTTGATCTGGATCGCATTGCCTGTGCGGGGGTCGCGCCCCGTCCTTGCCGCCCGATCACGGGCCTGGAAGGTGCCAAAGCCGGTGATCTGCACCCGATTCCCTCGCCGAAGCTCGCTCGAGATGAGGCCGTCACCGTCGAACAACGCCCCGACAGCCCTCTCAGCTTCGCTCTTCTTGAGGTTCGCTCTTCGCGCAAGTTCTTCTACAAGCTCAACTTTGTTCACCCGAAGCCCCCAGCGTTCAAGGATGGTCTCGGCCGCCAACGCCGCCGCCGCTGCCTTTGTGTGGCGAACGTGCCGCGAATTTTCGCTATGGCCTGACGTCTGCGATGTATCATGGATCACAGCCCGGATGGATTGAAGTCATCACCGGGGTGATGTTTAGCGGCAAGAGCGAAGAGCTGATAAGGCGGGTCCGGCGCGCGACCATCGCCCGCCAGCGCGTCCAGGTCTTCAAATCGTATCTCGACGATCGGTACGGAGGCCTCTCCTCCATATCGACGCACGACGGCGGTGCCGTCGAGGCAATCCCCATCACCTTGGCCGCCGATGTCCTCAGGCTCCTCCGGGCCGACACCACGGTGGTCGCGATCGACGAGGTCCAGTTCCTGGACGACGGCGTCGTGGAAGTTGCCAACGTGTTGGCGAATCGAGGTCTACGGGTGATTCTGGGGGGCACCGAAACCGATTTTCGGGGCGAGCCGTTCCGAGCCATGCCGGACCTCATGGCCATCGCCGAGGTCGTGGACAAGCTGCAGGCCATCTGCGTCGTGTGCGGCGGCCCGGCCTGCCGCAACCAACGGCTGGTCGACGGCGAGCCCGCCTTGGACGACTCACCCACCATCATGGTCGGTGGGCGGGAGACGTACGAGGCGCGGTGCCGCCACTGTCACGTCGTGGTGAGGGCCGACCGGCATCAGACCAGCCTCCTGTGAACCCCGGCGACCGCTCGACCTCTCCAGGATCAACCTGATGGTTTGCCGCGCCCACCCCCGATGTTGAACATCGCGCTCACCGGAAACGCCGCCGCCGGCAAATCCACCGTCGCGAGCTGTTTTGCGCGCTGGGGAGCGACCTTGATTGATGCGGACGAGCTCGTGCGGCATGTCCAGGGCCCGGGCTCTGCCGTGCTCGCGGCCATCGCGGGGGAGTTCGGTGAGGCGATGATCCGCGACGACGGAACCCTGGACCGGCCACGTCTCCGGCGCCTGGTCATGGCCGACCGGAAGGCACTCGACGTGCTCAACGCCATGGTGCATCCCGCGGTCCAGCGCAGGCGGGCTCAGCTGGCGGCCGAGGCCACCCGCAGCGGGGATTGTGTGGTGGTCAACGACATTCCCCTTCTGTTCGAGGTCCTCGATCCGGCGCAATTCGACGTGGTCGTGCTGGTCGATGCCCCGGTGGCCGTACGTCGGCAGCGGCTGGTCCAGGAGCGCGGGCTCAGCTCGGATGAGGCCGACCGGCTCATGGCATCGCAGATGGACGCCAGGGAAAAACGAGTCCGGAGCGATTTCGTCATCGACAATACCCGTAGCGTAGCAGACCTGGAGCGGGCCTCGTGGGAGGTTTGGCGGACCCTCCGGGTGCGGGCCGCCAAGGGGTTCCAAGTCGAGGGTGGCAGTCTCCTGGCGGTGCTGGCGCACCCCGACGACGAAGCGTTTGCCATTGGGGGCACTTTGGCGCGGTACGCCGACGCCGGGGTCGAGGTCCACGTCGTCAGTGCCACGGCCGGGGAAGCTGGTGGGAGCCGGGAAGGTCTCTCGGACTCGGAGAGCCTACCCGAGGCTCGGCTCCGCGAGTTCCACCGCGCGTCCGAGATCCTCGGAGTCCGCCAGACCCACCTCTTGGGATACCCGGACGGCGGGTTGAGCCCGGACTCCGGTCCAGGGGTGGCGGCGGTGGAGTCCCTCCTGCATCGGCTCGACCCCCAGGTCATCATCACCTTCGGGCCCGACGGGGCGACGGGGCACTCGGACCACAAAGCGGTGCACCACTGGACCCGGGCCGCCTGGCTGGCCTGCGGCCATCGCGGGTTTCTCTATTACCTCACCTACCCACACACCGTGGCCAAGTCGTTGGGAGGCGGTTTGGCGGGTCGGCCCGATGAGGAGATCGTCACAGCTCTCGACATCCGTCCGTGGCAGGATGTGAAGCGAGCCGCCATCGACGCTCACGCCTCACAGCGGTTTCCGTTCGACCGCTCCGCTCCGGAAACGGCGCCCCTGTTCGAGCGCGAGTGGTTCGCGGGAGAACGCCGTGTCGCCGCCCCTCTGGTCGAGCTTTTTGGCACCCAATCGGCCCGCGCTTGACACCGATTGAGCCCACAGATAACCTACGCCTCCAAACCAAACCCTGGGCGAACCCGGAATCACCATGTCAGAAATCCCCGAAGATCTGCGGTATACGGAAGAGCACGAATACGTGCGATTCTCGGATGACGAACTCGTGATCGTGGGAATCACGGACTATGCACAGGGCGAGCTGGGCGACATCGTGTACGTCGATCTGCCGGACGCGGGGGCTAAGTTCTCGAGAATGGATGTGTTCGGCACGATCGAGGCCGTGAAGGCCGTGTCCGAACTGTACGCACCGGCCACGGGCGAAGTCGTGGAAGTCAACACGGCCCTCGCCGATGACCCGAGCCTGATCAATAACGACCCGTACGATGCCGGGTGGATGATCAAGCTTCGGATGACCGATAGTTCGGAGACCGAGCAATTGTTGTCGGCAGCGGACTACGTTCAACACATCGGCGATTGAGGGGTACCCGAAGCAGGACCTTCATTGTGCGGACCACGCCTCGGGACCGACCCCCGGGGCGTTTTTGTCGGTCGCATCTGTCGGCGACGATGGGTTTCGGACGGCCTCACAGTCCCTTGCGACACACGACGCCCGCCGGTCCGGCTCGCCGGAGGAGACATTATGGGATCGCTAACATTTCACGGTCATGCGTGCTTTGAGATTGCCGCAAACGGGAGTCGCCTCGTTGTCGACCCGTTTCTGACGGGCAATCCACTGGCCGACATCGGCCCGGACGATCTGCACGACGTTGACGCCGTGTTGCTGACTCACGGTCACGGTGATCATCTGGGTGACGGCATTGCCATCGCTCAGCAAAACGACGCGACGGTAGTCGCACCCTATGAGCTTGCTCTGTTTTGCCAGAGCAAGGGGTGTGAGAGCGTCCATCCGATGCACATCGGAGGCGCCCACCGGTTTCCCTTTGGCACCGTCAAGATGGTCGTGGCCTTGCACGGTGGTGGTGTCGAGGGCGACGAATCCGGTCAGTACACCACCAATCCATGCGGCTACGTGGTGACGGTTGAGGGGACGAGTATCTATCATGCGGGAGACACCGCGCTCACCCTGGATATGCAGCTCCTCGAGGGCCGGGTTGATGTGATGCTCGCGCCAATCGGCGACAATTTCACGATGGGAATTGAGGACGCCACCCGGGCGGTGACCTTTGTCAAGCCGAAGGTGGTCATTCCCATGCACTGGAACACCTTCGACGTGATTGCGGTCGATTCGGACGACTTTGTGAAGGCCGTTGGTGCGACCGCCCAAGTAGTGGTACTGCAGCCAGGCGCAAGCTACGATTTTTGACGACGCAAGGAGAAAGCGTTTAAAAGATGTCCAAGACTCTCGATTCCCTCGCCCCACCGGATCGTTTCATCTCGCGCCACAACGGCCCGAGGCCGGAAGACGTGGCGACGATGCTCGAAACCCTCGGCTACGAATCACTCGATGCTCTGATGGACGCTGTGGTGCCCAAGGACATTCGTCTCGAGCGCTCGATGCAGCTCCCCGAGGCCATTTCCGAACCGGAGGCATTGAGAGCACTTCGCGACATCGCCCAGCAGAACGAGGTCTATCGATCCTACATCGGCATGGGCTATTCGGATTGTGTCACGCCGCCGGTGATTCTCCGGAACATTCTCGAGAATCCCGGATGGTATACCGCCTACACCCCGTATCAGGCCGAAATCGCTCAGGGACGGCTCGAAGCGCTCTTGACGTTCCAAACGATGGTGTCAGACCTCACCGGTCTCGAGGTGGCCAACGCTTCTCTGCTCGACGAGGGCACGGCAGCGGCCGAAGCCATGACTATGTCGTGGGGTGCGACCAAGAAGAGCGACAGCGCGGTGTTCATGGTGGACGAACGATGCCACCCTCAAACCATTGCGATCGTTATGACGAGGGCACGAGCCCGCGGCCTCGAAGTCGTGGTGGCCGACCCCGGGACGTTCACGTTCCAGGAGCGAGTCATGGGAGCCCTCGTGCAATATCCCACGACCGACGGCGCCATACTGGACTACCGCGAGTTTTGCGACCGCGCGCATGACGTTGGCGCGCTCGTCACGGTGGCAACGGACCTGCTGAGCCTGACCATGCTCCAACCGCCCGGTGAGTGGGGGGCCGACATTGCGGTCGGGAACTCGCAGCGGTTCGGCGTGCCAATGGGCTACGGCGGTCCACACGCCGCCTTTTTCGCGACCCGAGAGGAGCACAAGCGCCGCGTGCCGGGCCGCATCATCGGTATCTCACAGGACAGCGCCGGCAATCCGGCGCTCCGCATGGCCCTTCAGACCCGCGAGCAGCACATCCGCCGCGACAAGGCAACGAGTAACATCTGCACCGCTCAAGTCCTGCTCGCGGTCATCGCGGCCATGTACGCGGCATACCACGGCCCCGAGGGGCTGCGTCGTATCGCGAAGCGCGTGCACACACTGACGGCCCTTCTGGCAGAAGGGATACGGCGGCTCGGACACCGCGTCGTGCACTCGGCGTACTTCGACACGCTCTGCATCGAGCTCGACGAAGCCAAAGTCACTGACGTCCACCAAGCGGCCGTCACTCGGCGGATGAATCTCCGGGCCATCTCCCCGACCCGCATCGGCGTCGCGCTGGACGAAACGACCCGACCCGGCGACGTGGCAGAGCTGCTCCACGTCTTCGCGCTCGGCGGAAAGTCTCCACCGCTCGAGGAACTGAGCCCACCTGCGGAGGACGGCATCCCCGCCGGTCTAGCACGAACATCGTCTTTCCTCACCCATCCGGTGTTTCACCGGTACCGTTCGGAAACCGAGATGCTTCGGTACTTGAAGCGGCTCGAGGACCGCGACCTCTCGCTCACATCGGCCATGATCCCGCTCGGATCTTGCACCATGAAACTCAACGCCACGACCGAGATGATTCCGGTCACTTGGGCGGAGTTCGGCGGCCTCCATCCCTTCGCCCCCCGCGACCAAGCGCAGGGGTACTCGCAGCTGTTCCGGGAACTGGAAGAGCAGCTCGCGGAGATCACCGGTTTGAAGAGCATCTCGCTGCAACCGAACGCCGGCTCGCAAGGTGAGTTGGCCGGCCTCCTGGTGATTCGCGCCTACCACGAGGCCCGCGGCGAGAAGCACCGCACGGCCTGCCTAATCCCTCAATCGGCACACGGGACGAATCCAGCCAGCGCGGTCATGGCCGGCATGACGGTGGTTCCAGTGGGCACCGCCCCGAACGGCAACATCGACGTCGACGACCTGGAAGCGAAGGCCAAGGAGTACGCCGATACGCTCGGCGCTCTCATGGTCACGTATCCGTCGACTCACGGGGTCTTCGAGGCGACGATCCGACGCGTGTGCGAGATCGTTCATGCGCACGGCGGGCAGGTATACATGGACGGCGCCAACCTCAATGCCCAAGTCGGGCTGTGCAAGCCGGCGGAGATCGGCGCGGACGTGTGCCACCTCAACCTGCACAAGACCTTTTGTATTCCACACGGCGGTGGTGGGCCGGGGATGGGGCCAATCGGCGTGGCATCGCACCTCGCGCCGCACCTGCCGGATCACCCCGTCATCGACCTCGGGAGACCGCAGTCCTGCGGCACCGTGTCCGCCGCGCCGTGGGGGAGCCCGTCCATTCTTCCAATCTCGTGGGCCTACAACCGTCTCGCGGGACCCGACGGCCTGAAGGCAGCGACGCAAATCGCGATCCTCAACGCCAACTACGTCGCGCGCCGCCTTCACGGATACTACGAGTTGTTATACGCCGGCGAGACCGGACTCATCGGACACGAGTGTATTCTCGACACCCGCCCGTTCAAAACTTCTGCGGGTGTCGACGTCGAGGATATCGCCAAGCGCCTGATGGACTACAGCTTTCACGCCCCGACCGTCTCCTTCCCGGTGCCCGGGACCTTAATGGTCGAGCCCACCGAGAGCGAATCGAAGGAAGAGCTGGATCGTTTCTGCGACGCCCTCATGGCGATTCGGGAAGAGATTCAGGAGATCGAGGAGGGACGGGCCGACCGGGCGAACAATCTTCTCAAGAATGCGCCGCACACCTTGGCCGTGCTCACCCAGGACGATTGGGACCGGCCCTATTCGCGAGAACGAGCCGCGTTCCCGACACGGCAAACACGGGAGCACAAGGTGTGGCCGGCCGTTGGTCGCATCGATGCAGCGTACGGTGATCGCCACTTGGTCTGCACGTGCCCGCCGATGGAAGTCTACGCCGAGGCGGCCGCCGCGACGGCCTGACCTCACTGGCGAATCGTGCGCTGGACGCTTCTCATCGATCCGGCTGGGCGGCCCGGCCACGAGAACATGACTATCGATTACGGCCTGCTCCGCGCCGCACGAGACGGGGCGGCCTTTCTGCGCCTCTACCGATGGAATCCTCCCTGCCTCTCCTTTGGTCGTAACGAACCCGCACGCCAGCGGTACGATATGGAAGCGATCCGGGCGCTGAAGCTGAACACAGTTCGCCGTCCCACGGGGGGGCGGGCGGTGTGGCACCACGCGGAACTGACGTATGCCGTCGCAGCACCGTGCTCGGTTTTCGGATCGCTCCGTTCCACCTATGTTGCCATACATGAGATGCTGGCCCAGGCGCTTGGGCGGTTGGGGGTTTCCACGTCTCTCGCGCCCTCCAGACCGAGCCACCAGCGTCATCCTGCGCCGTCGGCCGGCGCGTGTTTCGCCTCCCCGGCGGGCGGAGAGGTGGTCGTGGGCGACCGCAAGCTCGTGGGGAGCGCGCAGGTGCGGGAGGGATCTGCATTTCTCCAACACGGCTCGTTGCTGTTGGAAGACGGGCAGGATATGGTGACCCGCCTTACCCGCGGTACAGCTCCTCGTGCGGTGGCGACCTCGCTGGCGGAGGTACTCTCCAGATCGGTTGCATTTGAGGAGGTCACCGACGTGATCGCGACCCAGGCTCAGGAGTCCTGGTCCGGATGCTGGCACGAGACCCGAGACTCGCCACCGGTTGACGGGATTGATATGTTCGAGAGTTGGGATTGGACGTGGCGTTTGTAGACTTTGGCGTTCAAGGGAGACCCATGCGCACGAACTCGAAGGCATGCATCACGCTCACCCTGGCACTCCCATTCGTCCTGCCGGCGTGCGCACCCGAGCAAGATTGCACTGACGTGTGCGGCACGATGATTACCCTGACCACCGCGGGCGTCGACGCTATCGTCCCGGCGTTTACCGGCTCTTCCAACGGCTACGCCATCGGCGACCAGATGTTTCTCAAGCTCGCCGAGATCGGTCCGGACCTCGAGCCCATCGGCGATGCGGGCTTCATTCCGGAGCTTGCCGAGCGCTGGAGCTTTGAGGATCCCCGAACGATCGTTTTCTATCTCGACCCGCGCGCCGCCTGGCACGACGCCGTGCCGGTCACCGCGGAGGACGTGGTGTTCACGTTTGACGTGTACCGCGACACCCTCGTCAACGCTGTCCCCCGGGACAACCTCGAGCCCATTGCCTCGGTCACGGCACGGGACGACCACACGGTTGTCTTCACGTTCGAGGAGGAGTACACGGCACAGTTCTACGATGCGACGCACCACATGCGCATACTGCCCGCGCACCTCCTCGATACGGTCCCGCGCGCCGAACTTCGCTCACATCCATTCACTCGAGCACCCATCGGCAACGGCCCGTATCGATTCGCGAGCTGGACGACGGGAGAATCGGTGGAGCTCGTCGCCGACCCAGAGTTCTTTCTCGGTACGCCTGGCATCGGACGACTCATTTGGCAGATCGTCGGCGACCTACAGGCAGCCGTCGAACGCATGCTTGCGGGAGATGCGGATTTCCTGGATTTCCTGGGGACGCCGGAGAATGCGGAACGGGTACGGGCGGCACCGAATCTCGAGGTCGCCACGTTTCCGGCATCGTTCTACTACTACATCGCGTTCAACTTTGACGATCCGGATCGCCCGGGACAACCGCATCCGCTGTTCAGTGACCCGGTGGTGCGTCGGGCCATCACCATGGCGGTGGATCGGGAGGCAATCAACGCGGCGGTCTTCGGCGAGTACGGAGAAGTGCCACCCGGCCCCATCAGCCGCGGGCTGTGGATTTGGGACGATGAGCGATCCCCGCTACCGTACGACACGACCGAAGCCAAGCGCCTCTTGGCCAGTCGTGGTTGGGAAGACCGCGACGGCGACGGGGTGCTCGACTCGGACGCCGGAGCGATGCAGTTCGAGTTGACTTCCCGCAGTTCGAGTAGCTCGTCCCGGGCGGCGGCTGTCATTCTCCAAGAGCAACTGCGGCGGGTGGGAATCGAGGTCACGTTTACCGACCTCGAATTCTTAACGTGGCAAACCCGCGGCCAGGCGGGCCGATTCGACGCCACGTTCGGGGCCTGGATCCAGGATCCCGACCCGTCAGGCCTTCTGCAAACGTGGGCCAGCAGCGGAGGGTCAAATTGGGGCGGGTACCGCAACCCGCGCTTCGACGAGCTGATCGCGCAAGCGATAGCCGCTCGAGAGCGCGAAGTCGCTCGCGACCTGTGGGACCGCGCCATGGAAACCATCCAGAATGATGCCCCCGCCATCTGGATGATGACACTACAGCAGGCCGCGGCAGTGAGTTCTCGGTTTGAGAACGTTGCCATCCGCCCGGATCAGTGGTCCGCCTACCTGTGGACGTGGCGGGTGCGCCGCGGCGAGATGATCGAACGCGACATGATCGGCGCACGCTGATCGTGATCGCGTCGGTCGCACGGCGGATTGCCCAGGCCGCCGCGATCGTGTTTCTCGTGGCGACCGCGACCTTCGTGCTGCTGCAGCTGGCGCCGGGCGACCCCTTTTCTCCGCAGGAAGAATCCAGCCGCGTTCCGCCTTCCGTCATCGAGCAACACCGGCGCAACTTCGGCCTCGATCAACCCATACACGTTCAATACTGGCGGTACCTCAGCAACCTCGTGCGGGGAGATTTCGGCTATTCCTTCTCTCTCAACCGGCCGGCGCTGGATGTCATTCGCGAAGTCATCCCCAACACGTTGATCCTCGCGTTGGCCGCCCTCGTGGTCGATTTCTCCATCGGGATCGCCATCGGCACCGTGCAAGGCGCTCGGCCGCACTCGCGCGTCGATGACACGCTGACCGTGGTCACCGTGATCTTGTTCTCGATTCCGGTGTTCTGGTTCGGCCTCATGCTCATAATGGTCTTCGCCGGACAACTGCACTGGCTCCCGGCCGGGGGCGCCGTGTCCCCTGCGGCGTACTCCGCTCTGCCGTTCTTCGGCAAGATCGCCGACAGGCTCACTCATCTCATCTTGCCGGCCATCACCCTCGGCCTCATCTCAGCCGCCGGCACCGCCAGATACCACCGCGGCGCTATGTTGGACACCATCACGCAGGATTTCATTCGAACCGCGCGCGCCAAGGGCCTGTCAGAACGGGCGGTGATGCTGCGCCACGCCCTACGCCACGCCATCCTGCCCGCCGTGACGCTGTTCGGTCTGTCGCTTCCGGTCTTGCTCTCAGGTGCGGTCCTGGTGGAGGCCGTGTTCGGCTGGAATGGCATGGGTCGCCTGTCGGTCGATTCGATCTTCCGCCGGGATTACCACGTTGTCACCGGAGCTGCGATCCTCGCCGCCGTGATGGTCGTCGCGGGCAACCTCCTGGCCGATATCCTCTACCGGGTGGTGGACCCCCGGACTCGCGTGGAGGGCGCCTCGTGAAAAGTTGGCTGTTGTGGGCAGCGGTAGTCGGCGCCGTCATCGCCACCATGCGGTTCGCCCGCGTGGTGGAGCTGTTGCGAACCGGCTCACCGGCGGCCACGCTCGTCGCCCTCGCTGCATTGGGCCTGCCGGTTGCGGCGCTCGCCTGCTGGAGATGGTGTCCACCCGCCTCGTTCCGGCCGGAGGGCTTTCTCGGACGGGTCGTGCGCAACCGGCGGTTCACCGTCGGGCTGACCGTCGTTGCCAGTTTGAGTGCAGCGGCAATCCTCGCTCCGGTGCTCACGCCCTACGCGCCCCACGTCCAGCTGGACCTCGCCACCTTGGCGAGGCTCCCACCGTCGTTTGCGCACCCTTTCGGCACTGATGGTTTCAGCCGCGACATTCTCAGCCGCGTGCTCCACGGCGCGAGATATTCCCTCAGCGTGGCGGCTCTCTCGATCGGACTGGCCATCACGTTGGGGACCATGGTCGGACTTGTAGCCGGCATGTCAGGAGGAGTGATCGATGGTGCGCTCATGCGATGCGTCGACGCGGGCTTGGCCATCCCGCGATTGTTTTTCCTCCTCGTCATCATCTCCTTGTGGGACACCGTGAGCTTACCTACCCTCATCCTGGTGCTCGGACTCACGGGATGGTTCGGGACGAGCCGCCTTGTCCGGGCCGAGGTTCTCAGTCTCAGGCAACGGGAGTACATTGTGGCCGCCCGGGCCGTCGGCGTGGGAAGATGGCGTCTCGTTCAGCGCCATATCCTTCCCAACATCGCATCACCGATTATCGTGACGGCCGCCCTTGGGATGGGAAACATCGTGCTGATTGAAGCCGGGCTCTCGTACCTCGGGATCGGGGTACGGGTGCCCACCCCCTCCTGGGGGAACATCATCAGGGACGGACACGAACTCATGGCCACAGCGCCGTGGATTTCCATTGCGCCCGGCATCGCCATCGTCTTCACCGTCCTCGGCTTTAGCTTGCTGGGGGACGGTTTGCACAGCGCCATTAATCCGAGGCGTCGATGAGTCCTCTGCTCTCGGTACGCAACCTCTCGACGAGTTTCGTCACCGACCACGGTGAGGCGCAGGCTGTCGATGGCGTGTCGTTCGAGCTGGAGGCGGGGGAAACCCTGGGCCTGGTCGGCGAGTCCGGGTGCGGCAAGACCGTCACGGCCCTCTCGATCCTCCGCCTCATCCCAGAGCCCCCTGGACGTTTCAGCACCGAGAGCCGGATCGAGTTCTGCGACGTGAATCTGCTGCGATTGCCACCCAAGGAACTGCGCAAGGTCAGGGGAGCCGAGATCGCCATGATCTTCCAGGAGCCGATGACCAGCCTGAACCCGGTCCTCACCGTGGGGTCGCAAATCGCCGAAACGCTCCGCGCTCACCAGTCCATTTCGCGCCGCAGCGCCTCAGCCAGAGCCACCGAGTTACTCGACGTCGTGGGCATCGCCGACCCCGGAGAGCGCGTCCGCGAGTACCCCCATCAGTTGAGCGGCGGGATGCAACAGCGTGTCATGATCGCCATGGCGCTCGCCTGCCAGCCACAGATCCTCATCGCCGACGAACCGACGACCGCCCTCGATGTCACGGTTCAAGCCCAGATTCTCGAACTCCTCATGAACCTCAAGAAACAAATGGGCATGGCCGTCATCTTCATTACGCACGACCTGGGCATCGTCGCAGGGATCGCCGACCGCATCGCCGTGATGTACGGAGGACAGATCGTCGAGCAGGGCCCCACCACGAGAGTGTTCGAGCAACCCGCACATCCATACACCGAAGGGCTGCTCAAAGCCGTGCCGCGGATCGACCGCCCCGCTCGCACGCTCGCCGCGATCCCTGGCACCGTGCCGACGGCCACAGCGTGGCCATCAGGATGCCGGTTCCATCCTCGATGCCCGCGACGTGTAGAGCGATGTGTGAGTGACCAACCCGTCAGGTTCGATGTTGGCTCGGGACACCACGCCAACTGCTGGGTGGTCACCCAGAACGGAGCGTCCGGGGATGGGGAACGGTGACGTGCTAGTCGAGGCCAACGATCTCGCCAAGCACTTCTCCGTGGAAGGAGGCGTGCAATGGGGCAGATTAAGGCGACGAGTGGAGCCCCTCAAGGCGGTGGACGGAGTGAGCTTCTCGATCGCACGAGGCGAAGCTCTGGCGCTGGTCGGTGAGAGCGGGAGCGGCAAGACGACTCTGGGACGGCTGATCTTGCGGCTCACTCCGCCCACCCGAGGAAGGATCAGTTTCGAGGGGACGGACGTGCTGGGACTCCGCGGCAACGCCTTGAGGGCCATGCGCCAGCGGATGCAGGTCGTTTTCCAGGATCCCGTTGGTTCCCTCAATCCTCGAATGACCGTGGGGGAGGCTGTGCGGGAACCGATCGAGGTGCACCGCCTGGCTCGCTCGTGGGCCGTTACCCGCACGAGCTTTCGGGTGGACAGAAACAACGCGTCTGCATTGCCCGGGCGCTGTCGGTTGAACCGCGCTTCGTCGTGCTCGACGAGCCTGTCTCAGCCCTGGACGTTTCCGTCCAGGCCCAGGTGCTCAATCTCCTCAACGACCTTCGCGAAGCTCGCCAACTCACCTACCTCTTCATCGCCCACGATCTTGCCGTGGTCCGCCACGTGGCCGATCGCGTCGCGGTGATGTATCTGGGCAAGTTGCTGGAGATAGCGCCTGTGGCGGTGCTCTACGAAAGACCGCTGCACCCGTACACGGCTGCGCTGCTGTCTGCCGTGCCTCCACCGGATCCTCGCACCGCACGCGATCGGATTGTGTTGCAGGGCGAGATCCCCAGCGCACGGCGCCCCCCGCCGGGCTGCCCGTTCAATACGCGCTGCCCACACCCACTGAAGGACGAGCGCTGCGTCGCGGAGCACCCTCCCCTGCATGAGGCAGAACCTGGCCGATGGGTGGCGTGTCATCACGCGGACTCTCCGATGGCGCCCCAGCAAAGATCGGCGAAAGACGGACGGTGAGCCCATGAGACGACCGGTGCGGGCATCGCTCTTGCCGCAACTTCCCGGTGCGCGGTGCGCATCGAGTCCGTGGAGGAACTGAATGAACTTGCTCGTGTTGGTGGTCTTCATCTATCCCCTGATCCTCGTGGGTGTGAGCCTGTGGCGGTTACGTACGGTCAAGAGTCACGATGACTTCATGGTGGCCGGACGAGCCGTGCCGGTGTCGTTGTTGGTGGGTACCCTCGTGTGCACCTGGATCGGGTCGGGTTCGTTGTTCGGCGGTGCGGGCCTGGCATTTCGAAGTGGCATCGCGGAATTATGGTTTTCGTTCGGCGGGTGGATCGGGCTGTTGGTGGCGTTCTTCATTGCGGGCCGCGTGCGGCGCATTGCCCAGTACACCGTGCCGGATCTGCTCGAGCAGCGATACAACGCTTCCGCTCGCGTTCTCGGCACGATCGCCATCATTCTCGCCTATGTCACGATTGCATCGTATCAGTTCCGCGGCGGCGGATGGATCCTGAGCATCGTCACCGACGGACGCATCGACCCGAACACGGGCATGCTGATCACGGCGGGCGCCATCGTGCTCTTCACGGCACTCGCGGGGATGGTATCGATTGTCACGGTCGACTTGTTCAACGGCATCATCATCACGCTTGCCGTGCTGCTCACGCTGCCCTACATGGTCTTCACCGTCGGCGGGGTGGGCGAGGTGGTGAACGCTCTGCCGCAGGAGCATCTCACACCGCTCGGGGGGCACAACCTCTTGTGGGTGATGGGCGTGGCCATGCCCACCTTCCTTTTGATCCTTGGCGAGAGCGGGATGTACCAGAAGTTCTTTTCGGCGAAGGACGAAAACGCCGCGCGTAAGGCCGTCCTGGGCATGGTGGTAGGCATCGTGATCATCGAGACGGCGCTGGCCCTGCTGGCCATAGTAGGACGCGCCGCCTATCCGGATCTGGTGGCGCAGACATCGGGTTTGGGAAGGGCCGCATCGGAAACGGTGATCATGCACATTGCCCGAAACGGATTGCCCGTTCTCGGTGGGGCCATTCTTCTCGCAGCCGCGATCGCCATTGTCCTTTCCACCGGCAACACATTCCTCCTAGTGCCATCCACCAACGTTACGCGCGACATCTACCAGCGCTTCATCAATCCACACGCGACGGAAAAACAAATGCTGGGTCTGCAGCGAGTGTGCATTGCTCTCTTCGGCGTGCTGGGTCTGCTGCTGCTCACACAGTTCGAAACCGTGCTCTCTATGGCGCTGTACGCCTACGCGCTGGTCGGGGCGAGCGTGACTCCAGCCCTGCTAGCGGCGTTCCTGTGGAAACGTGTGACCCCGCAGGGTGGCGTGGCGTGCATCGCCGGCGGATTGGGAACGATTGTGGGAATTGGGATTTTGGGTCGCTTGGGCGTGGACTTCACGGTGACGCAGAGCGGTACTGCCTTCAACCTCGCCGACAGCACCTACATCGTCATCCCCGGCGTGCTCGTGTCCATGACACTGATGGTGGTAGTCAGCCTGTTCACCAGGCCCTCACCCAAGGAGAAGTGGGAGCCCTTCTTCCAGCCCGGCCAAGAGAACGCCAGCTCGAGCTAGTCGAACAGCTCGTTTTGTTCTGTGATGGAGGCCGTTTCCGCGACGATCAAGGACGCCCGCAGCCACCGCACCCACTGCTCCACGTCAAAGCCGCCTTCGTTCGCCAGCATCCGCTTGAGCAGATCGGGGAGCTCGGCGAGGGTTTCGGCGAGATCGCCGAACACCTCCCGAGCCTCCTGGAGGTGAAAGAGGTCGTCTGAGGCAATCGCCATCTCTTGGAGGATGGCGCTCTCGCTCCGCGAGGCCACGATGGGATGGTCCAGTGTGGACGTATACACTTCAGTGCGACGTCCAGGGCCCCGATCTTCCTCTATGGGCACGAGCCCGACGATCTCATCGGATCGCCAGTACTTCCCATATCCCAGGGAGATGATCCGACCGGGCTTGATCTCCACCGCCCGACCGCCTAGCGACCCATCTTGTTTTTGAGCCGCTGCAACTGCTCCTCGGCAGCGGCTTCCCTCTGGGCCTTATCCATCCGGAATCGGAGGCCTTGATCTTCCACATCCGTCTCCGGCCGCGTGGCCCCAGCCGCCTCGAGCTCCCGCCACGCTGCCTCGATACCGGAGGCCGCTTCTCGCTCGGGACGACGTGCTCTGACTTCCTTGAGCTGCTTGCTCATCTCCGAGAGCTCCCGCTGCGCGAGAGCCAATTCCTCCCGTTGCGCTTCCAATTTGCGCTCCAGCACCGCGACCCGCTCGCCGTGCTTCGCCACAAACCGCCGAGCGACCTCGAGGGTCTCCTCATCGTCGATCTCGCCCGCAAGGCGGCCCCGCCTCTCGGCGTCGTCCAGCTGCTTCCGCTCGTTCGCGAGTTGGCGCTCAGTGGACTCCAAGCCGTCAAGCATCGCTGCAAGGGACGCTCGAGCCTCGACAACCGCCTCGTACATGCGCCGCTCCAGGCCCTGCGGATCCCCCTCCGGCATGGCGGCGTCCAGCGCCGCATTGATCGCGTCGCGCAGCCGCCCGAACACTAGCTTTTCTTTACGGTCTTGGCGTAAAAGGGACCAAACACCTGCGAGACCTTCTTCGATTTACACTTCGGGCACGCCGGTCGCGCCTGCGTATGGCGCGAAATGCTTTCGCTTTTCGTGAAGAGCTTGCCACAGCCCTCGCAGCGATACTCGTATGTGGCCATTGCACCATCTCCAGTAATTTTCGCCTACTTTGAGCAAACGATACCCGCGCCCTCTGGCCGGGTCAAGCGAAGCACTGCCACGCCGCGACGGCGGCGCCCGGGGAGGGCGGGACCGCTGGCTACGGCCTAGTTGGCGCTCCCTCCAGACAGTAGAATATAGGATATGAAAAGCATCTCCGTCTTGCTGCCGATAGTCGCTCTGGGCATGGCGTGTTCCACCGGCGATCGCGCGAACAGTGCGATGTGCGGTATCACGTTCCTCGCCAGCGCCAACCGTGTTCTCGAGCAGATTCCCATGATCCACGCGGTCCTGACCGATCCGCCGCCGGAGATGACCGGCGTCGTCCCGGCCAGGGTCGTGGGATACAGTCCGGCCCGTGCCTTGGTTGGCGATGGGCCCGATGGTGTGCTGCTCGACTACGAAGGCGAGGGGTTCCCCGAACTGCCGGGGTTCGGCGTGGCTCTGGTGGACGACTCCATCGAGGTCTTCAGAGGGGTACTGATCTTCATGGTCGAACCTCCCGAGGACTACCCGGAAATCGGGACGGTCTTCGGCGACAGCACCAACGTTCCTCTGTACGGTCTGCGGGTTAATTGGAGCTCCGTCAACAGCGAACGATGTCCGATCTTCAGCCCGATCGACACGACGACATCCTCACGGTGACCGGTCTCGGGCGGCCAGGGGCGTAGGCGTCCTTGAAGTCGACTGACCCGGACCCAATCACGACGCTGTCGGAGCTCGGGCGGTATCTCAGCGAGGCCAACCGGCCCGATGCGATCGTTTCGTGCGTCAGCAACGCACTGCACGACCTCCTGAGGCCAGATCGGCTGCTGTTCGTCCTCATCCCCACCGACGGCCAACCACGGACCGTGGCCTATGCCCACAACTGTCTCTCGCCACGGCCGAAGGACCCCCTGATCGAACTCGCCCTCAAGCATGGAGCGACGGTCATTCCCTCTGAGGTGGGGGACGGGGCCGCCAAGCTCGGCGTCGCACTGGACGCACCGCCCGGGTCGTGGATGGGCGCTCCGATTTCGGTCGGCGGCGCGGCGGTCGGCGGCGTATCCCTCTCGAGTGACACGCCCGGAAAGTACACCGAGCACGACCTCCTCTTGTTTCAGGCCGTGCTCGTGTTGTGCGCGATCGCGCTGGCAGAGACGCGTCGCCGTGGCTGGTTGGCGAAGAGAAAGAACGACTGGGAGCGCACGGTGGACGCCACGCGCCAAGCCTTCTGTGTCCTCGACGAAAGCGGCACGATTCACCGCGCCAATCGTGCGTTCGCGGACCTCGTCGATCGCCCCGTCACCGAAGTGGCCAACCGACCTTGGATCTCCGTCGTCCCTCCGGAGTGGGCCGACCCTCTGGCCCGCGCCCTCACCACCGATCGCTCGGTCCAGCTCAAGACGGCGTCCAGCGTGTTCAGGATCGTGGCCCTTCCCGTCAGCGACGGCGACCAGGGCATGTCGGTGCTCGTCCTCGAAGACGAAACGGAGATGCATGAATTGCGGGACCAGCTGATCCAGTCCCAGAAAATGGCCGCGATCGGGGAGCTCATTGCCGGGGTGGCCCACGACATCAACAACCCGCTCGCGTCCGTGGCGGGGTTCGCCGAGTATCTGGTGGAGGCGAAAACCGATGAGTTGCCCACCAGCATGATCGAACCGCTCACGGCTATCCAGGAACAGGCACAACGGGCCGCCAATGTCGCCCGCAACCTTCTCGCCTTCACTCGCAAGGCAGAAGCCCAGCTCCGGACCGTCCAGATCGGCCCGATTCTCGAGAGCACCCTCCAAATGCTTCGCTATCAGCTCATGGCGTGGAGCCTCGAAGCGGAGCTGAACCTCGCCGAGGGCCTTCCCCCCATAGAGGCCGACAGCACCCAGCTCCAGCAGGTGTTCGTGAACCTGGTCCACAACGCCATGCAAGCAATGCATACGAGCGGGGTCGGAACCAAGGTTGTCGTGACCGCCACGCCGACCGAGGAGGGGATCGGCGTGACCGTGCAAGACGACGGTCCGGGCGTGCCCACGCACATGGCGGAGCGGATCTTCGAACCCTTCTTCAGCACAAGGGCTGAAGGCGAAGGCACGGGCCTGGGACTTTCGATCTGCCGGAGGATCGTCAAGGAGCATGGTGGGCACATCTGCCTCGGCAGCGGGTCGGAGCAGGGCGCGGATTTTCGTGTGGAGCTTCCATGCGGAAGCGGCCCCGATCAACGCCCTGCCGACACGGTCGCCCAAGCCAACGCGCTCAACATCATGGTGGTGGACAACGAGCAGCCATTCCTCGACTACCTCCAGGCCGTGCTTCGCGCGTGGGGCAACACCGTGACCGTCGCCCGAGATGGGCGGGAAGCCCTTGCCAAGATCCCGCACCAAACGTTCGACGCGATCATCAGCGACCTCTGGATGTCGCCGGTCGATGGGCGCACGTTGCTCGAGTTGCTCAAGCGCGACCAC
>JBDHFY010000109.1:0-12128 GCA_039590195.1 Gemmatimonadota bacterium | reverse complement strand
TGGGGCATCTCGGCCCGCAAGGAGCAATACGGCACGTGGATGCGGTGGCGGCGTGGGAGAACTCACGTGGATCTCGTCGAGCCCCGAGTGCGGACGCTCGAAGGGATGATGCTCGCGTGGAGTCCCGGGACGGACGGGAAAACGGTCAAGGGTTCGGTGACGGTGTTCCCCGATGTGGCCTCCCCCTCCCAGTTCGAAGTGTGGCTTCCCTCCGTCCAGGGAAAGTTCGTGGCGATCTCCTTTGCCGAGCCCACCTGTCGCCCGGACGGCCACTGGGACGAGTTTGGGACGCCGGCGTCGATCGAGCAGCTGCAGGCTTCCCGGGATCAGGCGCGAGCGGCGTGGAATGAGCGGCTGTCCCAGGCCGGGTTCCCGTCAGAGGGCGGTCGCCGGAGCCTCGGTCCCGTGGCTCAGCGACTCGAGCAAGCTGGGGCCGCGGGCATTCTCACCTCTACGTGGCCAGGTGGGTGGGGCGTTCACCGCGTCTTCGACGCCAGGACTGAGCAGGTCCCCACGGTGGGGCTGGGCTGTGAGGATTACGGCCTGGTCTTCCGGCTAGCGGAGCGCAACCAGAATCCCGTCCTCGAGGTGATGGCGGACGCGGAGTTCCTAGGTGAGGGCCCCGTGTTCAACGCGATCGGCGAGATTCGCGGCAGCGAGATCCCCGACGAATACGTCATGCTCTCCGCCCACTTCGATTCGTGGGACGGTGGGTCGGGCACGACGGACAACGGGACGGGCACGATCGTCATGCTGGAAGCGATGCGGATTCTCAAGACGGTGTATCCCAATCCGAAGCGCACGATCGTGGTGGGCCACTGGGGTGGTGAGGAACAGGGGTTGATAGGCTCGCGAGCCTTCGCCGCCGATCACCCGGAGATCGTGGAGGGCCTCCACGCGCTCTTCAATCAGGACAATGGGACGGGGCGCGTCGTCAACATCTCGAGTCAGGGCCTGACGACGGCATCCGGCCACTTCGCACGCTGGCTCTCGCTGGTGCCCAGTGATATCACGGGCCATATCAAGTTCTCGTTCCCCGGCATGGCCTCGAGCGGCGGTACCGACAACGCGTCCTTTATCTGCTACGGGGCGCCGGCGTTCAGCCTCGGAGCCCTGAGCTGGCTCTACAGTCCATATACCTGGCACACCCAACGCGACACGTTCGACAAGATCGTGTTCGACGACCTGAAGAACAACGCGACGCTCACCGCTATGCTCGTTTACCTCGCGTCCGAGGACACCAAGCGCACGCCGCGAGAGCGTCGCACGGTGTTCCCGGCGAACCGCTTCACGGGACAGCCGACATCATGGCCGGAATGCCAGCCGCCACGAAGGAGCTGGGGGGATCGGCGATAGATGATGAGCAAGTGGTACCGTCGGAACGTACAACAATGGCGCCTCACCGTTCTCTCTTGCGTCTTGGCGATCGGTGCCGCTCCGGTGTCCGCCAGCCAGGTAGATCCCGACCCCCGCCGTGGCCAGGAGGCGCAACGGCACGTCGTTCTCGTCACGATCGACGGACTGCGCGGCGACTATCTCACCGAGTCGGACCGTTATGGGCTCAAGATTCCCAACCTCCGCCGGCTCATGCACGAGGGAAGCTACAGCGGGCGAACGTTGAGTGTCTTTCCGACACTTACCGGGCCCGCGCACACGTCACTCATTACCGGCGCCGGGGTCGGCACGCATGGCATTCTGGGAAACAACCGCTTCGACCCTTCGGTGTGGGAGTGGGACAAGGACAACTACAATCGCCAGCCGAGCTACCGCGAGCACCGTTGGATCAAGGTCCAAACTCTGTGGAGCGCTGCACAGGCAAGTGGCTTGAAGACGGCCGCCCTCGGATGGCCGCAGATACAGGGAAGCCCTGTCGACTACCGAGCGAGCGTCCTTGCGGCGTCGACTGCTGCGGAGTCGCGGGCCCGCATCCTACGCTCCGCCTCACCGGGGTGGCTCGACCAGATCGAGGAGACACTCGGGCCGCTGGGGGCAGTCGACCTTCGCATGGCGGACCACTTGAAGGCCTTGATCGCGTCCGAGGTGCTCCGCCGGTTTGCGCCGGCCTTCATGGCCGTTCACTTCTCAATGACCGATGCTGTCCAGCATGCGAATGGTCCTGGGACCCCAGCCGCCCTCGTCGCCATGGAGGTCGCTGACCAAAACGTCGGCGTTCTCCTGCGGGGGATTGCGAACGCCGGTCTGAACAACAGAACGACCGTGATCGTGACGGGAGATCACGGGTTCATTCGCATGCATACCGAGATCGCCATCAACCTTCCATTGATCGAGGCAGGGCTGATCGAGCGTGACGGCGAGAATCATCCACGATGGCAGGCAATCATCGCACCGAACAGAGGACTCGGTTCGCTGTACGTCCAGAACCCCAACGATCGCGAGGTCATCGCGCGGGCGCGTCACGCGCTGGAAACATACGCCGCTCGGTACCCAGCCCGGTTCCGAGTGCTCGACCGCGACGAGATGGATCGCTACAAGGCCGATCCAGATGCGGTCCTCGGAATTGAGCCCCTGGCAGGTTACGTGATCGACGGCCGTCTCGAGCCTCCCTTCACTCAACCACACCGCCGCGCCGCTGGGCATGGTTACAGTCCGGATACGCCGGGCATGGAAACAGGTGTCATCATCTCCGGTGCCGGGATCCGGGCGGGCGTCGTGTTGCCGGTTTCCCAGACCATCGACATCGCCCCGACGATCGCCGCACTCCTCGGACTCGAACTCCCGAAGGCGGACGGCAAAGCGATGGCGGGGATATTCAAGGAGTGAAAGGTCGCGCGAATTGACGGTGGTACGCAGTAGCCGGTGGGTCGCGTCCGCCAGTATGAGAGGAGCGTAGTGCCGCTCGGAGCCCGCCTAACGAGACCGGCCCACGGTCAGATCCAAGACCACGACGCACCCACCGACCGCCATGCCCAGGTAGCCGGTCGCGGCCCGCCACAGGAGGGCATAGCTCACCATCAACACAGGTGGGACGATCCCTGCCATGAACCCAAGTGTGGAAAGCTCGGCCACGCCGCTTCCGCCCGGGCTCGGCGTGACGTAGATGACGGCGAACTGCAACATCTGACGCGACATGGCCGATAACGCGTCGGCGGAAACGCCCATTGCCGCAAGCACCGCCAGGCCGATGAGGCACCTGGTGAGAAACATGCACCAGCTCAGCGCGGCGTTGGTGGCAACGGCGCGCTTCCCGGTCCGCACGTAGGCGTTCAGGGCCGTTCGGTAGCGGTCGATGGCACGCATCAATCCTCGCCCACGCCGTGACCGGTGCGCCAACCTCGCGAAAGGCAGCGAACCGCCGAACAAACCAGGAGAGAGTATCACCACGACGGCCGCGGCGGCAAACGCAAACACCGTAATAAGGAGTCCGCGAAACACAGGCCCGATGGCAAGGTCTTCAGAGCCCAGCTGAAGGTAGAGGAACCCAAGAACACCCAACACCACCAAGCCCGACATCGATCCTACCCAGTTGACCGCGAGGACCGCCAGCGCACGCGATGCTCTCAGCCCCTTGCGCCTGAGAACGTAGTATTGCGCCGGTCCCGAGCCGGCTTGCAGCGGCGTGACACCGGCGGCGAAGGCATTGTAGAAATGCACGAGCATGCCATCGCGCCATCGGAAGTCGGATTGCACGTGGCCGGCGAGCACCTGGACCCTGGCGCCGCCGAGAACAGCCTCAGCACCTGCCAGTGCGATGGCGACGAGAAAAGGCAGGATCTTCACGTTGCGCCACACGTCGAGAACGGCGAACTGCCCCGGGGAACTCACCCGCACGATAACGCTGAGCCCGGCTGCCGTAAGGCCAACGAACAGGAGGACTCCAAGGAGAAGTTGGCGGGTCGAAAAGGGCGACCCATCGGAAGGCCGTCGCCGCTCCCCCTTGTCCCGGGGGCGTAGCCAGCCGAGGAACGTCACGCTTGAGTCACGCCTTCTCACTTCTCTCTTCTCCCTTCTCCCTCTCATAGCCTCCCGCGTCGTTTGAGCTCCACGTACTTCTCTACGGCCATCACACCTGCCTGTTCCGGAGGTACGTCGAGCACCACCGCACCGGCACGCCGAATGACGGCGAGAGCATCCTCCCGAGAGGCCAACAGCTCTTCGGCAGCGGCCTTTCGGTAGGCGTCATGTGTGGTTTCCGCGTGGCCTCCGGCGATGCTGTCCAGCTCGGGATTGCGAAGGGTCACCACCAGGGGAAGATGTCGAGGCACCAGTGACGCCGCGTTAGCGACCAGCGCCGAAGACGCCGAGCGGTCGATGACGTCCGAGAAGAGGACGGTCAGGGCTCGCTTGCGATTGCGGACCGCGAGGTACCGAAAGGCGCCCGGGTAATCCGGCTCGACTAATGTGGGCTCGGCGACTGCCAGTACCTCCAGCACCTGGCGTAGCCCGCGTTGGCCCCGCTGCGCCGTGACATAGTGCTTCACGGTGTCGGCAAACACCATCACGCCCACGTTGTCGGCGTGGCGATGCGCCGCGAATGCCAGAGCAAGTGCCGCCTTCACGGCATATTCGAATCGGGCGACGCCGCCGATCTCCGCCGTCAGCAGTCGTCCCGCATCCAGCACAAGGAGCACCTGCTGGCGGCGTTCCTCCTCATATTGCCGGGCGATGAGCTTCCGGCGGCGCGCGCTCGCCTTCCAGTCGATATGCCGCGTGTCGTCTCCCGGAACCCACTCTCGGAGGCTCTCGAAGATGCGGCCCTCCCCGGGCCGACGGGTGGCCCTCAGTCCCGCCTCCCGCCGTCGCATGGCCTCGGCCAGCGAAGCCTTCAACCGCGAGCTCGCAATGGCCGGAAAGACGGTCACGTCCCACGGAAGATCGATGCGCCCCTGACGCTGCCCGAGGCCCAGGGGGCCCTCACTTCTCACCGCAAACCATCCCGCATTCTCACGTCCCCGACGCGTGGCGTTGACGACGCTCGATTCATGAATGGTTTCGCCTCCCCGCATCTTCACCGTGCGAACGGGCTGGACGCCGCCAAGAATCGACGGGCGCAGTTCTCGAATCCGCATCTTCCCCGACCGGGGTGTGGCGTTGCGCCACGTGTACGAGACTGTCGACGCGCGACCGACCGAAAACCCGACCGGACTCGCGCGCTCAACCTCCATCCGGCCAGGGTGGATTGCCAGCCTGGTATCGAGCCAAACAAGAAAGATCAGGACGGTATCGAGGACCGCCAAGACGCCGAGAGCGATGGGCGTGACGTATCCTGCGATCGCCAGAGGTGAGAGCCCAGCGAACACCCACAGGGCGCGGTTGGTCGGAACCGTCACAGGGAAGGGGCGTCCGTCTTTTCGAGAATGGTCTCGATGGCGAGATCGGGTGTCAGCCCCTCCAACTCCAACTCCGGAGCCACCGAGACCCGGTGGCGCAGCACGGCCGGCGCGAGACCTTTGACATCGTCGGGGACGACGAAGTCGCGCCCATTCAACAATGCGGCTGCCCGGGTGGTTTTGAGCAGAGCGACGCCGGCCCTGGGACTCGCGCCGAGGGTCAGGGACGCCGCATTGCGCGTGGCGCGGACAATGGCTGTGATGTACTCCACGATGGGCGGTTCCACCCGGACCGCCTCGGTCGCTTTGCGTAACGCAGCAACACCGCCTGCGTCCAACACCGGATCCACCCCGTACGTTTCCGGAAGGTCGGCTTCGAACCCTTCGAGATAACGATTGAGAATGCCCTGCTCCGTGTCCTCGCTTGGATAATCCACCGTGACGTTGAGCAGAAAGCGGTCGAGCTCCGCTTCCGGCAGGGGATAGGTACCCTCAAACTCGATGGGATTCTGAGTCCCAAGGACGGTGAACGTGCTCGAAAGCGGGTGGGACCGCCCGTCCACCGTGACGGTGCGCTCCTGCATCGCCTCGAGCAACGCCGCCTGCGTCTTCGCCGGCGCCCGGTTGATTTCGTCGGCCAGCACGAGGTCCGCGAAGATCGGTCCTTCGCGGAAGACGAACTCCCCATCGCCACTCAACACCGAGATACCCGTAATGTCGCCCGGCATGAGATCCGGCGTGAATTGAATGCGCACGTATTTGACATTGAGAGCCCGTGCCAGTGTGCGAACGAGGAGTGTCTTCGCCGTCCCGGGAACACCCTCGATCAGAACGTGACCTCGAGCGAGCAAAGCCACCAAGCAGCCCTCGGTGGCAGCGCTCTGCCCGAGGACCACACGGCGCACCGCCGCTAGGATTTCCCGAGCTGCCGCTCCGGCCTCAGCGTTTTCCAAATCTCCTCCACGGCTTGGGCAGTTGTGAGAACCCGCCCATCGCCATCCTGGTTATTCGATTGTTCAAGACGCCGCACGGCCTCCTGCACTTCAGAGATTCTCGTCCCCACCGCCAACGAGGCGATCCATTCCGCGACACCCTTATCGGTGCCCACCAAATGTCCCGTCCGCCCGAGACGCCTCCGCAACCCGCTCACGAGCAGTCGCTTTGCTGCATCCCATCCTTGCGCTCGCCGCAACCCAACGGCAAGTGCCTCCAGGTGCTCGAGCTCGGACCGCCGCTTGCGAGATTGCTGGCTCACAGGTGGTCCAAACCTGACCGTCGCAACGGCCAGCGCCATTAACGTAGCTGCGCACAAATGGAGAATCGCCCAGCCGCCGGGAGTGGAGTGAAGCCAGTTCCATGCCGCTAACAGCAACGACCCCCGGTGGCCGAACCCCTGGTGATACTCGTCCACCACAACACGGTCGATGTCGTCCGACACGATCCACGGCAAAACCAGCAAGCCGGCGTCGGTCTCTTTGAGAATGCGGTTGGTGAGAAATTTCGAGTCCGCGAGGAGCTTTACCCATCCCCCGCTCAGCAGGTTGGTTTGGAGCGCCACGGCCCTGCCGTCGGTAGCGACCAGTAGCGTGTCGACCGACCCAATCGCCACCGCGGCGCAGCCATCGACGGCTGCATTCGCGAGTAGCGGCGCGCTGTCAGCGGGTATCCCTTCGAAAACGGCATCCGTTGATGGAAGATTCCACCCCGGGACCGGCGGTTCGACGGAAGTGGATTCCACCGCCTCATCGAAGCGCCGGCTGATCCGGTATCCGAAGCACGCGGCGAAGCTGGAATCTCCCGCGACCAGCACCCGTCCTCCCCGGGCAGCGTAACGGCTGACCGCAACTAGCTCCTGTCCGGTCACGGGCAACGCCAGGTTCACGAGCGCCAGGGCTTCTCGAGACCCGATACCGCCCAGCGATTCGACGTCGAAGAGGGGGCGCCGCCGCACCTCAACCGCGACGCCAAGGCGATCGAGGGCGCGAGCAAATCCGAGAGCGCCGTCGGGCCCAGCGAGGAGCGTCGACGTTCGTGGATCAGAGAGGTCGTCACTCACGCCTGATCGACTGCCCAGCAAGGCCGCCAAGGTGATCCCTGCCACCAGGATCGCCAGGAGCGCGAACTCATTACGCAGCGGCACGGCGTTCCACCTCCAGGGCCGCCTGATCAAACGTCGACCAATGCGCGGAAGTGCACGGCGCGCCGCCAAAGACGTGCCGGTACAGATCCACCACAAGCGTATCGAGCAAGCTGCGACCCGCTTCGTCGACCTTCGCCTCCCGAGCATATTCCGCCGGTGTCTTGGCCGGATGGAAGCGAAGTGCGCGCCGCCGGTCCAGACGGAGCACCAGCGCCGTGAACCGGTGTCCCAACGCCTCGCCGAATCGCCCCGCTTCACTCAGGCGGCGTGCTTCCCGCAGATGGCTCTCATCATCCCAAACCTCGGCGAAGCGCGGTGCTGACGGCACGCCGGTTTCAGGGCGGTACCGCAGTGCCTTGACAATCAAGTAGCCGAAGTGGATGAGAATGGCGACCAAGAGGAAAAGAGCTATTGCCATCACTGTCCAATAGGTTGCCGGATAGGAGTCCTGGAGACCCTGTAGCCACAACATGAGCTCCTGGAAGCGCGCCATGAGCCAGCTAGTGACTTCAGGCGTTTCCTCCCATCTGAAGTCATCCGTCTCGAACACCTGTTGGAGGACGGTGCGTAGCGAGTCCTGGGGAATCCCTTGCTGTGTGATTTCCACTAGCCGGCGGGCACTGCGCCGAGTTGCTGGCTCAAGTGCTCGAGATCGAATGCCTCCTTGCGGACGCGGAGGTCATAGTAGAGTAACGTAAACGAGCAGGCGACGAGGGGATACAGCACCACAGATAGCACAGAGTTGAGCACAAAGAGCGGTCTCTGGAGAGCCGGCACCACAACGGACAGAATGCCGGTTGCCAGAGGAGGCAGGATGTACACCAAGGCGAAGACCACCGCTCCCAGGAGAAACACTTTGCCTTTGTGCCCCTTGGTGAGCAACCAGGACCGGCCCAGCGCGTCAGTGGGAAACCTGAGCTCCTCGAGGACGACGGCCTGAGCCGTGACACCGTATCCGCACGCAACCACGAACGTGGGAACTATGAGCACGGGCGCCGCGAGGGCAACGAGGATCAGAGTCGCTCCCCTGAAGACCAGTGCCACAACCGCCGGAATGATGAGCAACAGCGAGGTCAAGCCGATGACGAGGATCCTGGCGAGACCGGCGATGAACAGCGCTCCGATCTTTCCCACGGCGTAGCTCAGGGCATCTCCAACAGTGGGTGCAGAGGCAAGATATGCTTGCGAGATGGCGCGAAGCGACGCCCCCGCGACCACCAACCCACCGACGGACACGAGCAGTACGGACACGAGCCCCAGGACGGGATGAAAGAGGATCCCACCGGCAAACTGGACGTAGGCGTAGAGCGCCATGGGAACACCTTGGCAAATGAGCGCGATGCCAAGGAAGATCCTGAAGTGGTGCCTGAAGAGGGCGAGGGCCCCGTCGATGATTTCCCCGACGGACATCTGCCGGAGCTGGTATGTGGCCATGGCGTCTCCTTGGCGATAAAATGCCATGCCTATGCCTGACACGCGAGCCCCCACGCTCCCCGAATTCTCCCGCCACCTGACGGTCGAGACGCCTGAGCATGTCGTGCTGGAATTCGAGCTCGCGGGGCTTGGATCCCGCGCCGCCGCGACCGTCCTGGACATTTCGATCATCGCTGCGCTCTACATCCTGATCGCTCTCCTCATGGGTGTCACGCGGGCTGTGGGTGCGGTGTTGAGCGGATGGCTCGCCGGGCTTGCCGTAGCCCTGGCTTTCCTACTTGCCTGGGGCTATTTCGCGGCTTTCGAAGCGCTCAACGGCGGTCAAACACCAGGCAAGCGCCACCTCGGGATCAGGGTGGTGATGGACACCGGACATCCGCTCACTTTCGCCGGAGCGCTCATCCGCAACCTCCTTCGCATTGTCGACCTGCAACCGGGCATCTCCTTCGTGGTCGGGATCGTGTGCGCTCTCTTTCATCCCCACAACAAGCGACTCGGCGACCTGGTGGCGGGGACGATCGTCGTGCGCGACCGACCGGACGACCTCACACTCACTGCTCGAGAGCTCCAGGATCGGGACGAGCCGGACCACGCGGTGGTGGATGGACCCAAGCTGACCGACGACGAGTATCGGCTCCTCGAGCAGTTGATCGATCGCTTGGACGCCTTGGACGGCTCGCGCCGCGATCAGTTCATTACCACACTGGCGGCGCGTTTCGCTTCGCGCTTCCCGGCACATGACCCTCGGCCTGACATATTCCTCGTCGATCTCTATGCCTCGGAGCGCCGGATCCGGCAGAGTCGCTTTGCCGCCCGCCGGACGTCGGGCTCGGGGCAGACGCTCGCCACGGCGGAGAGTTTCGTAGCCCGCCGGCAGCAGTCGTGGGAGAGGTTCAGAAAGCTCGCCGCAGAGACCCAGATCCGCGGACTCACATCCCTCGGGGGCGACGAGGTCATTGCCTTCGCGTCGACCTACCGGGAAGTGGCGGCCGACCTCGCCCGGGCCCGGACCTACGGTGTCGATCCCCGAATACGGGAGTACCTCGAGCGGGTTGTCTCCGCGGGCCACAACACGCTTTACGGTGCTCGCGGCACCCGCCGCGCCGCCCGCCGGCTCGCGTGGCTGCGAGAACTCCCCAGCGCCGTCTTCGAGGCGCGGGCCTACATCTTGACCGCCTGCCTGCTTTTCACGGTGCCCGGTGTCGTGGGCTACGTCTTGATCCGCGAACGTCCAACGACGGCCTACGAGGTCCTGCCCGACGTGGCGATCGCCCGTGCGGAAGCCGGTGCCGGCCAGATGGCCGCCGGGCGCGGCTACGCAGAGGCGCCGTCGCCGTACCTTCCCATCGTGGCGTCAGGGATAATCGCCAACAACCTGCAAGTGGCTTTTGGTGCTTTCGCATTCGGCATCACAGCGGGTGTCGGCACCACGATAATCCTTGTGTTCAACGGATTGTTCTTTGGCGCCGTGTTGGGGATGTTCGCCAACAACGGCCTGGCCGGTTGGCTGCTTACCTTCGTCGCTGGTCACGGCATCCTCGAGCTCACCGCCATCTTCATCGCCGGAGGTGCTGGTCTGTCGATCGGGCGCGCCGTCGTCGCCCCCGGGGACATGACGCGGCGCGACGCCCTGATCGTCCAGGGCCGGCTAGCCATACGGCTCGTAGGCGCATCCGCCATGATGCTCCTCCTCGCCGGCACGATTGAGGGATTTCTCTCGGCCAGCGACGCACCAGCGGGGTTCAAGTATGCCGCCAGCGGGGCGAGCGCGGTGCTCGTGGCCCTATTCCTTATTTATGGGAGGCAACGGGGGGAGGAGGGAGGGGGGAGGAGGGAGGAGTGAGGTTGGGGGGTCGACTGCCGCGTCCCTGAGGAGCCTTGCCCTTCGAGACGCACGCCTTCGGCGTGCTCCTCAGGGCTGCGGCGTCTCGAAGCCTGCCCTGAGCTTGTCCTGAGGAGTGCTCCGCAGGAGCACGTCGCGAAGGGCTTGTCGAAGGGGGCGGGGCGCTCAGGACAGGCTCGGCGGCCCACGGCTGGCAAGTGCGTCCTTACAGGACGCTGATTTAATGGGACGCGGCAGCCGATCACGGACCGCGAAGTCGAGAGGTCGAAGGGCCCGGCTTCTCAAGCCGGGACTGCAACAGGGGAGGTCACCAGGTAAGCCGTGTTCCTTCTTTATACTGCTCTATTGCTCGCTGCCCTAATGATCGCCGTTTGGTATGTCACGGGCATGCCTGGCACATCTCATCGCGGTCCCCTCCCGCCGCTCGGCGATCCGGAACGAGAGATTCAACGCCAGATCGAGATCCATGTCGAAACGCTGGCTGGCGAGATCGGTGAGCGAAACGTGTGGCGTCTGAGTGCGCTCGACGGTGCAGCCCGGTACATCGAAGAGACTCTGCAGCTCCTGGGCTACACCGTCGACCGCCAGCCCTATGAGGCGCACGGCACCACAGTGAGCAACCTCGACACCGAGTTGAGGGGCGCACGAAGTCCCGACGAGATCGTAGTCATCGGAGCACACTACGATTCCGTGATGGGGTGTCCCGGAGCAAATGACAACGGTACCGGTGTGGCGGCGGTTCTCGAGGTGGCGCGTCTGCTGCACGATCGCAAACTCGACCGCACCGTCCGCTTTGCGGCGTTCGTCAATGAGGAGCCCCCGTTTTGCTTTACCGGCGACATGGGCAGCCGCGTGTATGCGAGGCGAGCACGCCAGCGAAAGGAAAACATCGTCGCCATGCTCTCCGTCGAGACCATCGGCTGTTACTCCGATGTGCCAAAGAGCCAAAGGTATCCGTTTCCCTTTGGCCTGTTTTATCCCAAGACCGGCAACTTCATCGCGTTCGTCGGCAACATGACCTCGCGCCGGTTGGTTCGCCGGTGCGTTGCCGCGTTTAGGCGCCATGCGGCTTTTCCCTCGGAGGGTGCGGCGGCGCCGGGGTACCTTCCGGGCATTTTCTGGTCGGATCACTGGTCCTTTTGGCGGGAACGGTACCGGGCCGTGATGGTCACCGATACCGCGCCGTTTCGCTACGCCCACTATCACACACCCCTCGACACCCCAGAAAAAGTGGACTACGAAATGACGGCGCGGGTCGTGGCTGGGTTGGCGAGCGTGGTGGAGGAACTGGCGGGGGGGGCTACCAAAAGTATCTGACGGCCGCCGCCACACTCGTCTCCTCCTCGAGCGCAAACGGGGGCTCCTTCGATGCATCACCCCAGGCCACCCGCAAGTCGACCGTAAGCGCGAGCGCTTGTGCAAG
>JBDHFY010000108.1:0-24147 GCA_039590195.1 Gemmatimonadota bacterium | reverse complement strand
TATCACGCCGCGGTGCAGGAGGCCCCGCACGGCGACGGATACCTTCGAAGTCTCCTCAGACACCACGATGACGATGGCGTCCGTCTCTTCCGAGAGCCCGAGCGCAGCGCGGTGGCGAGTTCCCAAGGACTTGTCCGCAACTGGGAACTGCGTCAGTGGCAGGACGCACCCGGCTGAGATGATCTGATTACCCCGGATCACGACCGCTCCATCGTGAAGCGGCGAATACGGAGTAAACATCGTCACCAACAGATCCGCCGAAACCGTGGCGCGGACCTCTTTACCCGTTTCTAGATAATCGTTCAAGGAGACGTCCCGCTCAACCGCGATGATCGCGCCCAACCCGGTTCGAGACAGACGCTCGAGCGCCTCCACGATTTCCTCAGCCACCACGTCTACTCCCGTCCGGGTCAGAAAACTGATGGCCCGCGTCCTCCCCAACCTCGAGAGGGCGTGCCGCAACTCCGGCTGGAACACCACCACCGCCGCAAACGCCCCATACGTGAACACCACTCCAAGTACCGCGGCAATCATCGAGAGTTTCAACACCAACGCTCCGAAATACACCACGCCCAGTACGACGAGACCGACCAGAATCTGCAGGGCGCGCGTGCCGGCGAGAAACAGCAACACACGGTAAATGAGGTAGGCCACGATGAGGATTTCGACGATGTCGCCGATCCCCGGAATGAGAAAACGAAATTGCTCAAAAGGCATCAGACACTCCGCACCGCGTGCGCCATCCGAAGGGCGGCGCCCACCTGATCCACGGCGTGAACCCGAAAGAAACTGGCCCCCAGCACATAGGCGGCAACGCATACCGCCGCCGTGGCAGCGTCTCGATCAGCTGTGTCCGCACCGGCCACCTCACCCAAGAACCGCTTCCGTGACGGACCGACCATGATCGGAAAACCCCACGAGGCCATCGCCGGCAGGCGGTTGAGCAAGACGAGGTTGTCCCGAGGACGTTTGGCAAACCCCAGGCCCGGATCCACCACGATGGCCTGTCGCGTCACACCACGCGCCATAGCCTCGCTCACCGATTGCTGGAGTTCCTGCATCACTTCCCCAAAAAGGTCGTCGTACGAGGCGTGGTCATAGCCCGCCATCTCGGTGACGCCGCCACGGGAGTGCATGAGAATGAGACCTGCCCCCTGCTCCGCGCACACGTCGGCAACCATCGCATCGAGCCGCAGCCCGGACACGTCATTGATCGCCCACGCTCCCGCCTCGAGCGCTCTCCGCGCTGTCTCCGCCTTCACGGTGTCGACGGTCAGGGGTACCAACGGAAAACGTCGTGCGAGCTCTATGAGCACCGGTTCGAGTCGGCTCCATTCCTCCTCAGCCGACACTGGCCGTGGGCGCCCCGGCCGTGTCGATTCCGCACCGATATCGATGATGGCCGCCCCGTCGTCCAGCATCTGCTCGGCACGGTGCAGGGCATGTTCCGGCTTCAGGAACTGGCCCCCGTCACTGAAGGAATCTGGCGTCACGTTGAGGATACCGACGACCACGGGTTGCTCCAGGGACACGGTACCCCGCGCCATCTCCCACTCCGACCGCCGCTCGAGCACGCCACGCACGACGCGACCGATGTCCTCCGCCAATTCCTCGGGGAGGCTCGTGAACCCAGGCCGGATAAACCCGGCAAACCGGGCAGCTCCCCCCGCCAGCAGGGCCCATCCCTCTCCAGTCAGGCATTCGAGCCCGTGATCGCGCGCGGCCTGTGCCACCGTCTCACGCGCCTCGGCGGGGAGGGCATCGATGACCAGCACGAGCGGCTCGAGGCCCTGCGCAGCCGCGTCGGCTCGGACGGGATCGAGTCCCCGTTCGGCCAACGCAGCACGCACTATATCAGGTTGTTGCGAGGGAAGGGGAACAACCGTCACGCGCCGGCAGGTTCCGGAGGAGGCGTGCCCAGCACCGGGCCGGTCCCCGAGGGACGAGTGTCGTCGCTGAGATCCGGCGGGGCCTCCTCACCCGGCTCGGCATCTTCCGAGACGCGCGGCGGCAGCGGCTTCCCGTGCCCGAGGAGTTCTACCTCCTCTCGGTCGATGGTCTCGCGCTCGAGCAGCGCCTCTGCCATGGCGTGAAGCTCGCTCATATGGCCGGAGAGGATCTCCTGGGCCCGGGCGTACGCATCGCCCAGGATCCGCTTCATCTCCGAGTCCACCAGCTCCGCCGTCTTCTCGGACACCTCGTGGCGCTGTTGGATCTCCCGGCCGAGGAAGATCTGCTGTTCCCGGTCGCCGACGGCCACCGGCCCGACGGCATCGCTCATACCGAACTGCGTCACCATGTGCCGGGCCGCTTCGGTCGCCTGCTGGATGTCCTGGGCCGCTCCCGTCGTCACCTTGTCGGGCCCGAAGATGAGCTCTTCGGCGACCCGTCCACCATACGCCATGGCGAGCCGGCCGAGGATGAAGGCTTTCGTATGGTTGTGCCGGTCTTCCTCCGGCAACGAAAACGTGATCCCGAGCGCTCTGCCCCTGGGCACGATGGTCACCTTGTGGACGGGATCGAGTCCCGGCACGTGGAGGCTCACGATGGCATGGCCGGCTTCGTGGTACGCGGTGAGCTTCCGCTCTTCCTCAGAGAGCAGGAGGCTCTTGCGCTCGATGCCGAGCATGCACTTGTCCTTGGCGTCCTCGAGATCATCCATACCGACGCGCTGCTTGTTTCGCCTCGCCGCCAGGAGCGCCCCTTCGTTGACGATGTTGGCCAGATCTGCACCCGCGAGGCCCGGCGTCGCCTTGGCAATCGTGCCGAGCTTCACCGTGTCGGCGAGGGGGATCTTGCGGGAGTGAACCTTGAGAATCATCTCGCGGCCGCGCACGTCGGGCATATCCACCACGATCTGACGATCGAAGCGTCCCGGCCGCAGCAGGGCCGGATCGAGAACATCAGGGCGATTGGTTGCGGCGATCAGGATCACCCCTTCGTTGGACTCGAAACCGTCCATTTCGACGAGCAGCTGGTTCAAGGTCTGTTCGCGCTCGTCGTGGCCACCGCCGAGACCCGCGCCGCGATGCCGGCCCACCGCATCGATCTCATCGATGAAAATGAGACACGGGGCGTGCGCCTTCCCCTGCTCAAACAGATCACGCACTCGGGAGGCGCCAACGCCCACGAACATCTCGACAAAATCTGATCCCGACATCGAGAAAAACGGCCGCCCGGCTTCCCCGGCCACGGCCTTCGCCAGCAACGTCTTGCCCGTTCCCGGCGCTCCGACCAACAACACCCCTTTGGGGAGACGACCCCCCAAGCGTTGGAATCGCTGTGGATCCTTCAGAAACTCGATGATCTCCTGCAATTCGACCTTCGCCTCGTCGGCACCGGCCACGTCGTTGAAGGTCACTTTCGGCGTGTCGCCGGTGAGCAGCTTGGCCTTGGATCGACCAAACTGAAACGCCCGATTCCCTCCCTGTTGAACCTGCCGGAAGAAGAACAGCCACAGACCGATCAGGATGATCCAGGGCAACAGATTCAAGAAGATCGCGCCGAACGAGGGCTTCGGGACCTTGCCCTTGATGCGTACGCTCTTTTCCTCCAAGCGCTCAAGCAGCAACTCCGAATCCTGAATCGGGAGCACCACGCTGAACTGCTCGACCTCTTGGCGCTCGACGAGCACTCGTTGCTTGAACTCACCCTTGACGAACTTGCCGTCAGTGATCTCCACCTCACTGATGTTGTTTTGCTCGAGCTCGGCCCTGAGCATCGAGTAGGTGATTTCGACGTGTTCGTCCCGGTTGGAGACGATCATCCGGTAGAAGGCGACCGTCAGGAGACCCAGCAAGAGCCAGAACACCAGGCTCTTGCTAACGACGTTCCAGGTGAACTTACGGTTTTGCTGAGATCCGTCGGCCATTGGGTGTCGTCAATCCTCGATGCTCGCGATGAACGGGAGATGTCGGAAATCCTCGGCATGATCCAGGCCATACCCCACTAGGAACATTGCCGGCGCGTCGAAACCGACGAACCGGGGTTCGAGCGTCAGTGCATTGGCAATCCGCTTGTGGAGCAAGGTGCATATCTCGAGGCTCCGGGGTTTCCGTTGCCTTAATAAATGTATCACGCGGCTCAGCGTGTTCCCGGAATCGACAATGTCCTCAACCAACAGGACGTGTTTCCCCTCGAGCTTCGTGTCTGGCTCGTAGAGAAGTCGGACATCTCCGCTCGACTTCGTGCTGCTGCCATAGGAAGCCGCCATAAGGAAATCTACTTGAAACGGACGCGGGATTCTCCTTACCAGATCCGCCAAAAACACAAAACTGCCCTTGAGGAGGCCGAGCAGCACCAACTCTCCCGAGGAGTAGTGCTCCGCGATCTCGCCCCCCAACTCGGCGATCCGCTCGGCGATCCGCTCCTCGTCGAAGACCACGCTGGCGATCTCACGCCCCTCAGCGATCCTACGAGTCTCCATTGGCGCTGGCATCTACCCGAATGGCTTGCTCTCCGATATCTGGCACGGCAACAGCGGCCCGGCAAACGCCGGGCACCCACAAAATATCGTCCCCGCGGACCAAGACGGGTAACTTGGTGCGCTCCGACCGTGGGATCTTGCCCTCCATGAGCAGTCGGGTGAGCGGGCGCCGGCCGGTGCCGCCCAAAGGAAGGATGCGGTCTCCCGCCCTCCAAGCGCGTACGTCTGCCGGGCCGTCGGTCACCCAGGTCGTGAGTGACCCTCGGTTGGAGCGTCCGGCCGCCTCTCGACACCACACGATCTCCCACGCTCCCCACCGCACGGAACCCTCGTCAGCCTCCCCCCAGGGAACCGGAATTTGCCCCGAAAGATGAGGCTCCTCCCCCAACCGAAAAATGCGGAGTCGCCCGAACGCGATCTCCGCTACCCATTCCTGCCCCAATTCGTGTCGGCGACCGCTTGTGCCCTTCTGAAGAAAAGCCCTCAGCCGCGCCGCTCGCCGAGGCCCAATCACACACCCGACTTCCCGTGCCGCCGCCCGCAACAGCGCCTCCGACAATGCGTCATCATACCCTTGCAGCGGGCCCCGAGCAACCTCGACGACCTGCCGTGTCGCTCGAAACTGCAGGTCGGGAAGGGCACGCAAGACGGTCGACCACGCACCCCGGTCGTGCGCCGCAAACCGGGCCACATCCAGCAGACAATCATCAACCGCGTCACCGAACCGATCACGAACGACGGGCAAGAGCTCGTGCCGCACCCACGCCCGGTCGTGCCGCCGGTCCAGGTTACTGGCGTCGGCATGAAGGAAGAACCCACGCCCCGGCCCCACCCCACGGCTTCCGAGCCAGTCCCCGAGCTCGGCCTTCCGAAACGGGAGGAGGGGACGGACGAGCCCATCCACACCGACGGCCGCCATTCCCGCCAAGCCAATGGGAGCCGTCCCTCGGAGAAATCGGTACATGACGGTTTCGACCTGGTCGTCGGCATGGTGACCGGTCACGAGGTAGCGGGCTCCCAGACGGTGCTGCATGTCCCTGAGTGCCCTGTACCGCCCCTCCCGTGCCCTCGTTTCCGATGTGTCAGGACGTAGCGCGAGGCTGCTGATGTACCCTCGCACTTTGTACTGAACCACCAGACCCATCACTTGCTCCGCCACGTCGGCGCTCTCCGGCAGGATGCCGTGATCCACGTGGGCCACTGCCAACACGAGACCCATCTCCTCAGCCAGGCAAGACATCAGGTCCAGCAGGGCCACGGAATCCGGTCCGCCGCTCACGGCCAGGAGCGCCAAACCAGGCTCCGAGACGATGCCTGACTCCCGCACGTGGTCGCGCAGCCGACTTAACAGATCGTCGTGCATCCTGAAAAGTAAAGATACCTGCCGTCTGGTAGGCAGTGGGGAGAGGACAGGGGACAGGGGACAGGACCAGTGGTTGGCGAACTATTCGTTGGCGCGGCGGCCCCCCGCCTTTTTCCTCGCATCCGCGAGGTAGCCCGCCTCCACATCCAAGAGTTTCGAAAGCTTGCGCATCAGATACGTCTCGTGCTTTGCGACCTGCCCGTCTGCGTACACGAGTCCCCACATGGTTTCGAGCAGGACCATCTTCTGCGCCAGGTCGTAACTCTGGGCGATGAGTGACGTGAATTGGTACAGATCCACTGACTGGCGCCGTTCCTGCTCCGCAAGGCCGATGAGTTCTTCAGCCGTCTCCGGGGACAATCCGAAGTGGCGTTGCACGGACCCTTGGATATGAGCGCGCTCGGATTCCGCGAATTCGTCATCCGCGTGGGCGATCTCTAACAACAACGCACACGCGGCGAGGTGAAGCGCCCGGTGAGCGTGTGGTGGATCGGTGCTTTCAGCTTCCTGAACTTCGGCGGCTTCCGCCGGCACCTGCATTTGGTCACGAAAGAAAGACTTGATGCTGTCGAGCATAGCTTAGGGATTAGGCGTTTGGGCTTCGGACTTGGGAATCATTCACTGCCGTCATTCAGTTGAGTAAGCTCTTTCCATGACTTCCGCTCGAGGTCCGGGACCTTCGCCCCTTCGGCCGGATACCCCACCGGAAAGAGAATATAAGGCTTCTCGTTGGGTGGCCGCCTTAGCAGTTCGGACAGGAACCCCATCGGGCTGGGCGTGTGGGTGAGCGTCACCAGACCCATGGAGTGCACCGCCGTGATGAACAGCCCGCAGGCTATTCCGACGCTCTCATTCACGTAGTAGTTGGTGATCTTTCCACCCTCCGTATCCACGCCGTACGACTCCTTGAACACCACCACCAAATAGGGGGCGTTCTCCAAAAACGGCTTGCGCCAATCCGTGCCCAGGGGGGCCAGGGCCGCCAGCCACCCGGGGGGGAAGCGATGCTCGTAGTTCTCCCGCTCCTCGTGCTCGGCCGCCCCGCGGATGGCACGCTTGAGGGCGGGATCGTCGACTATGACGAATCTCCAGGGTTGCCGGTGGGCTCCGGAAGGCGCCGTCCCCGCGGTGCGGACGGCCAACTCGATGCACTCCCGCGGGGGAACCTCCGATGACAGATCCCGAACGGAGCGCCGGCGCTTCATCTGCTGATAAAGAGAACGCCCCCGCTCGATCATCGCCTCAGGGGGCAGCCGTTCATACAGCAGCGGAACGAATTGCGGCCGCATTTCGCTCACAAGTACCTCCTTAATCTGGCGATTCGGTGCCGAGAGGGCTTGCGATCCCCAAAAAGAACGCCTGTTGCTCCTCAGGACCAACCGGTATTAGTGTATTAGTATACCGATACAGTAATACGGTGGCCGAGGGTGTTCAACGAGGTCGATCACGGCTGTCCAACCCCCCTTTACGAGCAGATCGCCGCCCGAGTCCGGGCCGCCGTCGCTCGAGGGACCCTGGCCCCAGGCCATGTCCTTCCCTCCGTGCGTCATCTGGCCGCGGCGCTCCGCGTGAACCCGGGAACCGTGGTCCGGGCATACAAGGCACTCGAATCGGAGGGTTTCGTCCGGATTCGTCAGGGGACCGGGACCTTCATCCGGCGGGGCCCGGAGGAGCAGGGGAAGCACCGTGGGGGACGTGCCGCGACGGAGTTGGCTCGGGAGATGCTGGCTGAGGCGGCGCGCCGCGGCGTGAAGGGGAGCGATCTTCGGACGGCCCTGGGCCGGGAACTCGGGGCCGGAGGCGAGGAACGAGGATGACTGGCCTGAGACCCCTGGCCGCCGAACCGGACTGAGATCGATCGGTCGACTCGACATCAAACGCCGCCCTGCCCTTATCAACGTCCATCGCTTGCTGGCCCTACGTCCGGAACAGGGTTTCCTCCCGGTTGAACCACGCCGCACAGAACCAGATACTCAACGCGGCAAGCACGAAGAGAGACAGATAGGCGATGATGAGGTGGAGGGGCTCGACGGTCCCGGCAATCACTTCTTTCGTAGCCAGGGAAACGTTCAGGATCGGAATCAACGCGGTCTGGACATTGAGCTCGATGCCCGGAAGGAGTCCGAGGACCACTGGAACGACGATCACGATCGAGAGCGGCGTCAGGCTGCTCTGGGCCTCCTTGAAGGATTTGGCGTGAATGGAGACGGCGAGGATCGTCGCGGCAAAGAACGCGGCAAGTGGAACGAGGAGGCTCGCGATCATGGCGATAACCTTGACGTTGAGAATCTCCCAGACGACCGCCACGGCATCCGCGGGAAGGTCCGCCACGCTGCGGAGGCCGAGGTACAAGCCCAGAATGGCGACGAGGCCGGAGGCGAGGGCGGCCAGGGCGACGACCGTGAATTTCCCCATGACGATCTCGAGCCGGGTGGCCGGCGACGACAGGAGTGTCTCCAACGTTCCCCGCTCCTTTTCGCCGGCGCCGAGGTCGATACCAGGGTACATCGCGCCGGTGAACATGAAGATGATGAAAATGTAGGGGAGGACCCCACCCACCGTTTTTCCCAGCACCTCTTTCAGAGTCGCCACGTCTTGCTGTTCGACGCCGATGGCATCGAACAGGTTTTCGTCCAGCTCGAGTCGCCGGATGCGGCTCCCGACTATCTCCTCGTCATACGCTTCGATAATCTCTGTGATTCGACGTTCGGTGACGTTGAACGAACTCGATGATCGAAAGTAGATGATAACGGATGCTTGTTCATCCGCGGCCACCCGCTCCGGGAAGGTGAGCGGCACGATCACAGCGCCGTCGAGTTCCTCCTCACGGATCTTCGACTCGATGTCTCGTTCCGCCACCTGCTCGACAATCGTGAACTGCGAGTCTGCCACGAAGCGGTTATAAAGACCGGGCGCATACTCCTCGCCGAGGAAGGCGATCGTGATCTCTTTCTGTTCGGCTCTTGCCTGCTGGCGCTGGGTCACTTTGATGACGATCGTAAGGAGAAGGGGTACGAGCACGAGGGGAACGACCACCATCGTCAAGATGGTGCGTTTGTCGCGGAGAACGTCGGTCAGCTCTTTCTTGAAGATGGTGCCTACTCGAGCCACCTACGCCTCCCCCACGAGATGAATGAACTCGTCGTCGTAGTTCCTCATGGTCATCTGGGCTTCGAATTCCTCCTTGCTCCCGCAGAAGTACAATTTGCCTTCATGGATGATGGCGATGTCATCGCACAACTGCTGTACCTCGGCCATGATGTGAGTGGAAAAAAGCACCGTCTTGCCTTCGTTGCGACACAAGCGGATCAGTTCGACAATCCGGCGGGACGTCATCACGTCCAGGCCCGCGGTAGGCTCGTCAAAAACCATGACCTCCGGATCGTGGATGATCGTGCGGACAATGGAAATCTTCTGCCTCATGCCGGTGCTCAGTCGGCCGATGCGGCGGTTGGCGAAGCCCTCCATATCCAACAGGGGAAAGAGTTGCCGGCGGCGCTCCTCGAACCGCACCTGGGGCATCCCGTGCAACTCGGCGTGGTAGCGAACCATCTCGGTCGCCGTCAATCGGTCGTACAACCCGGTGTTGCCGGTGAGAAAGCCGATCCGCTCCCGCACGCGCTGCGGCTCCCCGATGGCGTCCACCCCGGCTACCGTGACGCTTCCCGCGGTAGGACGCAGCATCGTGGCGATGATCCGGAGGGCGGTGGTTTTCCCCGCGCCATTTGGGCCGATCAATCCGAAGACCCGGCCCGGTCTACACTCGAACGTGACGCCATCCAGCGCGTCTATGGTGCGGGGTGAGGCCCTGCCGCCATCCGCGCCCAACTCCTTGCGCAGACGACGGTTGAGCTTGAAGGTCTTGCACAGGTTGTGGATCTGAATCACCCGATCTCCTAGTCGGCCCCGGCTTGCAGTAACGTGCCTTGGAACCGGCAAAATGATATATTGCTTATGTTGGCAACAGGGGATTCCATGCGCCGCTCAGCCCTCCTCGCGACCTGTTTGCTGTCTTTCGCCTCGTCCGGCCCTCTCCTCGCCCAACGAGCCGCCATCTATGGTACCGTCCGGGACTCGGTGTCGGGAAACCCCGTCGCCGGGGCGGATGTGTCGCTGGTGGGAGAAGGGATTGGCGCCGTCACCACGGGAAACGGCCACTTCGAGCTAAACGGGGTCAGAAGCGGCGTGCACACCATCGTGGTTCGGCGCGTCGGTTTTCAGCTTGGGGCCGCCGAGTTCGACATCACGCTCACGAGCAGTACCAGGGTGGACATGGGCACGATCGTGCTTTTGCCGGTAGCCATGGAGTTGGACCCTATCCTCGTGGAAGCGGAGGCAGCGCGGCAGACGCTCCACATGACTGGCTTCTTTCAGCGCCAACGTGCCGAGACGGGGACCTTCATTACCTTCGAGGACATTGATGTTCTGAGTCCCCAGCGGACTTCGGAGCTGCTCAGGCGAATTCCGGGATTCCGGGTGGCCAGGGACGGTTCAGCAGCCAGCGCCCGAGGCGTCCCGAGCATCAGCTCGGGGTTCTCCTCTTGCATGGTGAACTACTACATCGACGGCGTGCACTCCGACGCCCCAAACGTCGATGTGCTGATACCCACTTCGATTGCCGGCATCGAGATCTACACCGGCGCGGCGACCACACCACCGACGTTCAGGGTGGCGGGGAATGCCAAATGTGGCGTGGTGGCCATCTGGACAAAGTCTGGCGGCGGCCGACCCTAGCACCCCTGACTGTAGGGCGTTTCGAACGACGACAACACCACCTGGGGATCGGAAAAAACCATCCGATCCCCAGGTGCCGTTGTGGGCCAGGCTTCTAAGAGCCTCCTCGGGTGGCCCCTATCCCAAGGTCACAGCGTGAGCATCCGCCGACAAATGGGACAGCGCAGCATGCGCACCATCCTCAGGGTCCTTCCCCTGCCTCGGAATGTAGCATTGCCCGTTAGGGGCGAGGCACACCGCGGGCACCGCCCCGGCAGTCCGGTGAGCTTCACCACCCGCCGGATGCCTTCGGCCTCCGCTGGGGAGAAGGGTGCATTTGTGACGCGAGTTGGTGCAGTCATGCCGATTTCGCCTCTTTTGACAGTGCCTCTTGACCATCCCGAACGTAACGAGCCACAGTCAAGCGCCGGTCAATTGGCGGCCTGGCAGGAACAACCGACGTTTTCAGGGGAACTTGACACCCGGACCCTCCGCCACCGGATCGGCCAGGTCCGTTCATTTAACAGGAATGTTTCTCAGGTACGCTGTCGAAGAACGACAAGGGTCGCTGACAGGGGGTTCGCCAACCGTACAGATGACTGCGCACGGATCACAGCTCAGCTCATTCAGCCGTCCACAGCCGCGTTCCCGGGTGGAACGCCGTCCAGGCAAACCAGAAGGCGACATAAGTCTCAGGAACCTGGACCAGGCGACTTCCCGCCATGGGCCCCGCCGTTGCCAGACCCTCGACGCTCCATGTACTTCCCGTCTCGCGGTCGGCGAACCGGCCACCAATTGCACGGACGGTCGCGGCGACGCCGTCGGTCGTCTCCGGATAGTACGCGGCGGCGGCCTTTGCTTCATTGTCCCAGAGCAAGCGCACCTCGCGGCCGCTAACGGTCGACGAGATCACTGCAAGCGCGCCGGCCTCTGCCAGATCTTCGAACGGAAACGCGATGCCCCCGCGTTCGTCCGGAATACCCAGCACACGTTCCTTCATGGAACGCCGTTCGTCGATGACCTCCGGTCCCGGGAAGAGCACGAAGGGATTGCTCAGCTTCTCATAGCCCCCATAGGGATACCTGCGGTACTCTCGAGTGAAACCCGTCTGTTCACTCACAACCAGCGTGTTGGGATGAAGTTTCTTCCAGCTCTCCCAGCGCATTTCGATGATCGGCACCGTGGTGAGGCCGGTTCCCTTGCGCGGCCTCGAACATGATGAGGTTGTTCTGGAAGATGAGCCCCGAAACGCCAAAACGTTGCGTTTGGGCCGCAGTCGCGTCGAAGGCGAGTGCACTCCCGGTGAGCGGACAGTAGCTGATCGTCAGCCGCCTCCCCCCCAAGTCGGCGTTCACGATCTCGTGCCACCACAGAATGTTGTGAGGAATGGCGATGGGCGTATCATCCACCACGAAGCCCACTACCCGGGGCTCCGGAGAGTCAGGGTCGTCGGCCGCCTGCTTCGCGTACTCGTCGACGTATTGTGCGTCGGGATGGTCCAGCGGGACCATGGTGGGATTGACGAGCGCCGGAATCCCATCGCGCCCCGGACCGCCCTGGAAAACGTTCTCCTCGCTGAGTTGGCAGATCGCGCTGAGGCTGGGACGCGAGCTGGCCGGCGTCGGTGTGCCGTTGCCGACCTCCGATGTGACGCTCTCGCTGCCGCAGGAGGCCAGCAGGAGCGAAACGGAGGCACTAATCGCCAAGGCCGGAAAGCGCATGGACCACCTACGAGCGCACGGGCCCAAAGCCTGCATAGTAATCGCCTGACTTGGATGTAGGTCTCGCCCTCAGCGGGAAAACAACTCTGAGCGGCCGGAGGTTCCACGCGGGGGATTGAGTTGACGCCGGCCACACTGCTCCGGCACGAAAGACTCGATTGTGGGTGGTCAGCCGCACACGGTGTGACCTTCTGCGGCTACTGAGCAGTTACCTATCCTTTACACGTCGGACGAAGCGAAGGCCCGACCATGTCTCGTCCACTGCGCAGATCTTGTTGTCGACGAGCCCCGCCGTGAGACCGATTTTCTGCACCACGCTGAAGTCGAGATCCGTGGCGAGCCTCGCCGTTTTCTTTGGCCACGCGACCCACAGCATCCCCGCCGGGTTCAGTCGAACGACCCACTTGGCGAAATCGGCTCTGAGTCTTGCCTCCCGCCGCTCGAAGAGCAGCACGAGATCGAATCTGAAGCGCGCCTGAGGGACCACTGCGGTTCCCTTCGGAAGGGCACCGAGCGTCCGGGAAAAACCTTCCGGCGGACTGCGAATCGCCGCTCGGAAGTTTTCCTTGAATCCCAACTTCTTCACAAGTGGTGTCTTGGAGTATCCTGCCATGAGTCATTGTGGTGGATGCTGGTCTGCTGGTGCCGCTGGAAGCTCAGAGCGATGAAGCAGATCGTTGGAGATCGACGATCCAGGCCGGCGTGTCCTTCAAGTGGTCCTGCACCATCTTAGTGCGTGCATAATAGTACCGAGCGTTGAGGCCTTGCACGAGGAGACTGACGAGCATGACCGCTACGTACACGGTCACCGTCAGGCTCGTCACGAGGTCACCCACGGATCCTGCTATCGCTTCTAATTCGGCAAGCTCGGTAATCGGGTTGTTCACGGTGCGATAGATGCTCCACAGACAGTATGCGCTCACCAAACCCGTGAATCCCAGTTGATTTCGCCCTAAGAGCTGGGCGCCCTGCGGGTCGAATCCCCGAAGCTGTTTTCCACCACGGAACTCATTCCACGCCACTACCGCCATGCCAGCTCCCATAACGAGGGCCGTCATGCTGAAGAGCGCAAAGAGGAGGGTCACGGCGGCGAGCCCACCAATGACCCAGCCGTTGAATGCTGCGACCTTCGCCGCGCCGAGGATCTTCTTCGCCCGCTGATTCGCCCGGCCGAGCTCCTCTCTTTGCTCGGCAGAGAGCGGTCCGCCGCGCGTCGTCGAGTCGTCAGCGTTCAGCGGTCCGCTCCCGGCCGGAATGGTGTGAGATCGCTTTCTGATCGTCCGTATTGATGGCTCGTTACTCTCCTGGTCGAATCGGCACCTTGATGGGTTCACCCGGTCTAGGCCGGACGCCGTGCTCGTTCAGCTGCCGGTTGAGAGCGGGCATGCGGTTAGTGATGATGTCGTTGACTCGATCAACGAGTCCGGTGATGTCCTCCCAAAGCCGCCCGGCCTGCCACTGTTGATCGGCGGTGGGTTTTGTGGTCGAGCCGTCTATGGCGCCGAACACTCTGGCATCCCGCCGGGCTTGACTGATTTCTCGACCAAGTTCGCGAATGTCTTCGTTCAGCGTCTTCGCGCCGTCGGTGAGATTCTCGGGCGTATCCGGAGCATCGCGCAAGAGTTGCTGGACAGCCTCGATCTGCTCTCTGAGCCGTTGCACGGCCTGGTCCGCTTGGTGCAGGGTCTTGTTGAGGGCATACAGAGTCACGAGCGTGCTCTGCCGGGCGCTCAGGTCTGCCGCCGAGATCTGGATCCGTGGATCTCCCTCCACCACAAGATCGGTTGAGTGCGTCTGTCCCGCCGCCTCGAGGCGGACGGTATAGGTTCCCGGCAGCACCTTCGGCCCGCGGGGCGACCCGAAGAAGCCGCCCCCGCCCCCGCCCCCCTGCTGGCCTTCCTCCGGCTCGTACGGTGGCGGCAGACGCAGGTCCCACACGACCTGCTGAATGCCGGCTTTGCCCGATCCTTCGAGTTCTCGGACCGTTTCACCGGCCCCATCGAAGACAGTGAGTGTTGCCGTCGGGGCCTCGTCATCGCCCGGGCGGCGCCCAAGAACGTCCCCGCCGTTCGACCCGTTCGTACCGGGGGCCGGGGCCACCGTTTCCTCGTGCGCAACATCCTGGCCCAGATAGTAGCGAATCACGGCGCCGTACGGGGGGTTCGGAGCGGCGTAGTTGGCCCCTTTGAACGGCCACCCACCCTTGAGCGAGTACATAGTGGCCGGGCGAACCGGGAACACATGAGCGGACGAGGCCAGCACTTCGTCCGTGAGGTGCTCGAGCGGGGTGATGTCCTCCAGAATCCAGATGCTGCGACCATGCGTACCGAGGATCAGGTCGTTCTCTCTCGGATGCACGACGATATCGTCCACGGGCACGGTTGGCAGGTTGTTCTTGAGCCGCATCCACGTCTCACCTCGCTCCGCCGAAAAGTACACGCCCACTTCATTACCCACGAACAAAAGGTTCGGCGCGCGAGGGTGTTCGACGATGGCGTTCACCGACCAATCGGGAAGGCCGGCAGCAATGGACCTCCAGTGCTCCCCGTAATCGTCGCTCACGTATACATGGGACTTGTAGTCGTCGTTCCGGTGACCGTCGAACGTGAGATACACCGTCCCCGCGGCGTGCCGCGAGGCCGTCACTCGGCTGACATAGGTACGCTCGGGCACCCCACCGACATTGGATATCAGATTCGTCCAGGTGGCCCCGCCGTCTCTCGTCCGCTGCAGGTTGCCGTCGTCGGTGCCCACGTAGAGCAGCTCCCGATCGAGCGGCGACTCGCTGACGGACGTGAGATTGCCGTACGACGATATCCCGTCATGACGCGACAGCATCTTGTCTTCCGTGAGGCCCATGATCTCGAGTTCCGACCGGTCGATTTGCTTCGTGAGATCGGGGCTCACTTCCTCCCACGTCGCGCCGCGGTCACGGGATCTCAACAGCACATTGGCGCCGATGTAGATCGTCCGTGGGTCGTGTGACGACATGACGATCGGCGCGTTCCAGTTCCAGCGATAGCTGCGGTCTTCCTCTTCGTCCTCTTCAGCTGCCGCTGCTTCGCGGTGCGCCTCCGCTTCGGGGCGTATCCGCGTCTCCTCACCAGTGGTTATGTCGATCCGCCCGACATTGCCTCCTTGGGACTCACTGAACACGATCGTCGGATCGTTGGGATCAACGAGATTGTAGAATCCGTCGCCGCCCCACACGTCGTACCAATCACCGTTGCGGATCCCATAGGTCGTGAGTGTGGCGCTCGGACCGCACCAGGAGCTGTTGTCCTGCAGACCACCGCACACATAATAAGGATCACGCATGTCGACGCCGATCTGGTAGAACTGGCCGATTGGCAAGTTGTCGTACATGCGCCAGGTGGCGCCGCGATCGAAAGATGCGGAGACGCCGCCGTCATTCCCGATGATGAGGTGGTCGGAGTCGTTCGGATCGATCCACAGCGCATGGTGATCCACGTGGATCCCGGGCGCACCATCGTTGCGGAAGGTCTTACCGCCGTCCTCCGAAACCATGAGCTGGGTCCCACCAAGGTAGATGCGCTCCGGATCGTTGGGATCGATGCGGATCTGGCTGTAGTACATGGGCCGGGGGTTCGTTCCGCTCATCTGCTCCCACGTTTCACCCCGATCGGTGGAGCGGAACACCCCACCCATGGGCCTTTCGTTTGGGGGAGCCGGCGTCCCAAACGACCGCCGAGGATCGGCTTCCACCACGGCATACACGAGATTCCCGTCGCGTCGGTACACGTCGAGACCAATCCGTCCCTTAACTCCCGGCGGGAGCCCATCCGTCAGTTCCCTCCAGTTGGCACCACCGTCGGTGGTGCGGTAGATACCGCTTCCCGGACCACCGCCGTTGAAGCCGAAACCGGTCCGGCGCCGCTGGTACATGGCAGCAAACAAGGTCTCCGGATCGCCGGGGTCCGTAGCGAGGTCGATGGCTCCCGTGTTCTCGTCCACGAAGAGAACCTTCTCCCAGTTCCCTCCGCCGTCCGACGTCTTAAACACCCCCCGCTCGGAATTCGGGCCCCACAGATGACCGACGGCGGCCACGTACACAATGTCAGGGTTTCCGGGATGGATGATGATCCGGCCGATGTGGTGGGTGTCATCGAGTCCGGCGTGCGTCCACGTTCCACCGCCGTCCGTCGACTTGTACACGCCGTTTCCCCACGGTGAGCTCTGCCGGTTCTGCGGCTCACCCGTGCCAACCCATACGATGTGCGGGTTGGACGGTGCGAGGGTCACGTCGCCGATGGAGGCTGTGGGTTGGTCGTCGAAGAGAGGCTCCCAACTCGTGCCATGGTTCACCGTCTTCCACACGCCGCCACTGGCGGTACCCACGAAGAACGTGGCGGGTCGCGATTCCACCACCGCTACGTCGGCTATGCGGCCACCCGTCACGGCCGGGCCGAGCGGACGCCATTCGAGTCCTGCCACCGCCTGCTCGATACGAGGCTGGGAGCGAGCGGCGTCGGTCATAGCCAGCGTGGCTGCCACGGGAAGCAGCAGAGCACCAATAACACTGGAGCGCCGCCTGGGCGGCGCTTCAAAGCGTGACGATTGCATCGATCGATCCTCCAAGGAGGACAAAGAATCCGAAACCCACCGGGTCACCTAACACGCTTGAGCCCGGGCGTCAAGATTTTGTACGCTCCTCCCCTGGCCCCACCGTTGACCGGGCCGCATCTTAACAGCACGGTTCATGTTCCGGGCAGGCAGGCTACCAGGAGCCCTACCCCCGAGAGCCCCATCAGGGAATCGCTCAACACTCCTACGCTTTCCCTCACGCAAAGGAGGCGACCCATGAAGACCACCGGCATGTATGTTCCGAGAAGTGGGATCCTCTCGGCATTGATGATGGTGCTGACAGCTGCTGCCGGCGCCGCACAGGGAGGACCGCTCAGGGTCTCCGCGCGGGTTGCGGTCGAGGACGCCGTCGACGATGGTGTCCTCGGGATGCTGGAGTGGCGGACCATCGGCCCCCATCGAGGCGGCCGCGTTGTCGCCGTGGCAGGGCACTCCAACGATCCGATGGTCTACTACTTCGGCGCCACTGGCGGTGGCGTGTGGAAGACGACCGACGCGGGATGGACCTGGGAAAACGTCTCGGACGGCTTCTTCAACAGTGGGTCGGTGGGAGCGGTCGCGATCTCTGCGTCGAACCCTCAGGTCGTGTACGTCGGGATGGGCGAGGGCTGCCTCCGCGGGAATCTCTCTCCAGGAGACGGCGTCTACAAAACCACGGACGGCGGTGAGACCTGGGAACATCTGGGCCTCGCCGAGACGCAACACATCGGGCGAATCCGGATTCATCCGCAGAATCCCGACCTGGTGTACGTGGCGGCGTTCGGACACGCGTGGGGCCCCAACCCCGAGCGAGGTGTCTACCGGTCCAGAGACGGCGGGCGAAACTGGGAGCAGGTGCTGTTCCGAAGCGAAAAGGCCGGAGCCATCGACCTCACGATGGACCCCAACGATCCGAACACACTGTATGCCGCCAACTGGGAATATCAGCGATTCCCGTGGGGAGTGCGCAACGGCGGGCCGGGCAGCAGTATCTACGTCACCCGTGATGGTGGGGACACGTGGAACGAGCTCACGGACAATCCCGGGCTTCCGCCAGACGTCAAATCCCGGATCGGCATGGCGGCGTCTCCGACACCAGGACAGGTATTCGCCCTCGTCGAGACAAGGGACGAAAAGGGCCTCTACCGGTCCGACGACTTCGGCGCCACATGGCAACTCGTCAACGATGACGTCGCTCTGACGTCCCGCTCATGGTATTACATGCACGTGTACGTGGACCCGCAGGATGCGGATCGGATCTACGTGCTCAACAATCGGGCATGGATGAGCGAGGATGGCGGAGAGACGTTCACCCAGTGGCGCACTCCGCATGGCGACAATCACGATCTGTGGATTGACCCGGGTAATCCCGAGCGGTTGATCCAGGGGAACGATGGCGGCGCCAACATCTCGTTCAATCGCGGGGAGACGTGGTCCACCATCTACAACCAGCCGACGGCGCAGATCTACCATCTGACGACCGACAATCAATTTCCCTACCGCGTGTACGGGTCGCAGCAAGACAACAGCACGATCTCACTCCCGAGTCGGTCGGACTTCGGTGCCATCACCCGCGACGAATGGGAGACACACGGTGGCGGTGAGAGTGGCTACCTCGCGGTGAGGGCCGACGATCCCAACATCACGTATTCCCACACTATGGCTTCACCGATGACACGGTACGATCGCCGTACCCGTCAGGCGCAGGATATCACGGTGTGGCCGGAATACCACACGGGTTGGGGTGGGAGGGATTTGAAGTATCGCTTTGGCTGGACGTATCCTATTCACCTCTCGCCGCACGATCCAAATATTCTGTATGCGGCGGGCAACCAGGTCTTCCGATCGACGAACGGGGGCCACAGCTGGGAGGCAATCAGCCCAGATCTTTCCCGGCAGGATTCAACCAAATTGGAGCCGACGCCTCGCTACGGAAGCGAGGAATTCGGCGAGTACTGGGGACCGGTGATGAGGGAGAATATCAGCGTTGAGTACTACGAGATGGTCTTCGCCTTCGTCGAGTCACCAGTTCAACCGGGTCTCCTGTGGGCCGGGACGGACGACGGTTTGGTCCACCTTTCGCGCGACGCCGGCGGCAGCTGGGAGAATGTCACACCCGAGGGGCTGCCCGAGTACGCGCTGGTCAGCATCATCGATCCGTCAACCCACGACGCGGGCACCGCCTACATCGCGGCCACGCGGTACAAGCGGGACGATTTCAGGCCGTACCTCTACAGAACCCACGACTTCGGACAGACCTGGGAGAAGATCACCGACGGTATCCCCGAGCATCACTACACACGGGTGATCCGCGAAGACCCGGGGCGCCCTGGCCTCCTCTACACGGGTACAGAGTTCGGCATCTTTGCCTCGTTCGACGACGGCACGAGTTGGCAATCCCTGCAACTCAACCAGCCCATCGCGCCGATCCACGACCTGGTGATCAAGGAAAACGACCTCGTCGTGGCCACCCACGGGCGAGGGTTCTGGATCCTGGACGACCTGACGCCGCTTCACCAACTCACAGACGAAGTGCTTCAGGCTTCCGCTCACCTTTTCAAGCCGCGGACCACCGTTCGGTTTGACGATCGGAAGAGGGGCGCCGTGCGCCGCCTGCAAAGCTGGCCTGCCGAGGAGGGGCAGAATCCACCGAACGGCGTAATGGTCCATTACTACCTGCAACAGGAACCGGCGGAGCCCATAACGCTGACACTCCTCGACGGAAGGGGTGAAGTGATTCAGAGTTATACCGGCGACGCGGAAGATGAAGAACAGCGCCCGCCGGCCGAGGCAGGCGGGAATCGGTTTGTGTGGAACATGCGGTATCCGGATGCACGCGGAGTCTCGGACTATACCATGGTCAACCTCACGGGTCCTCTTGCCCCTCCCGGAGCCTATGCGGTGGAGTTGGCGGTGGACGGCAGAACATATCGTCAGTCCTTCGAGATCGTGAAGGATCCACGGGTCTCGACGACGCAACAAGGATTCAACGACCAATTCGAGCTGCTCATCGCCATTCGCGACAAACTGTCTCAAACACACGACGTGGTGAGGGAGACGCGCGGCACCCGAGAGCAGGTTGACGCGATCGTCGAGAATGCGGGGAGCACGCCGGACGCGCGGCAGATCGCGGAAGTGGCGGAACCGATAGGTGAGGAGCTCTGGTCGATCGAGGATGAGCTCATCCAGTTCCGGGCGACGGGCGGTCAACAACTCTGGAACTTTCCCATGATGCTGAACAACAAGCTGGCCAGCCTGGCGGGCTTCGTTGCCAGGGCTGACGCACGGCCCACGGTGCAGCAACATGAGGTCTTCAACGATCTCTCTCAGCGCGTGGACCGCCAGGCTATGAGACTTCAGACACTCATCGAGACCGACGTCGCCAGGCTGAGACGAATGGCGGGGCCGATTCCGTAGGGGGGAGGTGGGTTTCTTAAAGCACAGAGGACACAGAGGTTTTATTGGAGTGCAGACAGTGGGCAGTAGGGAAGCATGCTGGTGTGAACCATAGCTGGTCGCCGACAGCCGGCAGCAGGGGGGGACCGGGGGGAGAGAGGAGGCACGGTGAGGAAGCTTAACGTTGGCATCTTCATCTTTGACGACGTGGAGGTGCTGGACTTCGCGGGTCCTTTCGAGGTGTTCTCGCGGACCCGCCTCGAACCGGGCATCGAGTCCAGACGCTCGGAGGACAGCGCCCCGTTTCGGGTCTTCGCTGTCGCAAAGTCCGGGGGGCCGATCACAGCAGCAGGCGGTCTCAAGGTCGTTCCACATTTCGTTTTTTCGGACGCGCCACCGATCGACCTCCTGGTGGTGCCAGGCGGATTCGGCACCCGAGCCCTACTCAAGGACGAGGCGACACTAAACTGGATCCGACAGATCGCGTCCACCGCGCGGAAGGTCACGTCCGTATGTACCGGTTCCCTGCTCTTTGCGGCATGCGGCGTGCTCGAGGGGCGACGCGCAACGACGCACTGGGGCGCGCTGGACCTGCTCGCGTCCTACCCCAACGTCGCCGTCGACCGCGAGCAACGCGTCGTGGACGACGGCGTCATCACCTCGGCGGGAGTGGCATCGGGTATCGACATGGCGCTCTATGTGGTCGAGAGTCTCCACGGCGCGAACGTGGCAGATGAGACCGCCAAGTATCTGGAGTATGGGAGGAAGGAGTAGATCCAAGGCATCATCGGACCTGTGCAGCCGTCAACACCCAAAGCAACGGGTGCAGTATACCAACTCCCTTGCGTCGGAAGACCTAAAGATCTTGCAGGTGGCCGAGCCATTCCCGTACATTGCGCGGAGGTCGTTCGTGTTCTCCCTGGCCATAACGGTGGTTGTCAACTTAATGACGCCGCTGGAACCGGCCGAGGAATCCCGCGGTCTCGTGTTCCGGTATGAAGAATATCCAACCTGCGGAAAATTTGCGATTGCGACCTTGGTGTTGCAGCTGATCGTGTATACGATCGTCTGGCAGTCGTTGTGCTGGCACACTGGGAAAGCGGTCGCGGCACCGGGTGTGAGATGACGAAGGCGGCGCTGTTCCGAAAGGCGATGGCCGAGAAGGCGCTCGTGACGGGCGTCGGCGCCCGAGATGCGCTCGAGGCAAGGCTCGTCGAAGAGGCTGGGTTCGACTTCGTCTGGTCGGGCGGCTTCGGTGTGTCGGCGTCGTACGGCGTGCCGGACGCAAGTCTGCTCTCGATGACGCAGTATCTAGAGGAGGCGCGGGCGATGAACGAGGTGATCGGCATCCCGATCATCGCGGACTGCGACACGGGGTACGGAAACGCGAACAACGTCATCTTCGCGATCAAGCGGTACGAGGAGGCCGGGATCGCCGCGGTTAGCCTGGAGGACAAGAAGTTCCCCAAGGATACGAGCTTGCTCGAAGGCGGTCGGCAGGAGCTGGCGTCGATCGAGGAGTTCGCGGGGCGAATCCAGGCGGCGGTCGACACGCGGCGTAGCCGCGACTTCACGGTGATCGCCCGGGTCGAGGCGCTCATCGCGGGGTGGGGACAGGAGGAGGCGTTGAAGCGCGCGCACCGGTACGTCGAGGCGGGCGCCGACTGCATCCTGATCCACTCGAAGTCGAAGACGCCGGACGAGATCGTCGAATTCATCAACCGATGGGACCACGGCACGCCTCTCGTGCTCGTGCCGACGAACTACCCGGCGCTGACGGAATCGGAAATCCAGAAGCTGGGCGGCAAGGTGAAGATTGTGATCTACGCCAACCAGCCGCTGCGGGCGGCGGTGAAGGCGGTCGAGGGGGTGCTCGCGGAGATCCGGCGCGCCGGTGGGATCCATACGATCGAGGAGCGGATGGTGCCGGTGCAACACATCTTCAGGCTCCAGGGCGTGCCGCAGATGAAAGAGCACGAGAAGAAGTACCTGCGCTAGCGCAAGGATCAAAGATCAAGGCGGAAGGGCCGGCGCCCTCGAACGGAGCATTGAATCTTGATCCGGCCGTCTCGAGCGGAGGAGTAGGCAACGATGCGCATCGGCTTCATCGGATTCGGGGAGGTCGCTTCGATCCTGTCGAAGGCAATCCGCGAGTGCGGCGCGGAGGTAACGGCGTTCGATATCCTGCTCGAGCAGGAAGGGGGGCGCGAGCGGCTCCGGAAGCGGGTGCAGGCGGACGGGATCGATTTCGCTCCGCTCGCCGATGTCGTGCGCGGTGCGGAATATGTCATCTCGACCGTGACGACGCGGGTCGCGCGGCAGGCGGCAGAGGACTGCGCGGGGCATCTTCACTCGGGTCAGGTGTTCATCGATTTCAACTCAACCGCCCCTTCCGTCAAGGTCGAGATGGCGGCGGTCATCGAGCCGACGGGGGCCGACTTCGTGGAAGGGGCGATCCTGGGAGCGGTCGGCGCGACGGGGACCAAGACGCGTATCCTGGCCAGCGGCGCAAAGGGAGAAGAGGTCGCAGCGACGCTTTCCGGGCTCGGGCTGAACGTGCGGTATTACAGCCCGGAGTTCGGGAAGGCGTCGACGTTCAAGATGCTCCGGAGCATTTTTTCGAAGGGATTGGAGGCGTTGATCCTGGAACTTCTCATTGCGGGGCGGCGGGCCGGGATCGAAGAGGATCTCTGGAAGGACGTGGCGGCGTTCATGGGGAGTAAGCCGTTCGAGAAGATCGCGTCCAACTGGCTGCGGACGCACGCCACCGCGCACGAGCGACGGTATCATGAGATGGTCCAGGTGGCGGAGACGATGCAGGCGATGGGAATCGATCCAGTGATGACGGCGGGGACGGAGGCGTTTTTCAGCCGGTCGCGGACGCTCGGGCTGGACGACGCCTTCCCGGAAATGCCGGAGGCGATGGACGAGGTCGTCGCCCACATGGAGAAGATGCTGGGGAAGAAGTAGGCCCGAGCGGCGGGTGGCCGGGAGGGGGGTACCCCAGCGCCGTCGAGCTGGACTCTCGCAAACAATCTCTTGTCTCGGGATTCGTTCTAATCGGGAGGGCGGGGCGTGCGATGCTGAGCGCCGTGGTCCAAAAGCTGAAGCCGGCTCCTGACGCGGAGCCAATCACCGATCCGCAGCAGATCGACCAGATGTATCGGTACTGGCGGCTGCGGACGCTTTACGCCTGCTTCATTGGCTACGCGGTGTTCTATTTGTGCCGGCGGAACATCCCGCTTGCGGTGCCCATGCTTCGAGAGGAACTGGATATCTCGAGGGGTGTGGCCGGACTGATCGACACTGCCATGCTGATCACGTACGGCGTAGGGAAGTTCTGTAACGGCATTCTCGCGGACCGCACGAACCCGCGATTTCTTATGGCCCTCGGGCTCCTCCTTTCCGCGGTGGCGAACCTTCTGTTCGGATTTACGACGGCCGTATTCCTCCTTGTCTTTCTTTTCGCGATGAACGGATGGTTCCAAAGCATGGGGTTCCCCCCTGGTGCGCGGTTGCTCAGCCACTGGTACTCCCCGTCCGAGGGGGATTTACGGATGCTCCCACCAGGTCGGCACGGCTGTAATTGGGATCGCGGGCGGATATCTCGTTGTCGCGTTTGGGTGGCAGTCGGTCTTCTATGTCCCTGCGATCTTCGGCCTGATCATTACCCTGTTTCTGCTCGAGCGCCTACGGGACGTACCCTCCTCGATGGGGTTGCCGCCGGTGGAGTTGTGGCGCAAGGACGTGACGGATAGCAGGAAACTGGAAGCGCTCGAGCAGCCGATGACGGTGAAGGAGACGCTGCTGAAGCACGTGCTGAACAATAGATTCGTGTGGTTTGTCGCGTTCGGGAACATGTTCTTGTACGTCGGACGGTACGGCATCAACAGCTGGCTGCCTTCGATGCTTTATGAGTACAAGCAGATCTCGATCCAGAAGGC
>JBDHFY010000107.1:0-12401 GCA_039590195.1 Gemmatimonadota bacterium | reverse complement strand
GCCGAGAAGGATGTGCAGGAACATCACGCTCGATGGTACGAGGAGGAGCTCGAGGGGGCCGCGGTCAGTGCGTCCGGTGAGGCGGCCGCCGGAGCAGGCACAGACCAAACCGACTCTTAAGGCCTTCGCAACGGCCTGCCACGAGCGGGGCGGCAACGTCACTCGCCGCAGACGCTCCGCTCGCGAGCTGTCAATAAAGGTCGCGATGTCGTCCGGGTGGCTCCGGCGGTGCGTGCCATACACGACGGTGTGCAGGGAGCGTTAAAGAACCCTTAATCCGCGATTCACCGTCCTCGTCACGGATGCCAGGTATGATGGGGTGGCACGCACCTGGCAGTCGACGACCGGAGCAGTTCACCGGCCAGGTTGGGGAGAGCGTGCCCGCTCGTTGGGCAAGGTTCGGTCGGGCGCGCCCGGCACGGACGCGCGGCATCAGACGCCGCTTGGCGTGCCCGAAGACTTCCCAGCGAGCGTTTCAGTCGCAAGTGTCGGAGTCAACGCCGTGCGCGCGTTTCACATATCAGCATTGCCCTTCCTCGCTGGCGTCGTCCTCACAGCGACCCGCCCCGCGGTGGCGCAGCAGGACGACATGTGCCTCATGTGCCACACCAACCCGGCGCTCTTCGCCGGATTGGATAATGCAGCCCAATTCGTCGTCAACCCGGACCGGATGAGCCGGTCCGTGCACGGCACGGCGGGCGTGGCGTGCAGTGACTGCCATGAGGACCGTGAGTTCCCGCATACCCCAGACCAGCCGCGGGCGGATTGTGCGTCCTGCCACACCGAGCAGGCCATTCAACACCGAGTGTCGCTCCACGGCCAAGCCGCCTTGCGGGAAGATCCCTTAGCCCCGACGTGCACGGACTGCCACGGCTTCCACGACGTACTGCCCAACACGAATCCTCGGTCGCCCATCTTCGTCATGAGCATTCCCGGGCTGTGTGGAGAGTGCCACCACGAAGGGACAGAGGTTTCCCGCACTCGCAACATCCCCCAGGATCAGATCTTCGAGAACTATTCGCTCTCCATCCACGGCGCGGGGCTCTTTCAACAGGGGCTGACCGTTACGGCGGTTTGCACATCGTGCCACACCGCCCACCAGATCCTCCCGCATACGGACCCTCGTTCGAGCATTCATCCGGCCAACGTCGCCCGGACCTGCACCGCCTGTCACGCGTTGATCGAGGATGTTCACCGTCAGGTCATCGAAGGTCGCTTGTGGGAGGCGGAGCCGGACAAGATTCCGGCGTGCGTTGATTGCCACTCGCCACACGTAATTCGCAATGTCTTCTACGAGGCTGGCGCCGCAAACGCCGACTGCCTGGCGTGTCACGCCGATCGCGAACTCACCATGGAGGTGGCTGGAGACACCGTCTCGCTCTACGTCGACGAGCAAGCGTACAACGCGTCGGAACATTCCGGTACCGCCTGCGCCCAGTGCCACACCGACGTTACAACATCACGTGTACGTGCGTGTGAGACTATCGAGTCACCCGCGGACTGCAGCATCTGTCATGCGGGGGCGGTCGGGCAGTATGACATGAGCACCCACGGCACGCTGGCCGCTTCGGGAGATCCGGATGCGCCGACATGCCTGGACTGTCACGAGAAGCACGCCACCACGGATCCAACGCTCCCCACCTCCCCGACGTTCCCGCGCAACGTGCCCGATCTCTGCGCACAGTGCCACCGGGAGGGAGAGGCGGCTGCGCGGCGGATCGAATCCGACGTGCCCGACATCGTCCAGAGCTACGAGATGAGCATCCACGGCAAAGGACTGCTCGAGAGCGGTCTGGTCGTGACGGCAACGTGTTCAGACTGCCACAGCGCCCACGGCGAGTTGCCCCCAACGGATTCCCGATCAACAGTGCACGACGACAATGTCGCCGAGACATGTGGCGAGTGTCATCACGGCATCGAGGAGGCCTTCAAGACCAGCATCCACTGGCCCGGAAACGGCAACGGAGATCCCGACAAGGAACGGCCGACGTGCGAGAATTGCCACACGTCGCACACGATCAGCCGGACGGACCGCTCCGACTTCCGCCTCCTCATGATGGACCAGTGCGGCAATTGCCACACAGAAGAGGCTGAGACGTTCTTCGACACCTTCCACGGCAAGGTGTCCCGGCTCGGCGACGCGCGAGCCGCCAAGTGCTACGACTGTCACGGCACCCACAACATTCATCCCGTCACCGACGTACGCTCGACACTGAGCCGCCGCAATATCGTGGAGACCTGCTCGACCTGTCATCCGGCAGCCAACCGACGCTTCACGGGGTACCTGACTCACGCCACGCACCACGATCCCGACCGGTACCCGTGGCTGTTTTGGGCGTTCTGGAGCATGACGGCGCTGCTCTTGGGAACACTCACCTTCGCCCTGCTGCACTCGACCGCGTGGCTGTGGCGACTGTGGCGGTCACCGCAAGATTGGAGCGCGGCGGTCGGAACGATGGTCGGGTGGCGCGGCGCGGCAGCGGCAGCGCCCAAAGCGGCGACCAGCGCGAAGCTCTACCGGCGGTTCACGACCTTCCAGCGCTCGTTGCACCTGATCATGATGATCAGCTTCATGACGTTGGCGCTGACCGGAATGGCGCTCAAATTCTCGTACATGGCCTGGGCCCAAGGGCTCTCCAAGGTCCTCGCCGGCTTCGCCACGCTGGGCGTATTACATCGCCTTGGAGCCGTCACGTTGATCATCGTGTTCCTCATCCACCTGTGGGACGCTCGGTGTCAGAAGAATGAATCTGGAAAATCCTGGCGCGAGTTCGTGTTCGGGCCGAACTCCATGATCTTCAACTTGACGGACCTCAAGGAGTTCATCCAATCGCTTCGGTGGTTCCTCGGCCGCGGTGAGCGTCCGCAGTATGGGCGCTTCACCTACTGGGAGAAGTTCGACTACTTCGCCGTGTTCTGGGGAATGTTCATCATCGGTTTTACGGGACTCATCCTGTGGTTCCCGGAGTTCTTCACGCTGTTCCTGCCGGGCCAGACGGTCAATGTGGTCACGATTATCCACAGCGACGAGGCGTTGCTCGCCGTGGGCTTCATCTTCACCGTGCATTTCTTCAACACGCACTTCCGGCTGGACAAGTTCCCCATGGATCCGGTGATCTTTACCGGGCGGGTGCCCGTGGAGGAGCTCAAGCGCGACAAACCCCGAGAGTACGAGCAGTTGACGGCGGACGGGACGCTCGAGCAATCGCTGGTCGATCCCTATCCCGCGAACGTGGAGCGCGCTTTCAAGGTTTTCGGCTTCACCATGCTCGGGATCGGCCTATTGTTGATCTTTCTCATCGTGTACACGATGGTGATCGGACACCAATAGATTGAGCTACGTGGAGTGTGACGTACGACGGACATCAGAATAGAGAACTTCGAGCCACGGAGGTGTGCTCATGAACGCCAATAATGTAGGGCTGTCAACCAAGATCACCATGTTCGTAGTCGCGCTGCTCGCGCTGGCAGCCGTCCAACCTGCCAGGGTGACCGCTCAGCTCCCGCCAGGTGTGACCCCCGAGAGGATCGGGGAGGGGCAGGCTCTGTATTTCGGTGACGGTCGCTGCGATGGGTGTCACGGGGAGGACGCGAAAGGGATTCAGGGGGTCGGGACAGACTTGACGGACGGCGAGTGGCGACACGCCGACGGTGGGTCGTTCCCGGCCCTCATCGACGTGATCTCAAAAGGTCTCACCCACGAAAAGACCGAGGGGTGGGCTATGCCCGGAGGCGCCGAGTTCACCGACCAACAGGTGAGGGAACTGGCCGCCTACATCTGGAGCCTGGTCCAGCGGAATCCGCCGTCGCTTGGGAAGCAAGAGAATCCGAGGCCCTGACCGCGAGTCAGCCAGCCCCGAGGCGCTCGCGGCACCCCAATGGGGCTCGACATCCGAGCGCGTCCCGAGCTGCCGGGGTTGAGAGCGAGACGGCCACCGCGGCCACTCCAGCCGGTTGAGGGCGGCCGAGAAACCAAATGGGAGTTCCGTCAATTAGTTTAAGGGGTGGCGTGGTTCCCGGCCCATCGATTGGCCGCATTCCAGGACCATGCCGACGGACCCTTCAGCCAGCGGAGACGAAATGCTGATGGATGCCACGAGCCATACGACCGTTACGCGGAGGGAGGCCCTCAAGCGCTCCCTGTACGCTCTCGTCCCAGCGCCCTTGCTTCAGGAGCGTTCTCAAGGCGCCGGGGGAGGGGGCCAGGAGCCAGCCGTCGGACGGCTCAAACAGCCCCAGCTGGCAGGGCGGAGCCGCACGGCGGTGACCGACTACGAGAACGATCCCTTCATCATTGGGGTGGAGGAGAAGCTCCGCTGCACCTGCGGCTGCAACCTCAGCATCTACGTGTGCCGCACCACCGACTTCACATGTCAGACCTCGCCAGCGTTGCACGGGGACGTGATCGCGCTGGTGGAGCAGGGGCAGACCGAGCAAGAGATCCTCGATGCGTTCGTCGCGCGGTACGGCGAGATCGTGCTCATGGCCCCGCCCCGCGAGGGGTTCAACCTCCTCGGATACTTCCTCCCGGGAGTGGCCATCACGTCGGTGGGAGCCGTCATGCTGTGGCTCCTCTCCCGGCGGGTGAAGCTCAGAGCCGCCGCGGCGGGGGAGATGACAGCCTCGGAGGAGCTCACAAGCGAGGACGCCGCGCTCTTGGAAGCAGAGCTTGCGGACCTCGAGCGGTAGCGATTGAGCTACCGGCGGCCGGCGCTGGAGCCTCGGTTTGCTACCACAACCCCGGGTTTTCGCCCGGGGTTCGTGCATCTGCGAGCGGAAACCGGAGGCCAACCCCTTGACCTAGGGAAACGGAACCTTTTTAGTACGAAATATGCTTAACTTCCACATGAGCCCGGTGGGCCCGAAAAAAAACCTCGCCTGCTGTTGCTGTCGCACCTCCCTGGAGGTTGGGACGCGCTAGGCGTATTCACACCCAACGCCTGCAACTCGCCCGCCTCCGTCGATCTGGAGGGGGGTTTTTTGATGGCCTGGAACCACGCTGAAGGTTAGGAGATTCCGTTGACAGCGATCAACGGTCGCTACCTGGAGCAGGCCCGCCCCGCGGACTCGAGCAGCGTACGCACCGAGCCAGCCATCTGGAGGCTGGTCGGGGAGACCCCACTCATCCCGCTGAATTCCGAACGGTGGGCAAGCACCGGAGCCCGGGTCTTTCTGAAGGCGGAGTGGCTCAACCCTGGGGGCTCGGTTAAAGATCGCCCGGCTCGTGAGATACTGCGGGCCGGCGTCGCCGGAGGGTACCTACCCGGGCGGAGGCTGTTGGACGCCTCGAGCGGCAATACCGCCGTGGCGTACGCCATGCTGGGCACAGCTGCCGGCGTCGGGATCACCGTGTGCGTGCCCACCAACGTTTCGCCGGAGCGCCGCCAGCTCTTGAGGGCGTACGGGGCGGAGGTGATCGATACGGACCCGCTGGAGGGAAGTGACGGCGCGATCCGCGAAGCTCGAGCCATGGCGGCCTCCCACACGAACCGTTACTGGTACGCCGACCAATACGGGAACCCGGCCAACCCGGCGGCCCATTACCGGACAACCGGACCCGAAATCTGGCGCGGTACCGGTGGATCGGTGACCCACCTGGTGGCCGGAGTGGGAACCAGTGGGACCTTGATGGGGGCCGGTCGCTTCCTCAAGGAGATGCAGCCGGAGATCAAGCTCGTGGCGGTAGAGCCGGACGGCCCCTTTCACGGTCTGGAGGGGCTCAAGCACATGGCCACGGCCATCGTTCCGACCATCTACCACCCGGGCACCGTTGATGACACGGTGCTCGTGGCCACCGAGGAGGCGGAAGCGCGCGTCACCGCCCTGGCGCGGGAGCAAGGCCTCTTCGTCGGGTGGTCGACGGGGGCGGCTGTGGTCGCAGTGGAGCGGATACTGCACGGGGCCACTCACGGAGGGCAAGGTCCCAGACCGGTGATTGTCGCGGTCGCCCCGGATGGCGGTACCAGATACCTGTCGGAGAGGCGGGGCGTCTTGGAGCGTGGGCAGTGAGGGTGTCACGCCGGGTCCTCGAGGAGATCAGACGCCATCTCGTCAGCGTCTACCCGAACGAGGGCTGTGGTTTCCTCGTGGGCCGGGGAGCCGGGGCGGGAGCGGGGCCCGGTCCCGTGGCGGTGACCCAGCAACTCCCCGTGGCCAATCGCCGCGAACGAGGGGGGGCGGCCCGAACTCGCTATCTCATTTCCCCAGAAGACTTTATGGCCGCGGAGCGGGAGGCGGCTGCCCAGGGGCTCCATATCGTCGGAACCTACCACTCCCATCCCGACGTGGCGGCCGTCCCCTCGTCGTACGACCGGGAACACGCCTGGCCGTGGTATCGCTATCTCGTCGTCTCGGTCCTCGCGGGCACGGTCCGCGAGGAGCGGCTGTGGCAGCTCGCCGATGATCGGAGCGCGTTCCTCGAGCGATCATGGCATATTCAGGAGGAATCATGTCAGTAACCGTCCACATTCCGACCCCGTTGCGTCGCTTCGTCGACGGCATGCCCGCCGTCGAAACCGAGCAGGGAACGGTCGCCGAGGTTCTCGAACGACTCACCGAGGAGCACGCTGACCTCAAGGCCCATCTCTTTGGGGAGGACGGGCGACTGCGGAGCTTCGTCAACGTGTACGTGAACGATCGGGACATTCGCGACCTCGAGCGAGGAGCAACGCCGGCCGCCGACGGCGACGACATCTCGATCGTCCCGAGCATTGCCGGGGGAGCGGCGCCGGCGGCCGTCGCTCTTCCGGAGCTGTCTCACGAGGAAGTGCTCAGGTATTCCCGCCACCTCATCCTGCCGGACGTTGGTCCCAGCGGGCAGAGACGCCTCAAAGCCGCCCGGGTGGCGTTGATCGGCGCAGGGGGGTTGGGCTCCCCGGCGGCGCTCTACCTGGCGGCGGCCGGTGTGGGAACGCTCGGCCTCGTGGACTTCGACGTGGTGGACGAGACCAACCTCCAGCGACAAATCATCCACGGCACCGGCGCCGTCGGGAAGTCGAAGCTCGAGTCGGCAAGGACGCGGATTGCCGACCTCAACCCACACACGCATGTCGAGGCCTTCGAGGAGCGGTTGACATCGGCGAACGCCCTGGAGATCCTACGTGACTTCGATGTGGTGTTGGACGGTACCGACAACTTCCCGACGCGGTACCTGGTCAACGACGCGTGCGTCCTCCTCCGCAAACCGAATGCGTACGGCTCGATCTTTCGATTCGACGGGCAGGCGTCGGTGTTCTTTGCTCCGGAGGGTCCATGCTATCGGTGCCTGTTCCGCGAGCCGCCTCCACCGGGTCTCGTTCCGTCGTGTGCGGAGGGGGGAGTGCTGGGAGTGCTCCCGGGCATCATTGGAAGCATTCAGGCGCTCGAGAGCATGAAGCTCATCCTCGGAGCGGGCGACACGCTGATTGGGCGGCTGCTACTGTTCGACGCGTTGCAGCTCAAGTTCCGCGAACTTAAGTTGAGCAAAGATCCCGACTGCCCGGTGTGCGGTGGGCAGCCGACCGTGACCGCGCTGATCGACTATGAGGTTTTCTGCGGGATCGGTGCGGCGCCCGTCTACGAGGGTCCGGAGGTTACGGCCCGGGGGTTGGCTGATGAGCTGAAGGACAACCCAGACATCGAGGTCGTGGACGTTCGGGAACCCGTCGAATGGGAGATCTGTCACCTCGAGGGAACCACCCTCATTCCTCTGGGTCAGCTCCCCGAGCGACTCAACGAATTGAACGGGCATCGGGAAATCGTCACGCTCTGCCACCGGGGTGTGCGATCGATGAAGGCACTCGAGATCCTGCAGGCAGCGGGGTTTCCCAAAGTCAGAAACCTCAAGGGTGGAATCGACGCGTGGTCGCTCGAGGTTGATTCTTCAATGCCTCGATACTGACGCGACCCGCTTTCACAATACCGTTTTCGAGCCGTCACAACCCTATTTGTCGCCGGAGGTACTGAATGGCACCCTATGCTCATCCAGAGATGTTGGTATCGACCCAGTGGGTCCAGGATCACGCCGACGATCCGAACGTCCGGATCGTGGAGGTGGATGTCGACACCAATGCGTACGATGAGGGACACGTTGCAGGCACAGTGGGCTGGTCGTGGAACACGCAACTCTGCGATACGGTCCGGCGGGACATCCTCTCCCAGGAAGAGTTTGAGCACCTGATGAGCACATCGGGTATCGGCAACGACACGACGGTTATCCTTTACGGTGACAACAACAACTGGTTCGCGGCGTGGGCGCTGTGGCAGATGAAGATCTACGGTCACAAAGACGCGCGCCTGATGAACGGCGGCCGCAAGAAGTGGCTGGAGGAGAGCCGGCCGGTCACGAAAGATGCGGTGTCGCCGGCGGCGACCACGTACAGCGCGACGGCTCCCGACAACTCGATTCGGGCATTCCTTACCGAGGTGCAACGAGGGGTGAGCGAAGACGCGGTTGAGCTGGTCGACGTCCGCAGCCCGCAGGAGTTCACGGGGGAGATCCTGTCACCGCCCGGCCTTCCGGAGACCTGCCAGCGTGGCGGCCACATTCCCGGAGCGCGGAGCATCACGTGGGCCAAGGCGTGCAACGATGACGGGACCTTCAAGAGCGTTGAGGAGTTGAGGAAGCTGTACGGCAACGCGGGGATCACTGGATCCAAGCCCATCATCGCGTATTGTCGCATCGGCGAGCGCTCCAGCCACTCCTGGTTCGTGCTGCGATACCTGTTGGGCTACGACAAGGTGTCGAACTACGACGGCAGCTGGACCGAGTGGGGCAATTTGGTGGGCGCTCAAGTGGAAAAGGGTGTCTAGACTGGCGTATGAGGGCGTAGCATGCTACGTCCTCATACGATACCGTAGCCTTGGAGCGAGAGGAAAGAGTACATCATGAGTCAGCCGCAGAGCTTGCAGGCGATTCCAAAGGATTTCACGATCACCATCACGGACGCGGCCGCCAAGCAGGTGCGTCGAGTTATCGAGCAGCACAGCCTCCCGGAAACAACGGGCCTGCGGGTCGGAGCCACCGAAGGTGGCTGCTCGGGGTTCAACTACGACGTGCAGGTGGTCGAGGGCCCGCGGGCCGAAGACCGGGTGTACGAGATCAACAACACCACCCTGTTCGTGAACGAGTTCTCGATGCCATACGTGAGCGGCATGACGGTAGACTGGATTTCGTCGATGCAGGAGTCCCGCTTTGTGTTTCGTAACCCCAACGCGACTGGCGAGTGCGGCTGCGGCGTGAGCTTCTCGGTCACGTAGCCCTACGTGAGCGTCGGAGGAGGTGGCTATTCCACTGAAAGCGCCGGACCATCTGGTCCGGCGCTTCTGTTTCGTTTCAGACAGTAGCCCCCAGTCGTCACTGCATAAGGAGCGAGGCACTGGAGGCGATGCCGGGCTACTCCGTGGTCGGCGTGGCGTTCTTCACATACCGGTCGAGCCACTCGATGACCCGGTTCATGAAATCGAGCTGGTGCGCCCGTTCCCGCAAGCCGTGGGGCTCCCGAGGGTAGACCACGAGCCCCGTCGGCACACCGTGAATCTTGAGTGTCTGATACAACTCCTGCGACTGCTCCGGATGAACACGCTCGTCTGCCGCACCGTGAGCCACCAGCGTTGGGGAGTTACCTTCGTTGACGTGGGCGAGCGGCGAGCGGTCCCAGGCAAGGGCGGGGTTGTCGAACCACCAGAGATCCCAGTGCACGAGCGACATTTCATACGGAATGTCCGTGGTGCCGGTGAAGGACGCCCAGTTGGAGATACCGGCAAACGTGATAGCCGCCTTGAAGCGGCTGGCGTGACGAGTCCCTGCCCACGCCGAGAAGTATCCACCGTAGGACGTACCGCTACTTCCCACCCGTTCGGGATCGACGAGCCCGCGTTCCGCCAAGTGGTCGATACCGGCAATAACGTCCTCGAACTCTTTCCCACCGAGGTCGCGGTGATCGGCCTTGGCGTACGCCACACCCCGACCGGCGCTTCCCCGGTAATTGGGCATCAGCACCGCGTAGCCCCGGGCGGCCAACACCTGCGCCGGGTAGAGGGCGCTCGTGGTCCAGCCGTCGCGACTGATGCCCTCGGGACCGCCGTGAGGGAGAATGGCGAGGGGGTAACGGACGCCGGGTTGTTCGTTCACCGGGTGAAGCAGCACGCCCTCGATGCGGGTCCCGTCGGGGTGGGTCCACTCGATGGTTTCTTGCTGCGCGAGCTGCACGCCATCGAGCCAGGCGTTGTGGTGAGTGACCCGCTCGACGGCGCCGTCGCGTATGGAACCCACATGGACTTCATTGGGGTAGCTCGAGGTGCTGGCCACCGCCGCGAACGTGCGCGCGTTCGCGTCAAATCGCACGCTCGAAAGAATCTCGGTACCGCCACCGGCAACCCTTTGCGCTGCCCCCTCGTCGACGGCAAGGCGGTTGAGCGTCGTCCTCGTACCCTCATTGGCCAAGAACAGCAGCGTGCGATCGTCAGCCCAGTTCAACCACGTCACACTTCCCCCGTAGTCGCTCGTGCGGTTTCGAGCAGCGCCTCCCTCCGCCGATACTACGAACACACTCTGCGCAAGGGGGTCGTTCGTGGAGGCTGCGCCGACGAACGCCCGTTTCGATCCGTCCGGCGACCAGGCCATGGTCTCCAGCTTGCCGGGCGTCTCGACCACGCGTTCGAGGCCACCGCCGGTGACGTCCACGGTGGCCAGCTCGCGGAACATGTAGCTGTCGTCGATGGCCGGACTTGCCGTCGTCTGCACGGCGAGTCGGCGAGCATCCGGCGCCCACGCAAAATTCCACACCGTTCGATCGGCGGCTGTGAGGGCGCGGCGTTCCCCGGAATCCAGCGTCTCAATCCACAGCCGAACATGCCGCTCGTTCTCACCGGCCACGATGGCGTCGTCACCTCGCTCGCGCCGTGCCGTAACATGCTCGGGCACGGCTTCTCTGGCCGTATGGGCGATAGCCTCTCCGGTGGGCGACCAGGAATAGCTCAACACGCCGATGGGCGAGTGCGTCAGCATGCGCGGATCCCCTCCCCCGGCGGGCATGCCGTAGACCTGCGTTGCTGGCTGTCTCCCCAACCGGGCGGCAAACGACAGGGTACTACCGTCCGGCGACCACCCGGGCTGCGACACCCTATTGGGCCCGCGGACGATCGGCCGCGGGTTTCCGCCGTGAGCCGGCACTACCCAGAGTTCGACGTATGCTGGCCCGTATGAATCGGTCTCACCGCGAGGCTTTTGCAGGGTGTAGGCGACCTGCTCTCCGTCCGGACTCATCGCCACACTGGTTACGCTCTCGAGCCTGACGACCTGCTCCGGCGTCAGACCCTGAGCGACGAGGGCCGCGGGGAGCGTGGCCAGTAGGAAACCGAGCAGAGGGGCATGTTTGATTCGCCGCGCTGAAGGGCGGCTGACTGTAGTTGTCATGGTATTCTCATCGTAGACGTGTGAAACGAGTTTCACGCAGCGAGTGCCCATCTCTGCCTCCAGCAGTCTGGGCGCTCGTGCAAGATTAAAGATAGGTTCGGGTCCTGTGGTCCGCATCTCGCCGACGGAGCTGGAGAGGATCGTCGTGTGACACGCTCAGAAATGCACAGTCAGCCCGGCCGTTGTTTGTCGTGCCGGGGTGAGCGAAGGGCCAAGAATCTCAGTTTTTCGACCGTCGGAGCCAGGAAGCACACGCTCGACGCGAGGACGTAACCGGCCAGTGTTCCCAAAGCAGAGAAGAAGCTCGTTCAGAACGCCACAGACAACCCGAGCCCCAACCGCCCGTCACGTTGGCGCGCGACGTTCACGCCGACACGGTCGAGGGGAACTGTCTCCCATTGAGTGGTCGTAATCATCGATCCGATAATCAAGCCGACGAAAGCGCCAGCGCCACCGAAAACCCCAAAGCCAATCACGGCGCAGCCGCCGGCATCATCCTGAAAAAGCTGGTCGCTCGCACAGGATGCCCCTGCCAAAGCCGCACCGCCCAGCCCACCAACCAGAAATCCAATGCCCGCTCCCCTGCCGGCATGTCGCCGGGTGCGGTGCCGCACGATTCGTGTCACGAACGCGAGGGGGATGACTACCGACGCTTCTCTGTCATGAACCGACATCACCAATGTGTCACGATTGAAAGCAACAACAGTTCCCGTGAGCGTGATCGGCGGTCGCCTCTGACCCTCCGCGCAATGCACGTCCGCGGCTAGGGTCTTTGGGCATCGGTGGACCACGCGCACGCGGTCACCGGGTCTGACGTCTTGGGCGGTCGCCCGAGTGCACGGCGCGAGCATGACGATGAGAAGGGGCACGATGACGTGACGCACGAGTCACCTCCGCTGTGTGGGGTGGAGAACCCTCGACTACGCGGAGGAATGATCGGCTGAGGGCGTCAAGAAGACGTCAAGTTGAATACTGGGGCGGGTGGATTCGAACCACCAACCTCCCG
>JBDHFY010000106.1:0-12277 GCA_039590195.1 Gemmatimonadota bacterium | reverse complement strand
TCTTCGTTGGTCGCTATGCGGAGGCGCTGCCGCACCTCCATCGCGTGGTCGAGCTCCAACCTGCTTTGCTCTTGGGTCATTTGCTCTTGGGAACCGTCTACCGAGGCCAGTCCAGGTACGCCGAGGCAATCACGGCCGCGCAGTCAGCGACACAGATCTCTTCGCGGCACCCATGGGCGGTCGTCGACCTCGGGCTCACGTACGCGGCGGCCGGAAGGACGGCGGACGCCAAGACGATCTATGATGAACTGGTCCAGCGAGCGCGGAGCGAATATGTGCAGGGCAGCGTCCTCGCGCCGCTCGCCGCGGCGCTCGGGAAAGAGGATGAGGCCTTTGCGCTGCTCGAGGAGTCATACGAGGAGCGGGATGCGCGTCTCATCTTCATAGGGGGGTGGCCGGATTACGATCCGTTGCGGGAGGATCCACGGTTTGGCGATTTGATGAAGCGCATGGGATTGGCGTGAGAGGGGACGCCACCTTCCTTCCCTGAGACAACGCTGCCACCGGTACCCCGTCTCCACCTCACTTCCCACTTCTCAACTCTCACTTCTCACCTCTTGCCCGTTCTCGCGTGTCCGCTTCCGCAACTCTCCAATCCCGCAAGCGAACAACGTTTCAATCTGCGTCTCGCCGAACATCGAGTGAGCCACACGATTGCGTGAATTCAGCCGCCTTTCCGTTGGCACTGGAGTTGCGAAGTAGAACCTATCCACGCACGCACCCATCTCACCTGCTGTTAACGGGAAGGAAAACAATAGGAAATCATGAAGAATGTACTGACTCTGCTCATGGTCTCGTTGATGGCCACCGCTCCCCTCGCTGCACAAAGTCAGCTGGACGTCGAGGGTGAGAAGGACGCGGTCATCCGCGCAGCACTCGACTATCTCGAGGGCGCCGAGTCGGCAGACGCGGCACGAATGGAAAGAGCCGTCCATCCGGAACTCACGAAGGTCCTGTTGGCCAAGTATCCGCAAACCGGCGCCGCTTACCTGCGGAATTCGGGAGCCTCACAACTCGTCGAAGTGGTGCGGGCCGGGGCCGCATTCCTCGAAGAGGAAAAACGCAACACCAAGGTGACGGTCCACGACATCGGCTACAACCTGGCCTCGGTGACGGTCGTGTCGACGCAGTTCATCGATCACCTGCTCCTCGCCAAGATCGACGAGCAGTGGAAGATCATTGATGTGCTGTGGGTCCCGAACGCACCCGACACCGCGTCCACACGAACCGTTGTCGATCTCGAAAGCGAAAAGCAGGCAATCACCAACACGGCGCTCGATTACATCGAGGGCGCCTACACGGGTGACGGCGGGCGGATGGCCAACGCCCTCCATCCGGAACTGACTAAGGTTCTCATCATGCCGCACCCCAGGACCGGCAACGTCATGCTCATCAAGATGGGCGCAGCGATGCTCATCGAAGGCACCAACGCCAAGCTCGGCCTGCTCGACGAGGACAAGCGCAACATCGAGGTGACCGTGTACCACGTCGGAAACGATCTCGCGACCGCGCGAGTAATCTCGGCCATGTACATCGATCACCTGCAGCTCGCCAAGATCGACGGGCAGTGGAAGATCGTGAACGTGCTGTGGGTACCGAATCCGGCTGCCAGAAGAGACACCTAGGGGCAGGAGGGGCGTCATTGTAGGGGCGTAGCATGCTACGCCCCTACGGATGGCCCCCTCTGCCTCTCCTGAATCAGTTAGGCCTTCACCTTCACCTTGCGCGGCTTCGCCGCCTCCGCCTTGGGCAGCACAACCTTGAGCACGCCGTTCTCGAAGTCCGCCGTTACATTCTCGGCGTCCACTCCCCGGGGCAAGCTGAAGCTGCGCTCGAACCGCCCGTAGGTGCGCTCGTAGATCCGACGCGTGCCGTTCTCGTCGGTGTACTCGTCCTTCTTCTCACCGCTGATGGTGAGCACGCCGTTCTCGACGGTCACGTCCACGTCCTCGGGCTCGAGACCCGGCAACTCGACGGAAAGACTCAGACCATCGGCCGTCTCGTGCACGTCCACCGCCGGCGACCAAGCCGACATGGACGGCGCTACGGTGAAAAACCTGTCGAAGAACCGGTCGAACTCGCGCCGGTCGCCGAACACCTCATTCCAGACCGACGGGGCACTGGAACGTCGCCATGTAACTGGAAGCATCTTGAACCTCCTGGGCTTCATTGACTCATACCGCGGGCCAAAGCCCGGCCGGGCGACCCTTCGCGCCGGCGCTTTGCCCTAGTGCACCCGGGATGCCAAGAAAATAGGCCACACTGGCAGTCAAACCGTGGCACAAGAGATCGCCATGCCGCCGTTATGGCGTGTTTGGAGGAGCTAGCTGCCAAATGATGGTCGGACGGAGGGTCCCAAGCACTCGCGAGCAGCCTCCCGGACGTCCTCCAGGCACGCCTCCATTCGGTCCCGGTGGGTCCTGAACGAAAGGACGCAGATCCTGAGGGCGAACCGGCCACGTGCAGCAGTCCCGGTGAGCCAAACCCGCTTCCGCCGGTTGATCCGGTCGAGGAAGTCTTGGTTGAGGCCGTTGAGCTCCTCCGGGCCGAGCTCTGCAGGGCTGAGGCGAAAGGCGACCAGCGAGAGTTGAGGTTTCGTCAACACTTCGATCTCGGGAATCTTCTCCAACTCCACGGTGGCCCACTCGGTGAGGTCCAGCTTCTCGTCGAGGTTTTGCCGGAACGGCTCGATCCCGTGCATCTTGATGGGAAGCCACACCCGAAGCCCTCGGAAATCCCGTGACAGTTCGGGGGAGATCTGACAGAAGTCGACGAGGTCGTGCTCTTCCTGCATGGCAGGCATGTAGTCGGCGAAGGTGGTGTGCGCTCTTCGAAGCGCCTCGGCATCGCGGACGAGCAGCGAGCCGGTGCCGTACGGCAGGAAGAGCCCCTTGTGAGGATCCAGCGTGACCGAGTCGGCGCGGTCGATCCCCCGCAATACTGTCCGGCCGCGCTCCGTGAGAACGAAGAAACCACCATAGGCCGCATCGATGTGCAGCCACATCTTCTCGCGTTCCGCAACGTCGGCGACGGCCTCCAGATCGTCCACCGCACCCGTGTTTGTCGTGCCCCCGTTCCCCACGATGAAGAACGGAGTGAATCCCGCCTCACGGTCTTCCTCGATGTGCCGCACGAGCTCGTCGATACGGATACAAAAACGGTCGTCCGAGGGGATCTCCCGTACGTTTGTCGGCGGGAATCCGGCAAGCACGGCGGCCTTCTGCACCGAGTGGTGCGTTTGGTCCGATGTGTAGATCGTGCCGCCAAAAAACTGCTCGGGAAGTCGCTCCCTCCGCGCAGTGACGATGGCCGTAAGGTTGGCGAGCGAGCCCCCGGTAGTGAGGACGCCGCCCGCGCGCTGGGGATAGCCGATGAAGTCGCAGAACCACCGGACCACGTTTGTCTCGAGCTGGACGAGGCCCGGTGCCGCAAGCCAGACCCCCACATACCGGTTCACGGAGTCGGCGATGAGGTCCGCGACCGCGGAATGAAAGAGACCTCCACCCGGGATGTACGCCAGATACCCGGGTCCGGCCGTGTTGAACGAACAGGGAACCACCCGCTCGAACAGGAAATCGAGAAGCTCGCCGTATGGCGTTCCGGCTTCGGGAAGGGGCTCCACCAGAGACCGCGCCAGCGCCGGTCCTTCCTCGATCATTGCCGCCGGCTGATCGGCGAGCGACTCGATGTGCCCCACGATACGGGACATGGCCTCTTCGACCATGGAGCGCATGTCGACGGCCGACAACTCGAGAGGGTTATTGTCTTCCATTACCATTCACAACTCGCCATCCAAGTTGAACGCCAATCTAACGGATTGGTCCGAGGGGTCGGCACCACTGGAATCCGACAAACCAGCCCACACCACGTGCCGCGTTCTTGCCCCCGGGCTATCTTGGAACCACCACCTGCTCTGTCTCGCCCGCGCCCCGGTCCCCGTGAGGAGGCACTGCATGAGTTTCGAATCTGCGGCAGCTCTGGCACTCATCCGCCGCGACGTGTCGCCCGAACTGTATTCGGAGATCAGGGATCTGTGGAAGGCCCACTCCATTGCCGAAGACCAGCGGGCCATCCCGGGCCTCCTTGCCACCCTCACGGAGGATTGCGTGTACGAGCTGCCGCAGACGGGCCACCGCTGGGAGGGGCACAAAGGAGCCGACCAGCGGAAGTTCAAAGGGGAGCGAGTCTTGTTCTACGGAAAGGGCACCGATCGCTGGGTGTCGTCGACCGGCTGAGGCGGACAATGCAGAACGCTTTTCGCGACCAAATATTTGTGGAGGCTCTTCAGATGATACGCGTGAAGTCCCCCTTGATCACCGTGCTGGTCTTGGCGATCCCGACCGTTGCCGCAGCACAGTCCTACACCCCCGAACGCCCGTTCGGCACTCTTCGCCAGCAGGCCGCTGTCCAGCAGGCTTGGCTCCAGGAACGGCTCGAGGTCAATTTGCCCCATGTGATGCGGGAGCACGGGGTGGACATGTGGGTCGTCGCCATGCGCGAGTACAACGAGGATCCCGTTTTCCAGGCGCTCGTCTCGCCCACCACGATGGCGGCGCGCCGCCGCACGATCTACATCTTCCACGATCGCGGTCCGGAAGTCGGCGTGGAGCGTCTGGCCCTGGGTGGAACCTCTCAGGGCGGGCTTTACGAGGTGATCCGCGAAACCGAGATGGCACCGACGGGCGATCGTCCCCGGGAGCTCTGGGGCAGAGCCCAGTGGGATCTCTTCGGACGCGTGGTCCGCGAGCGCAACCCGAGGCGGATTGCAGTCAACATCGCCCCGGATCACAACTTCGCCGACGGTCTCGCCGCCGGTGAGTGGGAGCAAATGCAGGAGGCGCTAGGGCCGGACCTCGCGCGCCGCGTCGTGCGGGTCCCGCGCCTTGCGATCGACTACCTGGCGCTCCGCGTGCCGAGCATGACGCCGGTATACCGGCGGGTGCAGGTCTTTGTACACGAGATCATCTCGGCGGCCTTCTCCAACCTGGTGATCACGCCAGGCGTCACGACGACCGACGACGTGGTGTGGTGGATGCGCCAGCGCTTGAACGATATGGGGCTGGGCACGTGGTTCCATACATCAGTAGACGCTCAACGGCGAGGCGTGTCCATGCAGGACTCGGTGGCGCCGGTCATCGAGCGAGGAGACGTGCTGCACTGCGATTTCGGCATCACCGTGATGGGCCTCAACACCGACACGCAGCACATGGCGTACGTGCTCCGGGAAGGCGAAACAAAAGCTCCTGATGACCTCACGCAGGCCCTCGCCAACAGCAATCGCCTGCAAGACATCTTCTTCGAGGAAACCAAGCCCGGCATGACCGGCAACGAAGTCTTGGCCGCTATTTTGACCAAAATGCGGGCTGAAGGCCTGAACGGCACCATGTACAGTCACCCCATCGGCGATCACGGACACGCCGCCGGTCCGTTGATTGGACTGTGGGATCGCCAAGACGGCGTGCCCGGCCGGGGGGATGTCGCCGTGCTGCCAAACATGTGGTTCTCGGTGGAGTTGCAGGTGACCACGCCGGTGCCCGAGTGGGACGGGCAACCCGTTCGCATGATGCAGGAGGAAGAAGCCGAGGTCACACCGGACGGTGAAGTGCGCTGGGTGCTAAGAAGGCAGACGGAATTGCACTTGATCAGATAGGGCCACCGATGAGCGCAGAAGAATGCTGATGAGCGCTGATAGCTCGGAGCCGATGGCTGGTGACTGACCGAGGAGAACTCACCGGATCTCGCCTGCGAGTGTTCGGTAGATTTCTCTCCCTTCGAGAGTCGGGGTGTCGTCCGCAGAGGCGAAGTCCCAGGGCGGGGATGTGTGGCTGTCAAGGACCCGAGCCGGTGCGGACGGCACCTCGGCTCCCAACTAACGCCGAGGCCAACATAGAACAATGATGAGACTCGACCAAGTCCCAACGCCTGCCCTCATCGTCGACCTGGACCGTCTCGAGTCGAACCTCGCACGCATGGCCGCTCGCACCCGAGAGCTGGGCGTCACCTTGCGGCCACACATCAAGACCCACAAGTGTGTGGAGATCGGTGAGCGGCAACGAGCGCTCGGGGCACAAGGCATTACGGTGTCCACCCTGTATGAAGCCAGCGTCTTTGCCGACCACGGCTTCGACGATATCACGTGGGCCTTTCCGCTGATTCACAGTCGCATCGACGAGGCAAAGCGGCTTGCCGAGCGGGTCCGTCTGGGTGTGACTGTGGATTCATCGGAGGCGGTGGACGTTCTCGAACGCAGCGGCTACCCGTTCCGCGTCTGGCTCAAGGTGGATTCCGGCGGCGCGCGGGCTGGGGTTGACCCAACGACCGAGCACGCCCTCGCTGTGGCCCGAAGGCTCGCCAGCTCGAAGATTGTCGTATTCGAAGGCATCCTTACCCATGCCGGCCACACCTACAAAGCAGCTACACAAGACGCCCGTGCGGCGGTGGCCGAAACCGAGCGCCGCGTAATGGTGGAGTTTGCAGAACGGCTACGTGAAGAAGGTATCCGGGTACCCGGAGTGAGCGTTGGTTCCACACCGGGGATGGCGGCGGTCCGGGACCTGGACGGAGTGACGGAGGTGCGACCCGGCAACTATGCCTTGCTCGATTACGTCCAGGCCGCACTCGGGGCATGTACGATCAGGGATTGTGCAGCGACTGTCATCGCGAGCGTGATCTCATCCCAACCGGGAGCCGATTACTCAGTGGTGGATGCCGGCGCGCTGGCCCTGTCTAAGGATATCGGACCCTCGGATCCGACATCTCCCACCCTCGGCGTGATCTTCGACGATTACGCGGCCGGCACACTCAAGCAGGATGCGAGGATTGGCTACGTCAGCCAGGAGCACGGGAAAGTGAATGCGCCCCTCCCGGTCGGAACCAGGGTCCGCATTCTGCCGAACCACGTCTGTCTGACCGTAGCCCACTTCCAGCAGATGTACGTAGTGCGAGGCGACGAGGTCGTCGATACGTGGAGGGTGTGGAGCGGGCGTTAGGCACGCCGTACCAGCTCTGCACGCGCCATTCCAAGACCGACGTTGCATCGTGAAAAGCACCATGTCTCCCCTTTGAGCCACACCTTCCTGTTGTACCCCTTGGACATCGGAAAATGTGACGCGAAGCCGAATACGGGGGTATGGAGGAGTAGTTGTCCGGCCGCACGACCACGACATGCGCAGGGTGTGCGGTCGCCCGGACGCGTCCCGCTCGAGTGCCGCTGTCTATCCGCTTGATGGGCAAACGCTTGCAAGATGGCGTGCAGATGGCGGGATGGATGTGAATTACCATGATTCAACGGGGTCAGACTGTGACAATACGACTCTTCCGTTCGCTTTTTATCATCAATATCTCCGTCGGCATCGCCGCCTGCGGAGGTGATCCCGTGGGTCCGATAGATGGGCTTCCGCGCAATCTCGACGTCGCCGAGCTCAGTCTCATCGAATCGGACAACAGGTTTGCGCTCAAGCTCTTCAGGGAGATTAGCGCCGAGCAGCCCGGGACAAACCTCTTCATTTCTCCCCTGAGCGTCGCGATGGCGCTGGGGATGACCTACAACGGAGCCGGCGGCGAAACGAAGGCGGCGATGGAGCGCACCCTGGAACTCGAGGGTATGACCCTCCAGCAGATCAACGAGGCGTACCGGAGTCTCATCGACTTGCTGGTCGACCTCGACTCGAAGGTGCAGTTCGACTTGGCGAACTCGATCTGGTACCGGCAGGGAGTGACGGTCCAACCGGCGTTCGTGGACCTCAACCGCACGTATTTCGACGCAGCGGTGAGCGCCGTTGACCTCACCAATCCGTCGTCACTTCAAACCATCAACGACTGGGTGAAGGACAACACGCAGGGGAAGATCGACAAGATCTACGATGAGCTTCCTCCCAACCTCGTGATGCTGCTACTCAACGCGATCTACTTCAAGGGCGACTGGACGTATGAGTTTGACAAGAGTCTGACGAAAGATGCGCCGTTCACGCTGCCCGACGGGAATGAGCAGACCGTGAAGATGATGTCCCAGCCGGGCGAGGGAGACTTCCTGCACTTCTCCAACGACGTGGTCGAGATCATCGATCTCCCGTATGGCCGACAGGCATTCAGTATGACCGTACTGTTACCCCACCCCGGCGAGAGCATCGATGCATTGGTGGCAGGGATCGACGACGAAACCTGGCAGAGTTGGACGGCGGGCCTGTCGAAGATGTCGGTCACGGTGTCTATGCCACGATTCACGCTGGAGTACGAGATCAGGTTGAACGATGTGTTGGACGTGCTGGGAATGGGTGTCGCATTCACCGGAGCGGCCGATTTCAGCGGCATCGTCCCCGGCGGGGGGATCTGGATCGACGAGGTGAAACACAAGACGTTCGTCGACGTCAACGAGGAGGGGACCGAAGCGGCTGCCGTCACGTCGGTCATTCTGCTCGAGTCGGCTTCGCAAGAGTTTCGGATCGATCGACCGTTCGTCTTCGTCATTCGCGAGAACTTCTCGGGCACGATCGTCTTCATGGGGAAGATCGTGGACCCAGAATCAACATGAGTACCTCGGCGAAGGAACAACTGTCATGACAAAGCTGCTGTGTTCAGCCTTTCTCCTGGCCGGCGCCATGACGATTGCAGGCTGCGGCGACCCGCTGGGAAACGGCGACCCAATCGGCCCCGTTGATCCCATCGACCAGTTGCCGCGGGATTTGAGCATTGCTGAACTCGGATTGATCGAGGCAGACAATGCGTTTGCGCTCAAGCTCCTCAAGGAGATCAACGCCCAGCAGCCAGACAATAACCTCTTCATATCTCCCTTGAGTGTCGCCATGGCCCTCGGCATGACCTATAACGGCGCCGACGGCGAAACCCAGGCGGCGATGCAGCAGGCACTGGAACTCGAAGGGATGAGCGTGCAGCATGTCAACGAAGCGTATCGCGATCTCATCGATTTGCTGTTCGAGCTCGACCCGCTCGTCCAATTCGACCTGGCAAACTCCATCTGGTACCGCGAGAACATCACGTTCGAGCAGGCGTTCTTGGACGTGAATCGGGATTACTTCGATGCGACGGTGAGCGGTTTGGACTTCAGCCTGCCGTCGGCACCCAACACCATCAACGCGTGGGTGCGGGAGAACACCGGTGGCAAGATCGAGGAGATCGTTGCCTCACCGATCCCCCTCGGTGTCGTTATGTACTTGATCAATGCCGTCTACTTCAAGGGCACGTGGACGTACCAGTTCGACCGGGACTTGACGCAGGACGCGCCGTTCACCCTGTTGACGGGGAATGCGCAAGCAGTTGAAATGATGTCCTACGCAGGAGAGGCGGACCTCAGCTACACGACGACGGACTTGTTCGAGGCCGTTGACCTACCGTACGGTGGCCAGGCGTTCACCATGACCGTGCTGTTACCGCGGGAGGGCGTCCACGTGGACGCCGTGGTCGACGCACTCGACAGCGAGAGCTGGAATAGCTGGATGTCAGGGCTGGCCGAGACTTCGGCCATCGTGTCGATGCCGAAGTTCACGCTGGAGTACGAGATCGAGCTCAAGGACGTGCTAGAGGCCTTGGGAATGGGCGTGGCGTTCACCGGAGCCGCGAACTTCTCCAAAATGCGACCGGAGAACGACCTGTTCATCAGCAAGGTCACGCACAAAACGTTCGTGGACGTCTACGAGGAAGGCACGGAGGCGGCCGCCGCAACGTCGGTAGAAATTGGCCTCACGTGCGCCTGCGGGCCGTTCGAGTTTCGCGTCGACCGGCCTTACGTGTTTGCGATTCGGGAGAAACACTCCGGCACGATCATCTTCATGGGAAAAATCGTGGATCCGGTCAGCTAAAGCGGCTGCCAGCGGCCGGCGGTCGGCTTGGAGGGAGGGCCAGCTTTGGCAAGGTAGACTCATTTGCCAAGCCAGGCTGGGAGCCGGAAGCCGTCCGCTGGTAGCCGCTGTGCCCGGGCTTCCGCCCGGGGGCAGCGCGCCCCTTCTCACCTCTCACTTCTGTCAAACACCACCTCTCCCTCCACCAACGTCATCTCCACCTGCACACGCTCGATCTCCACGGGATCGATGGTGAAGATGTCATCGGACAGGACCACGAGATCAGCATACTTGCCGGCCTCGATCGTACCCATCTCGTTTTCCAGGAAGCTCCCGTAGGCGTTGTTGCTGGTATAGGCGGCAACGGCCTCCGCCACGGTGATTCGTTGCGCCGGAACCCAGCCATGAGGATTCGCACCGTCGATCGTCCGGCGGGTCACGGCGGCATAGATGCCGAGGAGAGGATCAATAGGAGCCACCGTCCAGTCGCTTCCAAAGGTGAGCCTGGCACCTGCGTCCCACAAATCGCGAAAGGCGTAGGTCGTTTGAATCCGCTGGGGCCCAATGCGCTTCTCCGCCCAGCGCCCGTCGTCGATGGCATGGTACGGCTGCATCGATGGTATCACGCCGTCCACCGCGATTCGGCGAATCGAGGCTGGCGTCAGGTGCTGTGCGTGCTCGATGCGAAAGCGACGATCCCGCGCGCCATGCCGGTCCGCCGCCGCACCGAACACATCCAGCAGCCAGTCGTTCGCCCGGTCACCAATGGCGTGCACAATCACGTGAAGGCCGGCACCATCGGCGTCAATGATCGCATCCCTGAGCTGGGTGGTGTCCGTGATGATGAGGCCCTTCGTTTCGGGCTCATCATCGTACGGTTCATAGAACCACGCCGTCGTGGAACCCAGTGAGCCGTCCACAAACGCCTTCATGCCTCCCCAAAAGAGACGATGATTACCCCGACCTTCCTGGGATACGAAGTCCGCCATCCACTCCCAGGTTGCAAGCGGTACAACGCTGTACACCCGGAGCGGAAGCTCCGCCTTTCGGTGGGCGCGACGGTAGGTTTCCATGCCTTCCCACGACCCCATGTCCGTAACGAGGGTCACCCCCCGCTCGACGGCGTGCTCTGCTGCGGCCCGAAGCGCTCGGTCGCGGGCTGCGTCGTCGGGCTCGGGTATGACCCGGCCAACGAGACCCTCTGCAGCATCCTTCAGAACGCCGGTCGGTCTGCCGTCCGGATAGCGCACGACCGTTCCACCCGGCGGATCAAGCGTTTCCGCTGTCACGCCCGCCAGCGCCAGCGCCCTGGAGTTGGCGAGGGACATGTGGCCGTCCAGGCGGGTGACAAAGACCGGAGTCTCCGGAGTCAACGAGTCGATCCAATCCCGGCGGGGGAGTTCACCACCCCACAACTCGTGATCCCAAGTGCCCCGCAGAACCCACTCGTCGGGATGCTCGGCGGCGAAGGCGCCGATGCGTCGCGCGAACTCCTCCGGCGTATCGGCATCTCGAAGCTGCACTCCGGCGAGCCCAAAGCCCCCTTCAATGAAATGGGCGTGGTTGTCCATGAACCCCGGCAGGACTCGCCGGCCGTTCAAGTCAATACGCCTGGTCCGTGCCGTTTGGAGCTGTTCGATCTCAGCATCGGATCCCACGGCCACCACACGGCCGCCGGAAACGGCGATGGCCGAGGGACCGCCGACGGGATCCTGTGCGATGTCGGTCCCAGTCCATACGCGCCCACCGGTCAGAACAAGATCTGGAGAACCGTCGGCCATTTCGCTACTGCCTGAACATGCCGCCGCGCCCAGCAGGAGCAGCCCTGCCAAGGCCGCGCGGCGATTCACTTTTGAGAACATGGTTGCGCTCCGGATGTGGGCGAGCGGAGAGCCGCACTCCACCCGCGAAGCCGATCTGGAACGATCCACGGTGGCCTTCCACCTGTCCAGACTCCGGGGAGCGGAAGCGATGGGGGTGCGGCAAAGCCGTGCAAGACAGCGTGTCTGGATCCACCAAACTGTGCGTCGTGAGTCCGTCGCCCAGCCAGGGTGGCGGGCAAACCCGGCGAAATACCGGCGAAATGGGCGAAATCATAGTAAGGGCCGGACCGGCCGCGAGCCACCCACCACGACTCATCATTCTCACAACTCACAGAATCGTCGGCTCCCGGAGGCAGCCAACCACGAGGCAGCCGCATCCTCGGTGCTCGGCCACCCTGCTGCCGGGCCCATAAATAATGAATTCGAATTTATGCTTAGTGAGTAACCCCTCACGGTGTTCACTTATACATCACATTTTGCGAGCGGCCGCTCACTTATTCCCCGTAAGTGAGCGGGTAATCACACAATAAGTGGAACTTCGCCAACCCCTGGGAAGGTGGCCTAAGTACTTGATAAAGAGCGACTTACACCTGCCCAGTACAATTGAGATTTGGGGAGATTACATTCCCTGCCAATGACTTTGCGCTCGATTTACGGTCA
>JBDHFY010000105.1:0-12296 GCA_039590195.1 Gemmatimonadota bacterium | reverse complement strand
TATGGAGGGCATGCCCATGATGTCGCTGCGCGGCAACGTGACAGACCGCGGTCGTGGAGATTTTGAAATCGGAGGGAGTAGGGCGCTGAACTCCGAGACCAGACGGAGGAGCACTGGTCACCACGTGAGTCAGAGTGCGGTGATCGAACGCGTGTGGGCCGGCATCAAGCACGGACTGCTCTTTGCCGTCTCCTACGTAGGGTTGGCGCCGTAGCGAGAACATATACTGTGTTGCACAGAATGCTGAGTCGACGCTGCTCAGCGTAGCGGGCTTCCGTGGTTCGGCTTAACCGACTCGAACGCGCCAGTTGGGGAGTGAGTTAGCTCCTTCAACTGGGGAAGGAGGTAGCGATGTCTCGCAGATTCATTCTTCCATTCCTGGCAGTAGCCATACCCGGGTTTGTCCAGCAGCTCAGCGCTCAGGTACCCTCGCCAGGACAACTTAAGGCGGAGGCATATGCGCTGATCGATGCAAACGGCGACCGGCTTGGCCGCATCTCCGATGCCATCTTCAGCTACGCGGAGATTGGCTTCCAGGAAGTCAATACTGTCAAGCTGCTCACTGAGACTCTGGAAGAAGCGGGCTTTCGTGTGGAGCGAGGCGTGGCCCAAATGCCCACAGCCTATCGCGCCACGTACGGTTCAGGCTCGCCAGTCATTGGTTTGATGGCGGATTATGACTGCGTGCCGGGAGCATCGCAATGGCCGGCCGCGTTGACTCATTCACCCATTGTGCAAGGGGCACCTGGCCACGGAGAAGGCCACAATACGAATCCGCCCACGACCATCGGGGCGGCACTCGCGTTGAAGACGTTAATCGACAAGTACGACCTTCCCGGCACCGTCGTCGTGTACGGCGGACCGGCGGAAGAGGTAGTGGCTAGCCGTGGGTACATGGTGAATGCCGGATTGTTTGAGGGAGTCGACGCGGCGATGGATGCCCACATAGGCTCCAGCTTTGGGACGAGTTACGGCCTCAACAATCTCGCAATCGTCTCGGTGCAGTGGACGTTTACGGGGGTGCAGGGGCACGGCGCACGTCCGTGGACTGCGAAGAGCGCGCTCGATGCCGTCGAACTAATGAACGTAGGTATGAACTATCTCCGCGAGCACCTCGCGCTGGACATGCGGTTCCACTATGTGATCCCAGGCGGTGGGGACCAGCCCAATGTCGTCCCGGCGGAGGCGACCGTGTGGTACTACTTTCGCCAGACGAGCTACGAGGACCTCGTGGAGCTGCTAGAGCGGGCAAGGTTGGTCGCACAAGGGGCCACTTTGATGACCGGAACTACCGTGAGCGAGCGGATCCTATCCGGTTCGTGGCCGTTCAACGGCAACAAGAGCTTGGCCGAGTTGCTGCAAAGCAATGCCGAAGCGGTGGGTATGCCCGATTGGTCTCCGGAGGATGTAGCATTTGCCGAGGCGTTCCAGCATGCGATGGGAAAGGAAGACATAACCGGGCTGCCAACGGAGGTGAGTCCGATAGTCAGATCGGTACAGCGTTCCTCATCATCTGACGTGGGCGACATTACTTGGAATGTGCCGTATGTTCGCCTTCGCTTTCCCGCACAAATCGAGGGGACACTCGGCGGTCACCACTGGTCGGCCGCTATCGTTCCTGCAACACCGGTGGCGCACAAGGGCATCGTGGTTGGTGCCAAGGCACTGGCCGGGACGGTTGTAGATCTGTTTACCGACCCACAGCATTTGCAGACCATCAAGGCCGACTTCGCACGGGATACCGAAGGAGTCACCTGGACGTCGCTGATTCCTCCGGGCACCGAACCGCCGACGTTTCTCAACACCGAGAAGATGGCCCGCTGGAGGCCGCTGTTGGAGCCGTACTACTATGACCCTGGCTCCCCGCAGACGCTTCTCGAGCAGTGGGGAATTGCGTACCCGCCCCCGCCCTCAACTGATCGCTCAGAGAACCGCTGATGAGGCAGCGGTGAGGGACGCTGGCGCTTGAGCGCTTGCGACATAGAGTGCATATTTGCGCATTCTGAATCCCGACGCTATGACTCAGCGTTGCTAGTGGGCGGGCCCGCGTACGCCTAAGCTGTTATACAACAGTGGCTTACGCGGGCCAGCCTGATCGAATAAATATGCGGCAAATTTGCCTTCCCATCCCCACGCTTCTGTGGCTGGTTGCGGGCTCGCTCGCCCCCTCGCTGCAAGCCCAAACGTCTGCTGACGACCCGACAGATCGCCCGACTGCGCATGGTACCGTCGTCGACGAGGCGCCGCTCATCAACGGGCTGTTAGACGAGGAGGTCTGGGGCTTGGCCTCCCCGATCGCGAACTTCGTGCAACATGAGCCTTTTGAGGGCCGTCCCGCCACGGAGCGCACGGAAGTGCGCATTTTGTACGACGCCCGCGCCGTCTACATCGGGGCGTGGATGTTTGATAGTGATCCGAGTGCGATCGTTGTCGGTGAGACGCGCAGGGATGCAAGCCTCCAGGACACCGATGCGCTGCTCTTCGTGTTCGACACGTATCTGGATCACCAAAATGGATTTGTGTTTGCGACGACGCCCGCTGGTATCGAACATGACGGGCAGGTGATCAATGAAGGTAGGGGAGGCGAGGACATTCGAGGCGCTGCGCGCCAGCAGGCGGGAACTGGCGGTGGGTTCAACCTGAATTGGGACGGAAGCTGGGAGGTCGCGACGTCGGTGGACGAGCAGGGATGGTACGCGGAGTTTCGGATTCCGTTCTCGACACTGCGGTATGGAGGTGGGGGGCCGCAGACGTGGGGGATGAACATCTCACGGCAGGTGCGTCGCCGCAACGAGCAGGCGTTCTGGGCCCCGATTGGTCGGCAATACAACTTCTACCGGGTTTCTCAAGCGGGGACGCTCGATGGGATCACGGCGCCGACCCGGCGCACGATGACGCTCACGCCGTATGGGTTGAGCTCAGCGCATCGGGATTTCGTGTCGAGCACGGAGACCGACTTCGACGCTGAAGTTGGCGGCGAAGCTAAGTTGGGACTCTCATCGAGTTTGACGCTGGACCTCACGGTCAACACTGACTTTGCCCAGGTGGAAGTTGACGAGCAGCAGATCAACTTGGACCGATTCCGACTCTTCTTCCCCGAAAAGCGGCCATTCTTCTTGGAGAACGCCGGCACATTTGCGGTAGGATCTCCCCAGGCAGCCGAGTTGTTCTTCAGCCGGCGCATTGGCATAGGCAGCGAGGGCACTCCCGTGCCGATCATTGCGGGGGGTCGACTGACTGGCAAGGCAGGGGGCTTCACCCTGGGGTTTTTGAACATCCAGACCGACCGCGTCGACGGGGCGGGCGTTCCGAATAACAACTATGCGGTTGGGCGAGTGACGCGAGAGCTGCCCAATCGGTCGCGGCTCGGAGCGATCGTGGTTAGCCGACTCAACACCGATGATACTGACGACTACAACTTGGCGTATGCGGTCGATGGTCGGATGGGCATTGGGGAGGCCGTCAATTTCGACGGCTACGCGGCGTGGACCGAGACGCCGGAGCTCACCGGGCGGGAGCACGCATGGAACATTGGCGGTGGCTATGACACGCGCGACTGGAGCGTGCGTCTCAGCGTCCGAGAGGTCGGGGAAGACTTCAACCCGGAAGTGGGATTCCTCACGCGGGCGGAGTATCGCTCGTTCAATGCGCGTGTCCAGTACAATATCCGTCCCCCGGGACTCACCTGGCTACGAGAACTGCGGCCACATATTTCATTTCGGAGTTTCTACGACTTCGACGGCTTCAGCGAAAGCCGCAACGTCCACGTGGACTCGCATATTGAATTTTCGAACGGCGCGTTTTTCAGCCCCGCATTCAACTTCGAGCACGAAGGCGTCAAGGAGCCATTCGAGATCGCCGACGGCGTGGTGGTATCGCCCGGTGTCTACGACAACGTCATTACGGGTTGGCAATTCAACAGCAACCTGAGTGCACCGGTGTCGATCGCCGGTGAGCTCAACGTCGGGGGGTTCTTCTCAGGGACGCGCAAGGGCATATCCGGAAACGTGAACGCCCGTATGGGAACGACCTTGGCAGCCGGTTTACGGTTCGGCTTCGACGACGTGGATCTCGCCGAGGGGAGCTTTCAGAGCGTGCTACTGGGCCTGCGAGTCGCGTACTCGTTTACACCGAGGATTTTTTTGCAATCGCTCGTCCAGTATAACAACCAGAGCGATGACTTATCCGGAAATGTGCGGTTCGGGTGGCTCAACACGGCCGGTACGGGGCTCTTCCTGGTGTACAACGAAGTCCAGCAGACGGGAGCCCTGTCCGGGACGCAAGACCGGGCGTTCGTTGTCAAGTTCACGCGTCAATTCAATCTCCTCCGCTGACCGAAAGCGGTATGCCTGCTACGGGCGGGACCTCGGAGAGGGCGTTTGGGTGGTAGCGTTGATTTCAAAGTCTTTTTGTGCTATTTAAGCCTTTTTCAATCCTCATTGCTGAGTTTGACAACTTCGGGACGTTCCCGTAAATCAAAAGAGACACGGCGATAGGAGCCTGGCGCCGAGGGTGGGTCGATGCCTTTGGCAAATCAGCGGAGCGCGCCCGGGCGAGAAGCGGGTCACGGCCCACCGAGGGGCGGTGGTACCGGGCACGTGTCAGCGCTCGAGGGCCCCGCGGCGTAGATATAACAGAGCAGCGCAGGTTCGAGTGCAGTTGTAGATCCTGGCACCGTAGGGTGGCGATGTTGATCGATTATGCCTTCGGTTCACTTCTGGTGAGTGGGACGCCCCGCATCCTGAGTACCGCGCTGTTGCTGCTTCTGGCATTTGCCAGAGCAAACGAAACTCATGCTCAGGACGTAACAGCTTCTCAATCGCAAGCCAGTCGGCCCAAGTGCGAGGCGACATCCAAGGAGAGCCGTCGGCAATTCGACGGCAACACGCTTGTCCGTGAACTTCAAGGCAGAATCGCGGGCATGAACATCAGCGAGGGTGATGCTACCTCCGGTAGTTCGTGGGGAGTGTCAATTCGGGGCAGAAACAGCATCCGGCCAAACCAGCAGCCGTTGGTATTCGTTGATTACGTTCGCGTTACGACTCTCGCTGAGGCTGGTCCCCTGCTCGGCTTCGTCAATCCCTCTGAGATCGTGCGTATCGAGGTGTTGCGAGGTCCAGCCGCCACCACCATGCATGGGATGGATGCCGCCGGCGGCGTGATTCACATATTCACGAAACGAGGATCCGGTGATGAATCTACCAGCTCCGCGTCAGGGAGCGGTTGTCCGGCGATCCCGTAGAGCATTAAGTAGCTGGCCCCCACGGCGAAGTCGATGCGTCCCGGCTCGCCGGGTAAACAGTCCAACCGTCATTCATTCATTCGAACAAACAATTCTCGAGCGCCGAGCTCACGCTGCCGAAGTGAGTGAGAACCGCGTGGTGAGCTCGTGCATGTGGTTGCGGACCTGCCGCGCAATGGTTGAGGCGGCCACGCGCCGCCACAGGGAAGGTTGGTTACATCCCGTGCAGTCAGCTAAGCTCGAGTCACGTACGAGATAACCAGGATGTTGATTAGATATACAGCGATCACCCTGCTGGGGGCCGCGTGTACCTTCGGGCCCGCCCTCAGTGCACAGACTGCACCCAACGACCTCGGAGACAGGCCCATCGCACAGGGTGTGGTCATTGATCGGGCCCCGGTCATCGATGGCCGGCTGGACGAGGAAGCGTGGGGTACTGCCCCAACCATCTCCGACTTTGTGCAGCACGAGCCATTCGAGGGGCGGCCGGCCACAGAACGGACGGAGCTGCGGGTTCTATACGACGCTGCAGCGCTCTACATCGGCGCATGGATGTTCGACAGCGACTCTAGCGGAGTCGTCGTGGGAGAGACGCGCCGGGACGCGGAGCTCAGTGAAACGGATGCATTGATCATCGTGTTCGACACCTATTTGGATCGGCAGAATGGGTTTGTGTTCGGCACGACCCCGGCTGGAATCGAGTACGATGGGCAAGTCATCAACGAGGGGCGGGGAAGTTTCGACCGAACGCGGCAACAGCGGCAGCAGCGAGGGTCGGGGGGCGGGTTCTACCTCAACTGGGATGGCAGTTGGGATGTGGCTACCTCCACAGACGAGGGCGGGTGGTACGCCGAGTTCAGGATCCCGTTTTCGACGCTGCGGTACGGGAGCGGGGGCCCCCAGGTATGGGGGATGAATGTCTCCCGCCAGATTCGGCGGCGCAATGAACAGGATTTCTGGGCGCCGATTGCGAGACAACACGACTTCTACCGAGTGTCAGAGGCGGGGACGCTTCAGGGTATCGAGGCGCCGTCCAGGCGCTCGGTGGCGTTGACTCCATACGTGCTGAGCTCGGCCCACCGTAATTACGTGGCGTCCCTAGAGACCGACCTCGACGCAGAGGTAGGCGGCGATGCGAAGTTGGGACTTGCACCCAATCTGACGCTCGATCTCACCTACAACACCGATTTTGCTCAGGTGGAGGTTGATGAGCAGCAAATCAACCTGACCAGATTCCGGCTCTTTTTCCCGGAGAAGCGGCCGTTCTTCCTGGAGAACGCCGGTACTTTTTCTGTGGGGACTCCCCAGGCAGTGGAGTTGTTCTTCAGCCGGCGCATTGGGATCGGCGGCGAAGGCGAGCAGGTGCCCATTCTCGGAGGTGGAAGACTGACGGGGAAAGCCGGGGGGCTCACTCTCGGTGTGTTGGACATTCAAACCGAACGTGTGGGCAGCGAGATCGCACCGACAAACTACGCTGTGGGTCGCGTGATACGAGAACTCCCCAATCGGTCGCGGATCGGGGGGGTCGTTGTAAGCCGGCTCAACACGGATGCCACGGACGATTACAACCTCACGTACGCCGTGGACGGCCGTCTAGGTTTGGGAGAGGCCATCAATTTCGAGGGATACTTGGCGCGCACAGAAACGCCGGGCCTCGACGGCCGTGAACACGCCGCGAACTTCAGCGGCACTTATGTCACTCGGGATTGGAATGGGGGATTCAGTTATAGGGAGGTGGGTGAGGCTTTCAATCCGGAGGCCGGATTCTTGGAGCGGACCGCTTACCGCTACTTCACCGCCCGTCTCGAGCGCAATGTCCGCTTGGCCAGTGCTCCGTGGCTGCGGCAGCTCAGGCCCCACGCGACGTTCCGAAGCTACTACGACTTCGAAGGCTTCAACGAGACGCGCCTCATGCATGTCGACTTTCCTGTGGAATTGTCCAACGGAGCATCTGTTAGCGTCCAGACAAATTGGACGCGCGAGGGACTCAACGAGGATTTCGAGATCGAAGATGGTGTCGTCGTGCCGCCGGGGACGTACGATAACACTGAGGTGGAGCTGCAGTTCAACACCAACCAGAGCGCGCCGCTGTCGGTCGGTGCAGAGATGGTGGTGGGCGGTTTCCTCTCGGGCACGTATCGCAGCGTGCTCGGTACGATCGCCGCCCGCTCGGGGACAGCGTTTGCCGGGGCCCTCCGCCTGGGCTATGACAACGTAGATCTCGCGGAGGGGAGTTTTGAAAACGTCCTGGCGGGACTCAGGCTAGCGTACTCCTTTACGCCCCGCATTTTCTTGCAATCACTGGTACAGTACAACAGCCAGAATGACGACCTGTCCGGCAATGTCAGGTTCGGATGGCTCAACACGGCCGGTACTGGCCTGTTTCTCGTATACAACGAAGTGCAACAGACGGGAGCGCTGTCGCGTGTCCAAGACAGGGCTTTTGTGATCAAGTACACCCAGCAGTTCAGGCTAGTTCGCTGATCACAAACACCCGAGGACATTTGATCCGCCGTCACGGTAACGGCGGTCGACACCCACGTGACCCGAATGAGAGTAGAGCGAAATCGTCCGCCGGCTGGACGCGGACGCAGTCGACCTAAACGTAGTCCCCAACTTGTCCACTCCAGTCACAGGAGAGCCGAGATGAGTGGCTTCATGCGCACTATTCCCCGCTTTGCCCGAGCGGTCATCGCATACCGGATACGGATTGTGGTGCGTGCGGGCACCGTAGCCTTCCTCGTTGTACTGGTGGCTGCGGCGGCGCCATCTCAGGTAACGGCCCAGCAGACCCCGGATCTCAGCCAGGAGATCGCAATCGCCGAGCGGATTCTGGCCACGCCTGCCGTCAGCAATGCGATGAGCTTCGTCGAGGAGCAGCAAGCCGACCCGTCCGATGTAATCCAGGACTGGCTGGGTGTGTGCAACGCCCTCGGCCCGTCTCACGACGAGATCTACCGGGCGCGGCACATCTACAAGATGTTCCGGATCTACGGCCTCGAGCAGGTCTACATCGACGACTTGTACAACGTTGTAGCTGTTAGGCCCGGCGTGGGCGACGGCCCGACAGTGGTGTTGAATGCGCACCACGACAACGTGCCGATCTGGCCAAAGGACCAGCCCATGGAGGCGTTCGAGCGCGACGGAAGAGTCTATTGTCAGGCTGCCGGCGATGATATCCCCGGCGTGGTCCAGCTCTTTACCGTGCTCCGCGCCATGAACGAAGCGAACATCCAGACTGACGGCGACGTGTGGTTCGTTACTCTCTCGGGTGAAGAGACCGGCTCACCCGGCGCCGACCACTTTGCGAGAGCCCACTACCCCAGTAATCTGGATTGGCGTGACGGCGATGCCGTCGTGCAACTCCACGGTGGCGCGGGAGAGGGTGTGACCACTGGCGCGGGGGGGATCACCATCCGCGGAACACTCAGGTTCTTCACTCCGTTTGAGCGGCGGATCTCGGACCAGCCGGGAGCGGACCGTCGTTGGCGCCCTCACGCGGTGGACGTGCTGGCCCGGGCGCTGATCCGGCTTCGCAGTGACGTGACGGACCCGCGTAGCGACTGCCTGCGGTGCAGTGGGCTGCGAGCGCAGGACGTCGAGCGCGCGGAGTGGTACCTCAACATTTCCATGGTGCAAGGTTCCCCCGTGGTGAACCGCCCGACGTCCGAGGCCAGCGTGCGGTTGGACCTCCGTGCGCCCGGGTGGCCTGATATCCGGCGGCTGCAGGAGCAGATCAAGCAGATCGCTGAGGAATCGTGCAACGAGCTCGAGACCCAAGGCTTCCCGCCGCACAACTACACAGAGCGCTGTGGTTACATCTTCGACATCAACGAGGTCTACGGCCGCGATTGGGATAACAATCCTATCGCCGGCTGGGACCGAGTGAACAATGCCCAGGCCCGGATGGTGGCTGCTGCGGCCTACGCGCTGTATGGGTTCGAGCCGGCTATCGACCCGGCCCGTGGCTGTGGCGACTGCGTCAACATGTACAAGATGGGTATGCCCGCTATGTCGTTCAGGGGCAACGTCATCGACTACGGGAACGGCCGAATCGAGCGGGGCTTCCCCGTACAGGCGCGCCGGGGCGGCCACGATGTGACCGAGAGCATGGTGGTTCCGGAGATCTGGGCGGGGGTCAAGCACGCGCTGCTGTTCGCAGCAGCGTACGCCGGGCTGACCCCCTAACGGTCGAGGCTCCGAAGGAGGAGCTTCAAAGAAGACATGGAAGTGGAGGCGGTTTTTGCCGTCTCCACTCAATATATCCTACAAACGCTGTTCCTATTAATAATGAACATAGGAGAGCCGTTATGAGCCCCCTCCCCAGTCCTACGCCGTCGGTGGGTCTCCGAGCCCTCGCGGCGTTGAGCGCCACTACCGTCGTCTTCGCGCTCTCGCCCGCGCCGGCGTTCAGCCAGGGAACTCCCGACCTCAGCCAGGAGATCGCCACCGCCCAGAGGACTTTGGCCACTCCTGTGGTCCAAGCGGCCATGAGTTTTGTAGAGGGGCAGCAGGCCGACCCATCCGACGTCATCCAGGACTGGCTGGGCGTGTGCAACGCCCTCGGCCCGTCCTACGACGAGATCTACCGGGCCCGCCACATCTACAAGATGTTCCGCATCTACGGCCTGGAGCAGGTGTACATCGACGACGAATACAACGTGGTGGCCGTGCGGCCGGGCGTTGGCGACGGCCCGAAAGCGGTGCTGGTCGCTCACCATGACAACGTGGCGATCTGGCCTAAAGACCAGCCCATGGAGGCGTTCGAGCGAGACGGCCGCATCTACTGCCAGGCCGCAGGCGACGACATCCCGGGTGTGGTTCAGCTGTTCACCGTGCTGCGCGCGATGAACGATGCCGACATCAAAACAGAAGGCGACGTGTGGTTCGTGACACTCTCGAGCGAGGAGGATGGCTCCGAGGGCGGGGCGCACTTTGCGCGGGCGCAATATCCGCACAACCTGGACTGGCGGAACGGCGACGCCGTAGTAGAGCTCCACGGCGGAGCAGGCGAAGGGGTGACGTCCGGCACCCTCCCCGTCAGTACCCGAGCAACGCTTAGGTTCTTCACACCGTTCGAGCGGCGGATCCCTGACCAGCCCGGAGCGGACCGTCGCTGGCGGCCGCACGCAGTGGATGTGCTGGCCAGAGCCCTCGTTCGGATTAGATCCGAGGTGACGGATCCTCGGTCCGACTGTTTGCGCTGCACAGGCGTCGAGGAGGATGCAGAGCGCGCCGAGTGGTACGTCAACATTTCTCTGCTGCAGGGTTCACCGGTCGTGAACCGGCCCACGTCTGAAGCCAGTGTGCGCATGGATATCCGGGCCCCCACCTGGGAACAACAGCGGCGGCTCCACGTGCAGATCAAGCAGATCGCCGAAGAGGTTTGTGCTGAGCTGGAAACAGAAGGATTCCCGCCGCACAACTACACGGAGCGCTGCGGTTACATGTTCGACATCAACAAGGTTGTCGGTCGCGACCTGTCCATCGACCCGATCCCCGGGTGGGACCCGGCGGACAACCCACAGGCGCGCATGGCTGCTGCCGCCGCCAACGCGCTCTACGGCTTTCCGCCGACCATCGATCCGGACCGTGGCTGCGGCGACTGCAGGAACATGTACAAGGCGGGGCTTCCGGCGATGTCCTTTAGGGGCAACATCATCGATTATGGCAACGGTCGGATCGAGCGCGGCTATCCGGTGCAGGCGCGCCTCGGTGGTCATGACGTGACCGAGAGCATGGAGATCCCGCCCATCTGGGCCGGGGTCAAGCACGCGCTTCTTTTTGCTGTAGCGCATACGGGGTTGAGTCCGCAGTAGTTGCAGTGAGCACGCGGCCGGCACGCCCGGCCGCGTGCGACCTCCGAGCTACATGCCGGCGCGGCGGGCGGCGCATGTGGATCCGGTGGAGGCGCTGAGGGTGGAGTAAGGGGGAGCGCAGATCCGCGCAGAAACTAGCAGATTGACGCTGATGTCGCATTGAACACGTCCGCGTTGATCTGCGGCGACGACGGTTTGAACCGCTTGCCCCTCCAAACAGAAGTAGAGATAATCCCCCGCATGTCAAATCATGCCACTGCGGAGGCCAGGCCCTCCGTCCGCCTCAAACCCATCGCCCTCCCCGCAGAGCACGGAAGCTGGGGTTTCGTGCTGGAGCCTATCCTGCTCGGCTTGCTGGTGGCGCCGTCGTGGGGCGGTCTGTTCCTCGCGTTGGGAGCCTTCGCGGCGTTTCTGCTGCGCCGGCCGGCTCGTGTCGTTCAGACCGACTGGCGGCGCAGACAATCCAAGCGCAAAACGCTGGCCATGTGGTTCGTAGGCGGGTACGGTGCGACGGCCGCACTTTGTTTCGTGATCGCGTTTCTCCTGGTGGGGACGCGTCCTATCGTGCCGCTCTTGATCGCCGTTCCGTTTCTGATCGTGTTCACTGTATTCGACGTCTCGGGTCAAAGCCGCAGTTGGCAGGCAGAACTGGCGGGTCCAGTGGCATTCGCCACCGTGGCGGCGAGCATCGGTTTGGCTGCGGGTTGGCCAGTTGCAGAATCTTCCGCCCTCGCCGGCGTGATTATCGCGCGGGCCGTTCCCTCGGTGCTCTACATCAGGGCACGGCTGCGCCTCGATAAGCAGAAGGAAGGCAATATTCCACTCGCGGTTGTGTTCCACGTACTCGGCTTGGCGGGAATCCTGGGTCTCATCTATGCGGGATGGCTACCGATGATTGCTGCGGCAGCATTCGCTTTGTTGCTCGCACGCGCCGCGATCGGGTTGTCGCGCTTTCGTCGTCGCGTTCCGGTCAAGACCATCGGGTTCATGGAAGTGGGCTTCGGCGTCCTGACCATCTTTACGGTGGCCGTTGGGTACTGGGGAGCCTGATGTGGAAAGGGCGACCCATGCGTCGCCCGTGCCATCATTCGACGCGCAAAGCCGTTACCGGATCAACCCGTGTAGCTCGCCGCGCGGGCAGGTACGTCGCCGCGATTCCGGACAACAACAACGTTACTGCGACCACACCGAACGCCACAGGATCGAACGGACTGACGCCAAACAGAAACCTCGAC
>JBDHFY010000104.1:0-14795 GCA_039590195.1 Gemmatimonadota bacterium | reverse complement strand
CCGGCTGCGGGAACTCGAGCAGGCGCTGGCCCGGGAGCAGGAGGTGGTGGATCGCCTTCGAAAGTCAAAGCTGGATCTGGAACGGCGCACGGCGGCAGCCGAAGCGCAAATGGAGGACCTGCGCAGTCGGAGCCTTCTCGACCGGTTGCTGGGACGAGACCACGACTGATATGGCCAACGACCGGTGGCGCCGAGAACGTCGCCGGATGGTGCGGAGGCACCTGCTTCCCCGAGGAGTGACTGATCGGCGTATACTTGCGGCGATGGCGTCGGTCCCGAGGGAACATTTTGTGCCGCCCGAACTCATGGACCGGGCCTACGCCGATCTCCCGCTCCCCATCCCTCGACAGCAAACCATCTCCCAACCATACATCGTGGCGTTGATGACGTGGGAAGCCGGGCTCAACCGCAAGAGCCGCGTATTGGAGGTCGGTACCGGCACCGGTTATCACACAGCCGTCCTCGCCAAAATTGCACTGCACGTGTGGACCATCGAGCGTTTGAGCGATCTGTCCACTAGCGCGGGCCGGCGGTTGAAGGAGTTGCGTGTCGAAAACGTGACGCTCCTCGAGGGAGACGGAGCCCTCGGGCACTCCGCAGCCGCACCCTACGATGCCATCGTTGTCACGGCCGCCTCCCCGTCCGCGCCACAACCGCTCCTTGCACAACTTGCCGACGACGGCCGGCTCGTCATTCCGGTCGGCGACCGCGCCGAGCAGATGCTGCGCATTTACCAGAGAACGGCACACGAGATCCGCGAGTGGACCGCCGGCCCTTGTCGCTTCGTTCCACTCGTGTCACCGGCGGCTTTTGACACCGAGGTTTGACCGGCTACCGGGGATGCTTCTCGGTGCGCACGTCTCAGCAGCCGGCGGCGTGCAACAAGCTCCCCGTCGTGGGAGGCGAATCGGCGCGACCGCCATCCAAATCTTCACGAAGACACCAAGCCAATGGCGAGAGCCTACGATCACCGGCGAGGCCGCGGAGACCTTCACGCAAGAGGTACAGCGCGCACGGCTGAAAGCCGTGGTGGCTCATGACTCATACCTGATCAATCTGGCTTCCCCGAAAGCGTCTCTGCGGAAACGGTCCGTTGCCTGCTTCATTGGCGAGCTCGAGCGCTGCCGTACGCTCGGCATCCGGTTCGTGGTAACCCATCCTGGCAACTTCATCAACGGTCGTTCTGCCGGGCTTCGCCGCAATGCCGCCGCCTACGCCGAATGCCTCGCGGCCGTTCCGGGCCCCATGATCCTCATCGAGACTACCGCGGGGACCGGAACCGCCCTGGGGTCCCGCTTCGAGGAATTGGCCGAGCTGCGGGGGCGCATTCCGAAGAGTCTCAAACGGCGAGTGGGCTTTTGTGCCGATTCGTGCCACATCTTCTCGGCGGGCTACGACCTCGTCCATGCGTGGGAGGAAACGTGGCAAACGTGGGATCGCATCATCGGACTCCGCCACCTCAAGTGCCTCCACCTCAACGATTCAAAGACGCCGTTCCGCTCGTACCGAGATCGTCACGAGCTCATCAGCGAAGGCTCTCTCGGTGCTGAACCCTTCCGGCGCTTCATGCGCGACGAGAGGTTCACCGACGTCATCAAGATCATCGAGACACCCAAGGGCGACGACCCGCTGAAGAATGACAGAAGGATGCTTCGCCGGCTCCGGGCGTACGGCCGCGGGCGCCCTGGTCGATAAGCCTGGAAACCACTCTTCCAACGGTACGCGGACCGGGATGTGGCTTGGCGCCAATCCGGCCGTGTTGGCGCCGCCACTCTCGGTCGAGGGCTGTGGGTACGTCAAAAGCGCGGGCGGAGCGCGGTCCCCGCTGCGGCTCTTCGTCGAGACCTGATGCCGGTCGCCGCCGAACGAGAGCCGAGCAAGGCATGCGCGGCGACGACGAGATCATGGACAACTACCGCGTCGGGGAGTTATTGATACAGGCGGCGAGAGGAGCCATCGCCCAAGAGGAATAGGCGTTCGAGCCCCACGGCCATCCGGGCAGGTGTCACACCCCTCCCGGCCGGTTCAGTGGCCTGGGGAACCCGATGAACGATCCGGCACTATATACTAGAACCATGGCCCGCACCTCTTCGAAATCGAAGATGCTTCGGCTGGGCACCACCCCGGTGCTCATGGCCTTGCAGGTGGCGGCGGCGGCCCTTGTTCCCGTGCTGCACGCCCGCGCCGAGTCGCGGAACGATGGCAGGGCGATTGAAACAGCCCACTCGAACCAGTGCGCCGTCGTGCACTCCGAGGCCCGGTGCAGCTTTGGGGCTTCCGACAAAGTACTGGGCACCCCGGCTCGCACGATTTCCATCAGGGCCAACACTGGAGTCACGGCGAAACGGTCGAGTGCTCCGGAGTTCATCACCTCTCCCCCGAACCCTTCCGCAAACGGCGTCCGCGCTCCTCCTGGCAACTAGCTGAGCCGCAGGCACAATGTCGTTCCACCTTCCGCCGTCAGGCGGGAGGCTCTCGGCTAGAGCACCGGCAGGACAGGATTCCCTGTCGGCGCAGCTTCGGGCATTGCAGCGCCGACTCGATTCTCTGGAGCGCGTGGTTGCACAATTGAGGGCCAGCCAGGAGGACACTGCCGAAGTTGTTGACGAGCTTGCGGCGTTGCGTGCGGCCGCTCAAGCCGCCGTTGCAGAGCGCGACGAGGCCGGACCCGCAGCGGAAGCACCGCAGACGAGCCGGACGCGAAACCTGCAGATGCTGAACCCGGAGATCAGCGTCTCGGGAGACTTCGTCGGCAACTTCACCGCACCCCAGGGCGAGTCCAACAACGTTAGCGCGACGCCCCGGGAGTTTGAGTTCTCGTTCCAGTCTGCCCTCGATCCCTATACGAGGACGAAGATCTTCGTCACGCGCGAGCAGGACTTCGAGATTGCGGGTTTTCCTGAAGAGGAAGGCGAAGGGGAAGAGCACGGGGGTTTTGAGATCGAGGAGGGATACATGTACTGGGTCGGGCTGCCGGGAAGGTTGGGGGCGAAGATCGGGAAGTTTCGCCAGGAGATCGGCCTCTACAATCGGTGGCACACCCACGCGCTCCTCGAGGTCGAACGGCCCCTCGCGGCGGTGACATTCCTCGGCGAAGATGGCCTTATCCAGACCGGCGCGGCTATCACCCTGCCCTCCCTGACGCTGGGACCGACCACGCAGACCGCAACGTTCGAAGTGGCGCTCGGTGACAACGAGGCGCTCTTCGAGAACGGCAGCGAGATGAGCTACCTGGGTCGCATGCAGAGCTTTTGGGACCTAGGCGCGAGCAGCTATCTGCAGTTTGGAGCCACGGGAGTCTACGGCCAGAACGACGATGAGTTTCTCACGTCACGGCTGGTGGCTGTCGACTTCTCTTATCGCTGGACCCCGCCCGGGCGCGCCCTGTACCGGGGTTTCCAGCTCAAGAGTGAGTGGTATTTCGTCGAGAAAGACTTCGAGCTGACTGAATCGACAGGGAACGGCGGATATGTTCAGGCGAACTTCCGCGCCTCCCGTCAGTGGATCCTGGGTGTGCGGGGCGACTACCTCAACGGGTTTGGAAGCGATCCGAAGATCTTTCAGCTGGCCCCGAGCATTTCGTGGTGGCAATCCGAGTGGGTGCGGTTGCGGCTTCAGTACAACTTCCTGAAGCCACAGGGGGAGGCCGGCAACCACACGGTGCTCTTCCAGGCAGTCTGGGCGGTGGGTCCGCACAAGCACGAGACGTATTGAGAGTTTTCATGGTCGCGCACTCCAGCAGCCGTGGCCCGGGAGGAAGAATGCAGCACAAGACTACCGACGACCGATGGATTGAGCAAACAATGTTGGCCGGCGTTTCGTTCGCGCTGCTGGTTGGGTTCGCGCTCCCTCTGGGAGCACAGGAGAGGCTCCGAATCGTCACCACCCTTCCCACTTATGCCGCCATCACGCGGGAAGTGACAGGGGATCTGGCAGAGGTCGACGCGATCGCAAGAGGAGATGAGGATCCCCACTTCGTGAACCCTCGACCGAGCTTTGCGGCGATGCTCCAGCGCGCGGATCTCTTCGTGACGACCGGACTCGACCTCGAGCTGTGGGTTCCGGTTCTCCTGGACCGCGCCAACAACCCAAAGGTCGACGACGGCGGACCCGGCAACGTGGTGGCGTACTCGGGAGTACGGCTGCTGCAGATTCCCGAAAACGTTTCGCGAACGGGCGGCGACGTGCATGTCTTCGGAAATCCCCACGTCCACGGCGACCCAATCAACGCCATCATTGTCGCTCGAAACATCTTGAGCGGTCTCCGGCGAGTCGACCCCGAGAACGTTCCAACGTACGAGGCGAACCTCGAGCGCTTCGAGAACCGCGTGATGAATCGCCTCTTCGGCGAGCAACTGGTTGAGATGCTGGGTGGGGAGACTCTCTTCGAACTGGCACAAGATTATCGGTTCCTGGATTTTGCGCGGAACCAGACCTACCAGGGGAAACCACTCACGGAGTTCCTCGGAGGATGGCTCGCCCAAGGTGCGCCCTTCAGGGACAGCCACATGGTTTGCTACCACAAGAACTGGGCCTACTTCAGCGCGCGGTTCCGGGTCGAGTGCGCCATGTACGTGGAGCCAAAGCCGGGGATTCCACCGACTCCCGGACATGTTCGGGAGGTGATCGACTTCATCCGGAGCGAGAGGATTCCGGTCCTCTTCGCCGCCAACTACTTCAGCCGTGGTCAGGTGGAACGAGTGGCAGACCGCGCCGGCGTCGCTTCGTTGATCGTCCCAGAACATGTCGGAGGCTTGGAGGGAGTCGACGAGTATTTCACGCTGGTGGACGGATGGGTGACTCAACTGGCTGAGGCATTTCGCAATGCGAACGTCAGCCATCCGGAAGATTGAGACAAGCAATGAGGTGTGGCTGACCGTGTTGGGGGGCAAACCGTGCGAGACGCGTCCCCGACAACATCAGTACCCACGGCAATGGAAGATTGATATATGCTGGATCTGATGCTGCCGGCCCTCGTGGCCTCGCTCATCCTAGCAGGAATCCTCGGATACCTCGGCATTCACATCATTGCCCGGGGCGTCATCTTTGTGGACCTCGCCCTTGCCCAGGTCGCCGCCATGGGGTGGGCGGCCGCAAACCTCGGCATCAGCCAAAGACTGAGCGCCCTGACGGGCATCCCGGCCAGTGAGACCGGCTACGCCGTCGGTCTCGGCGCTACGCTCATCGCGGCCGCCCTCTTCTCCGTGAGCCGAATGGAGCACAAGCACGTGCCGCAGGAGGCCATCATCGGCATCGTCTACGTGGTGGCCTCCGCTGGGACCATTCTCCTGGCGGCGCAGGCGCCTAGGGGCGCAGAACACGTGGAGCAGCTTCTCACGGGAAGCCTGCTCTGGGTTACCTGGCCCCAGATCTGGAAGGCCGCGGGGGTCTGCGCGGTTGTCGGCGTCGCCCATTGGTTCCTGCGAAAGCGGTTCCTCACCATCTCCATGGATCCGACGGAGGCGAAGAAGCAGGGCTGGTCAGTCGCCGGTTGGGATTTTGTCTTCTATGCCCTCTTTGGGATCGTCGTGACCTCCTGCGTGGCCATCGCCGGCGTCTTGCTGGTGTTCAGCTTCCTGGTCATACCGGCGGTCATCGCCTTTCTCTTCACCGTTCGGGCGGGCCCGCTGTTGGCCATCGCCTGGTCCACTGGTATCACCGCCACCGTGCTCGGCCTCGTCGTCTCGTTTCAGAGCGACCTCCCAACCGGCCCCGTCGTCGTCTGCTCGTTTGCGGCCGTTCTCGTTGCCGCCTTCATCGTCCGGGGCACGATTCTGCGCCGCTTGCCGGACGACGAGGCGACATCTGTCCTGACGTCGAATCCCACCGCCTGATAGCGCCATGGCGGTCCGGGCAACGTTCAAAGTCATCCGCGATCCCCTGTGGAACAACATCCAGGTGGATGCTGAGGCGCTGGAAGTGCTCGACACCGAGCCCTTCCAGCGCCTTCGCTATATCAGACAGCTCGGTCACGGCTTTCTGGTTTACCCCGGCGCCACACACACCCGCTTTGAGCACGCGCTCGGCGCTTACCACCTCGCCCGACGCGCCATGGCTATCCTGGGTGAGCGCGGTGAGTTGCGCGACATTCCCCCTGACGAGCTCCTGGTCGTCCGCCTCGCCGGACTGCTCCATGACATCGGACACTATCCGTTCTCCCACGCGCTGGAGGAGGCTGGCCTGCCCTCCCACGAGGATCTCGCGCCAATACGCTTCCGTCACCGTCAGCTCCAGGATGCGCTGGCGCGAACGGGCATTGCGCGGCTTCCGACGAGGCTCTCGCACCTCATTGCTGGCCGGAGCGACAGCCCCCTCAGGGGCCTCATCTCCGGGTCTCTCGACTTGGACAAGATCGAATACCTGACCCGGGACGCGAGGATGTGCGGGGTGCCGTACGGCACGGTTGATGTGGACCGGTTACTCCACTCCCTGACCGTCATCAAACTCGAGGACGGGAGCCAGTCCGTCGGGGTGCGGGAGAAGGGAGTGAGCGCACTCGAGTCACTGCTCTTTGCCCGTTACGAGATGTACCGAAACGTGTACTGGCACCACGCGGTCAGGAGTGCCACCGCCATGTTCAAGCGGCTGGTGCGCTCTGCCATTGCCCGCGAAGAGATCACCGCCGATTGGATCGCCGAAACCACCGACGAGGCGCTGATGGTGAGGCTGCGGGCCCTCTCCGATGCTCCTATCGCCCAACGTCTCCAGCGCCGGGAGCTGTATAAGCGAATCCTCGAGGTGAGAGGGGGAGAGGTCCCGGAGGGAGCGGGCGATTGGGTGGCCGACGATCCGGACCTAACCGAAAAGGTGGAGGACCGGCTGGCGGGGGAACTCGGGCTCGCGCCCGGCGACGTGCTCTTGGATTTCCCCGCCAAGGCGAAGATGCTCGAGGTCGACCTTCCACTCCTCACCCGTGATGGAGCGATCGAGGCCTTTGCGGCAGGAAGGGGAGAGACGGGACGGCTGGGGATACAGGGCATCGCTGAAGAGCTCCATGCCAGCGCGCGTGCTCTTCGGGTATTCGCGGCAGAGCCCACAAGAATCGATCGGGACCGAGTGCTGGATCTGATTGCCCAGACGAAGGATGAGATTAGAGCGATTCGGTAAGTGAGAGGTGAGAGGTAGAGGCGTAGCATGTTACGCCCCTACCTCTCACTGTCTTGACCCTCCCCCCCCGCCTCCGCCAGACGACTCGCCAACGCTCGATAATACCTCACGTCCTCATCACGCCCCGCCTGCTCCATGGCCTTCGCACACACTTCGAGGGCATAAAGAAGCGGCCCTAGATGCTCGGCCGCAACGCGTCCCACTACCTCCGGGTTGGGCCCCTCGTTCACCCCCCACCCTCCGTCACGGCCTGATCCTCGTCGTCCGGGGTCCCCTCCACCTGATCCACTCGAATCAGGATGGCCGTGATGTTGTCGAGCCCGCCCCGACGGTTGGCTTCGTCGATGAGTTCGCCGACGATTTCCTGAGGATCCCTGTTCGTGAACAGAATGGAATGGAGATCGCCATCCTCAATCATCCCCGTCAGGCCGTCGGAGGCGAGCAGATACAAGTCGTCCGGCCGGAGCACACCCGCGTACACATCCGGTGACACATCCACATTGGCGCCGACACATCGCGTGATCACGTTGCTGTAGGGATGGGTTCGCGCCTCTTCGGGACTCAGATACCCAGCGTCCACTTGTTCTTGTACGTACGAATGGTCTTTGGTCAGCTGAACGAAGGTGCCGTCGCGGAGTAGGTAGGCCCGGCTGTCGCCCACTTGTCCGATGAGGTAGTGCGTGCCAATGATCACCATCGCCGTGGCGGTGGTGCCCATACCGCGCTTGTCGTGCTCGTTCAGGGTGCGTTGAAAAATGGCCGAGTTGGCCTCGATGATGGCATGACGCATTCGCTCGGCGGCTTCCGCGTCGGTCACGCCCTTATTGTTGCGGAGTTCCCTGGCGATGATCCGGACCGCCATCTCGCTGGCGACCTCTCCCGCCGCGTGGCCCCCCATACCGTCGGCCACGATAAACACACCTCGGTCGGGGACCATGAGATAATTATCCTCATTCCCCGACCGGATAATGCCGACATCTGTCCGCCCTGCGCAGGTGTAGTTGACCTGTGGAGGCAAGTTCGCCGCTAAGCCGTGGAAGTGAAACCCATTTCGCGCGATGGGCCGGGAATCATTTGAACGGCCAAAGCCGCCACCCCTGACGATCATCCGCGCTGTCAACGCGATCAGATTGTGCTCCGCCGGCTGGCGGACCCTCCGGAGCCTGCGCGGGAGGGGCGCCGCTAACCGGTGGCACTTCAAGTTTCTGCATCTGCTCTGTCCCTGGCCGACCCTGCTCGGCACCCTCATCCCGCGGATCGAACACAACCGCGAGATCGCCGAAGCGGATCACCGCACCTGGGGCCAGCGGGACCTCGCCCGAGACCCGTTCATCGTCAACAAACGTTCCATTGGTCGACCCAACATCGACCAGCACCCAAATCCCATCGCGCCGCTGGATCTTGGCGTGCGCCGATGAGACACTGGGATCTTGAAAGACAATGTCGTTATAGTCCGCCCGTCCGATGTTGATTACGGGGACACGGATGGGAAAACTCTGCCCTTTGAGCGGCCCGTTCCTCACCATCAACGTGCCCAACGGCACTTCCGGCTTTGGCGCGCCAGCGGGCGGAGCGGCAGCCGCAGCGCCCGGGGCCGCTCCCCCTTCGCGAGCCCGTGGCGGACCAACTGGGATCCCGTGCAAGGTATCCCCCAACCGATACTCGGCTCCCGCCGGCGCGGCGGTAGGCCGCTGCGGAGCAGTCCGAGCCGGCGCGGGCTCCGCCTCGGCCGGCGGAGCGACATCCGCATAAAAACGGAATTCGTGACTTCCGACTCGCAAGACATCGGCCCGAGCCAGCAACTGCCGCTCGGGAATCCGCTTTCCGTTCACGAACGTGCCGTTCGTGCTCGTGTCCACGAAGATGTAACCCTTCGGAGTCGCCATGATCTCCGCGTGGCGACGCGAAACCGCCTCGCCGACAATGACCACATCGCAACTGGCGTCCCTGCCGATGACGAGCGACAACCCGGATACCGTGTACTCCCGCCCGTCCGTAAGACTCACCAGCCGACCACCCGTGGCTGCCGTGGCCTTCCGCTGACTCGCAGGCTTGCCGCTCGACGCCATTTTGGCTATGTCGTCGGCGCTTACAAACTGCGTACTCCCACCACGCTGCTCATCCACGAACAGCAATTCGTGACCACCCAGTTCGATCTTGTCCCCGTGCAGGAGCGGAGTGGGTTGGGGCCCGAGCTGCACGCCGTTGATGAGGACCTCAGCCTCCTCAACTGCCCGCCGCACGGCCACTTGGCCCTCGCCAGATCGCTGGATCAAGATGTGGCGCGGTACGACACCGGGACCGCTGAGGGCGATGAAACCCGAAGCATCGCTTCCGATCACCGCCTCTCCTTGGGGGATGTTGTGTCGCGTGCCTTCGATCTCCAAATACGACATCAAGTCTCCGGTCAGCCCAGCGCGAGCATTACAAGTTATCGTAGGCCCTGTGACGGTGCAACCGAGAATTTTGGGGTGGGCCGCGCGCAAACCTCACCATCACAACGACTTCCACGGACAGGGTATCAGGGCAGCGCCGTCTCCTCCGATTCGGTGCCGTTCTCCCGACCCTCTGTTCCCTTGAGCCAACGCCAAAACACGATGGATCCGAATCCCACCGTCAGATAGCTCAGCATCAAGCGCCAGAGAAGGATGTATGAGGGTATCAGCTCACGCGGGACGTAGATCGACATCACCGCGGCCGAGAGAATCTCAGCAAGACCCGAGCCGCCGGGTGTGGGTGCAAAATACAACAGGAAGGAAATCAAAGTCTGCAGGAGCAGAACGTCCACGAAGTTCACCTGGATGCCCAGCATTCGCAGAACCACGTAGCCTGCGAGCAGCTTGTTGGCGTGGGCCAGCGCTGACACTGGGACCGCCGCGGCCAACGCGAGCCACCCCCGACCACGAAAGAAGGCCACCAAACAGGCGTGCGACCGGTCGATGCCGTCCCGTACCGTCTGGACCCGACTGGCAAGTCTCGGGTTGCCCCGCTTCTCGAGCCAGCCCACCAGAATACGAGCGATGCGGGCCGCTACCCCGGGGAAGATGGACAGAAACAAGATCAAAAGGCCCAGGCCGACGAACCCACCCAGGCTCAACCGGAAGAGATCGTACAGCGTCAGGGTCCGCCCGAGCACCCCGTGTTGCTCCAGCGAGCGCCCAGCTCCCAAGAAAATTGCCAGCGGCCCCGCCACGGCAAAGAAGATCACGGTCGCCACGAAACTCATGAGGCTCGAGACCATGGCTTCCGGTATGGGCGTCCCGTAACGCTTGAGGGTATAGATCATCATGGGCCCGCCCCCCGTTTGGGAGGGGGTCAGGTAGCTTGCCCACGTGTTCAGCCCGCCGGCGAGGATTGATCCCTTGAGGACGGCCTTGGGATGGACGTGACGAGTGAGGATCCAGATCCGAATCCCTCCGCCAAACCAATCCAGCGACGCGAGGGCCACCCCTAGCGCCACCCAGCCCCACTTGAGGGAGACCATCGCGTCGAGGAAGAACTCGAGATTATTGCCGTAGAACAGCAGCCCGACGAACCCCAAGAGCGATAGGGCGGCAAAGACCTCCAGGCCGCGCCGCAAGACCCTTGGGGCAATCATATTAGCCATACGAGGTGGCAACCTAGGCCTTCACGGGACCGCCCGTCAACGCCTCCCCTTGTTGAGCTGCACGGCTGGTCAGTATGCTTCGCCGATGCTGCCGGACCGAATAGTCATCCATAACGCCCACCAGAACAATCTGAAGGAGATCACCGTCGAATTCCCACGCCGGGCACTGACCGTGGTCACGGGACCGTCCGGCTCGGGCAAGAGTTCCCTGGCGTTCGATACGCTCTATGCCGAAGGCCAGCGGCGCTACATCGAATCCCTCTCCACCTACGCCAAGCAGTTCCTCGACCGGATGCCGAAGCCCCAGGTGGGACGCATCGACGGAGTGTCGCCTGCCGTGGCCATTGAGCAGAAGAACCCCACGACCTCGAGCCGCTCAACGGTGGGAACCGCCACGGAGATCTACGACTACCTCCGCTTGTTGTGGGCACGAGTCGGCCACCCACACTGCCCCTCGTGCGGCGGTGAAGTGATCATGGAGTCGCCGAGCACCGGCGCCGAGCAATTGGGCCAGCGATTTCCCAGCAAGCCGATCACGATTGCCTTCCCTCTGCCGACGTCGGACGATCACAACCATGTCCTCATCCGCGAGAACCTCCAGGCAATGGGGTTCGTGCGGGTCATGGTAGCGGGTGCAGTGCATCGTCTGGAGGCGTTGCCCGAGGATGTACGCCTCGACAGCGATGAAATCCTGGTCCTGGTAGATCGGGTGAAGGCGACACCGGCCAACCGTGGTCGCCTTGCCGACTCGCTCGCCCAGGCGTTCGCCGAGGGCGATGGACTGGCCGAAGCCGTGGTGGCAGACCAGCACGTCACGCTGTCGGACCGCCCACGGTGCGTTGAGTGCGGCGAGGCCGCCGTGCCTCTCTCACCCAGCCTGTTCTCGTTCAACAATCCCCGAGGAGCGTGTGCGACCTGCAACGGGTTCGGCGCGGTCCTCGAGTACGACGAGTCTCTCATTGTACCGGATGCCAAGCGGTCCCTGGCCGAGGGCGCGCTGGATCCGTGGACCAAGCCCCGTTACGTCGGACCGCGCCGGCTCCTGCGAGAAGTGGCCACGCGGGAGGACATCCCGTACGATCGTGCGTGGCGTCAGCTCCGTGCGCCGCAGCGCCACCTGTTGCTCGAGGGTCGATCCGGGAAGTTCCTCGGGGTCTTCCCGTTCCTACGGAGGCTCGAGTCCAAACGTTACAAGCAGTACATCCGGGTCTTTCTGCGACAATACCAGTTGGCTATCACCTGCCCGGACTGCCACGGGGCTCGCCTCCGGCCCGAGCCGCTGGCGGTCACCATCGGCGACGCGTCCATCGCCGCTGTTTCTGCGAAGACTGCCGATGAGTTGGCATCGTGGCTCGCCGGTCTCGAGCTTGCGCCCTTCGAGGAGAAGGTGGCCGAAACTGTCCTGCGAGAGCTGAATTCGCGAGTGGAGTTTCTGCGCGATGTTGGCCTGGGCTATCTCACCATGGACCGCCAGACGCGCACCCTATCGGGCGGCGAGGCTCAGCGCATTACCCTGGCCAACGCGCTCGGGGCAAACCTCGTGGACACCCTCTACGTGCTGGACGAGCCTTCCATCGGCCTCCACCCTCGAGATATCGACCGGCTCCTCGGCCTGCTGCGCCGCCTCCGGGATGGGGGAAATACGGTCGTTATGGTCGAGCATGATCCCGCCGCCATGGCCGAAGCCGACCACATGATCGAGTTGGGGCCCGGAAGCGGAGAGAAGGGGGGAGAGGTGGTCTATGCCGGACCGCTCGCCGGGGTGGTCGCGGCCAAAACCCTAACGGGTGAGTACCTAGCGGGAAGAAAGAAAATATCCGTCCCCAGCAGTCGGCGCCGCGTCGGTCCCCAGTGGCTCACTGTCAAAGCAGCGACGCTCCACAACCTGAAGGGGATCGACGCGGCGATTCCACTGGGGACCCTCACCCTGGTCACGGGCGTGTCGGGCTCAGGCAAGTCCACCCTCGTGCACGACGTGCTCTACCGCCAGGCCGCCCTTCACCTGAAGGGGGCACACGGGGCCAAGGAGCACCTCGGGGAGCAAGTGGGAGCTGTGGAAGCGCTCGTGGGGTGGGAGGCCCTGTCCGACGTGGTCCTGGTAGACCAGGCACCCATCGGCCGATCTCCGCGATCGAACCCGATCACCTATATCCGGGCGTTCGATGAGATTCGCAGCCTCTTTGCCACACAGCCCCTCGCCAGGGCCCGCGGGTACACGCCCACGACGTTCTCGTTCAACGCGGCCGGGGGAGGTCGCTGCCACGAGTGTGAAGGAGCGGGCCATATCCTGGTGGAGATGGTGTTCCTCGCCGACATCTTCGTCCCGTGCGATTCGTGCGGGGGATCCCGCTACGAGTCCGAGGTCCTGGACGTCAAGATCAAGGGACTCTCCATCCGGGACGTGCTGGACCTCACGGTGGACGAGACGATCCTGCGGTTCCGCCACCAAGAAAAGCTCGGCAGGGCCCTCTGGCACCTGCAGCAGGTGGGGCTCGGCTACCTCAGGCTCGGTCAGCCCGCCACAACCCTGTCCGGCGGGGAAGCTCAGCGGATCAAGATTGCGCGCCAGCTCGCCAACGTCGGCCGGAAGGCGGGCGCAGGACGCCGACTGTACATCCTCGATGAGCCGACGACGGGGCTGCATCTGGACGACATTCGAACGCTCCTCAGGGTGCTGGACCGGCTGGTGGACGCGGGGCACACCGTGCTCGTCATCGAGCACCACCTCGATGTCATCAAGCGAGCCGATTGGGTCATCGATCTCGGGCCGGAGGGAGGAGACCAGGGGGGGCGCATAGTGGCCGCGGGAGCGCCGGAAGAGGTGGCCGCAGCCGCAACCCACACCGGGCATTATCTCCGAGGCGTGCTCGAGCGCGCCACCGCGGTGGCAACGGCGAGTTCCACGGTGGCATCCTCCTGACGAGCATGCCCAACCCTACCGACCAGGTCCGGAATGGGCCGCGGCCGGCTTCATTGACCGATACACCCCGACGCACAATCTTTGGCACCACCATGCGCTATTGCACCGTCGCCCTACTCCTGTTGTCCATCGGCTCTCCTCTCACAGCACAGGTTCCAACCGGGATCGTGAGCTCCGGTGCCCAGACCTACACTTTGCGGCCGGGCGACCTGGTCCGCATCACGGTGTGGGGGCAGGAGGATTTCTCGGGACAGTTTCAGGTGGATGAGAACGGGCGGATCGTCTATCCGGTGGTCGGGGAGATCGACACGCGCGACCGCACCGTGGCGGATTTGCGGGAGGAGCTGCGGGCCGGGCTCGGGCAGATCTTCAACCAACCGTTCGTCACCATCACGCCGCTATTCCGCATCGCCGTCCTCGGCCACGTTCGGCAGCCGGGGCTCTTGACCATCGATCCGACACTCACCGTGCTGGACGTGGTGGCGTTGGCGGGCGGCCCCGACAACGTGGGAAACCTCAACGGAATCAAGCTCTTTCGAGGTGGGGAGGAGTTGAACCTTCGGTTCGAGCGGGACCGCGTCGGCGCCCGGACTTTGCAGGACGTCGGCATCCGGTCGGGGGACCAAATCACGGTACCGCGCCGTTTTTTCACCACACAGGATGCGCTGCTCCTCCTTCAATTGCTCCAGGTTGGGCTCTCCATCGCGATCCTGATCAAGGCGTTCTAGGGTGGTCGCTTGAATCTCAGGAAACCGGTGATTAGACTCGGGAGCCACGTACTGGGGAGCACCCGCGGCCTGGGTGCAGTGCCCGGCACGACCGGTCCGGAGTAGCTCAGCTGGTAGAGCAGGCGGCTGTTAACCGCCGGGTCGGGGGTTCGAGTCCCTCCTCCGGAGCTTCAGACAAAGCGCCCGCCGAGAGGTGGGCGTTTTGTATTGGCTCACGGATAATCGAGAGAGCCTCTCTGCCGCGTCCCTGAGGAGCCTTGCCCTTCGAGCCGCATGCCTTTCGGCATGCGCCTCAGGGCTGCGGCGTCTCGAAGGGCGCGGCGCCTTTATCCGCGGCTCAGAGCCGCGTCTCGCCTGCCGTCACTGGCAATGGCGTCCTGCTAGAGCCTGGCAGCCTGCACCGGTCTCGATGTCGCTCTGAGCGACACCGGCC
>JBDHFY010000103.1:0-13833 GCA_039590195.1 Gemmatimonadota bacterium | reverse complement strand
GCCCCGCGGTCGCGCCACCCGGGTAGAGTCCTCGAGGAGGTGCAGACATGCCCCTGTTGCGGGTAGGGTCCCCATGAGTGCCACGTCATCCGCTCCTGTCAAACAACGCGCCGCCCGGAAAGCTGCGAAAAAAGGCCCCGGCGTCATGACGGTGCCCGACTACACCGTCGAGGTCGTGTCGGATTCCGGAGAGGGCGCCCAGAAGTGCGGGCAGAGCTTCGGGAGAGTCTCGGCCAAGATGGGCAATGGCGTTTGGACCGTGGAGATCATCCCGGCCGAGATCCAGCCACCCGCCCGGACGCCCGGCAGCGCGAGCGGCGTTCGGATTCGCATGAGCACTGCCCCCACCACCAACTGGGGGGACGAGACCAACATGGCGGTGGCCTTCAACGAGCAGGTGCTCTTATCCCGCCACCGCCTCGAAGCCCTCGCCGACGACGCCATCATCCTGATCGAGAACTTCTGGGAAACCCACGACGACCCCGATATCCGCAAGGCCTGGCAAGAGGCGATGGACGAGATGTCCGGCAAGAACTACCGGTTCATCGGGGTGCCGATGGAGGAGCAGTGCCTCACCGTCTTGGACAATCCTCGGCGTGGCAAGAACATGTTCGTTCTGGGGCTCCTAGCCTGGATCTGCCGCAGGGACGTGGACAAGGTCCGCGCGCAGATCGAGTATGAGTTCCGTAAGAAGTCCCAGGAAGTCGTCGAGGCGAACCTGCAGCTTCTGGACCTGGGCATGCAGTGGGCGGAGAAGAACCTCGACTTTCAGGTTGAGGTGCCACCGTCACCCCGGAAAGAGGCGATGGTGGTCATGAACGGAAATCAGGCCATCGCTCTGGGAGGAATTGCATCCGGGATGGAACTGGCGGCCATGTATCCCATCACCCCAGCGACCTCGGTGTCCCACTTCCTGGGGGAGATCTTCCAGGACTACGGGGGCATCCTGCATCAGGCGGAGGATGAGATCGCGGCGGCGGGCGTGACGATTGGGGCCTCCTTTGCCGGGAAGGTGGCCTTCACCATCACATCGGGTCCGGGGTTGGCCCTCAAGACCGAGTTTATCGGCCTTTCAGTGATGACCGAGACACCGATGGTCGTTGTGAACGTGCAGCGGGGCGGGCCGAGCACGGGCCTGCCGACGAAGGTTGAGCAATCCGACCTCCTGGCGGCGATCTTCGGCCAACCCGGCGACGCGCCCAAGGTCGTGATGGCGCCAGCCACGATCGAAGAGTGCTTCCATTGCATGGTCACGGCGCGCCGGATTGCCGAGGCGTTCCGCTGTCCGGTGCTGGTGCTCACCGATGCAAACCTCGCCACGGGCGTCTCTCCGTTCCCGCGTCCCGAACTCGATCCCACATGGCAAGCACATGCGCCGGAACAGAGTCCGGTGTCCGTGGACCTCAGACCGTACGAGTGGGACGAGCGCACGGGCTTGAGCCAGCGGATCATTCCGGGACAGCCGAATGGCATGTTTACCGCCACGCCTGGCCCACGACGAACACAGCAGGGTGGCGTACTATCCCGACATCAACCAACGTAGCATGGCGATGCGGAGCCGGAAGATGGCCGTCTTCCAACAGATGCTCAAACCTCCGGTGGTGCATGGCGGGAAATCCGGCGACCTGCTGGTCGTCGGTTGGGGAAGCACCAAGGGAGCGATCGAGGAGGCGGTGGATCGGGCGCGTGCCGAGGGCATGGATGTCTCTTCGCTTCACCTGACGTTCATGTCCCCGATGGAGCCGGGAATCTCGGAGATCTTCAGCCACTTCCAGCGGATCATGACGGTTGAGATCAACTACAGCGATGAGGCAGATGATCCGTTCATTACCGACGAGAACCGGCGGCGTGGGCAACTCTGCTGGTTGCTCCGGGCTCACACTCTGGTCGACGTGGATTGCTGGACGAGAGTCCCCGGCGAGCCACTCCGCCCGGGGCGGATTCTCAATGCCATTCGGGAAAAACTCGTGAAGGGAGCCGAGGGATGATCGACGCACCCTGCTCGCTCTTGAACTGCGGCTACGGCGAAGAACGCACTTTTGAGATGGATGACTACGCCAGCTCGGCGGTGCCGCGCTGGTGTCCGGGCTGTGGTGACCACGCGGTGCTTACCGCCGTACAGCGCCTGTTGGAGGCGGAACAGCTCTTGCCCGAACAGACCGTGTTTGTCTCGGGCATCGGGTGCGCGAGCCGTTTTCCCCACTACGTCAACGCGTACGGATTTCACGGCATCCACGGGAGGGCATTGCCCGTCGCGACCGGCATCAAGCTCCATCGTCCCGATCTCCACGTCTTCGTGGTGATGGGTGACGGAGATTGCTGCTCGATCGGCGCCGCCCACTGGATCCACGCAACGCGATACAACGTCGATATGGTGGTGTTGATGTTGGACAACAACATCTACGGCCTGACGAAGAATCAGACCTCGCCCACGACGCCACTGGGATATGCGAGCAACACACAGCCGCAGGGAACGTACCTGCCGGCCTTGAATCCCTTGACAGCCACGCTGGGAGTTTCGAACGCGTCCTTTGTCGCGCAGACGGCAGATTGGGTGCTGCCTCATTTGACAGCGACGGTCGAGGCAGCGTACCGTCACAAGGGTTTCTCCTTCGTGCGGGTGCTGCAGCGTTGTCCGGCCTACACCCAGGACATCTTCCAGGCGGCCGCCCGCGATCCGGCGAAGACGGAAATACTGGTCCACGAGAACGGCATCAACATCCCGGAACTCGCGGACATCTACAAGACACAGACCCGACACGATCCGACCGATCTGCATCGGGGCCGAGAATTGGCTGAGGCAACGGATCGGGTTCGCCTTGGCCTGTTCTATCGAAACGAAAGCTTGCCTCAGTATGAAATGACGCGGCACCTGCCGACGTACACGGCCGAGGAGAAGATCGAGATGTTGAACGCGGAGTTCGATCGCAATGCCGTCTAACAAAGACGAGCGGGTGGAGACGGCTCTCCGAGCCCTCGCCGGCCCGATCAAGACCTTCCAGTCTGCCCTCTCCGCTACCGTGGAGCAGGTGAAGGGCATCTTGGCGACCCAGCAGTCCTCAAACGGAGATCAGGAAGCGCAGCAGACGGCGGCCTTGGGCGTGTTTGCATCCGGCCGGATCGACACGGACCGTTTCTCCAAGCTGTTCGACCAGACGCAAGCCCTCGATTCCATGACCGTGGAAACCATCGAGCGGGCCCTGGAGGCCCTCAGCGAACTCGCGTCCCACAAACAAGACCTGTTCGTGGTCAATGTCGAGCCTGGAGGTAGTCTCCGGCAAGCGGTATGCGGGGCATTGAAAGAGGTCGGTAGAGCGTTCGGTGCGGCTCGCGTCGCGGAGCTGTCGAAGTCGGGTAGTTACCACCACGCGGAGCATGCCAAGTACCTGGGGTCGTTCCCATTCTCCCGCTGGAACAAGACGGAGCGTCGGATTGCCCCGCCCCTGGTGGTGGGGGTGGACGGCCGCGACCTGTGCGGGGACGGGCTCGCAGAATTCCTGGACGGTGCGCAAAAATTCGTGCTCGTGGTGCGGGGCGAGATACCTCCTGCACCGCTCGTGCATCACATCACACCCGGCACCTTCGTGCTGCAAACGGCAGACGAAGCCAGCCTCGCCCGATTCGCCGCGTGGGACGGGCCGGGCGTGGCCGCCATCGTCCCTGCGTCCGCCGCCCGGTTCACTCACGATCCCGGCGGCGGCCCTGAGCTCTCACGACGTATCAGCGTCGAACACATGCCCGAGGACGGACCCTCCAAGGCTCTGGGAGGGTTGAGTGCAGATCAACAGAGGGAGAGTCTGAGACAGCTCGCCGCGCTCGCCGCACAAGCAGCTGCGCCAGCCCCGTCAGGGGACGGGCAGGCCGCAGCTCCTGCGGCGCCGGCGACGCCTGCCGATCCGGTCGACAGGTTGGCCGCCTGGCTTCTCAGCCAAGCCGACCTTTCGAACACGACCTAACGGCGGGCCAGATGAGCCTCTCGTCGATTCTCGTCTCGGCCTTCATTCTCGGCGGTGTCGGTCTCACCTTCGGGATTCTGATCGCTCTGGCACACCGCAAGCTCAAGGTCTGGGAAGATCCCCGCATCGACGCGGTGACGGACCTCCTTCCCGGAACGAACTGCGGCGCCTGTGGGTTTGCCGGTTGTCGGGCATTTGCGGAGGGGCTGGCGGGCGGCAAGACCCAGCCGGCGACATGCACCGTCATGGGTCCCGATGACGTGGCGGACGTCGCGGAGTACATGGGCGTCGACGCGGGCGAAGCGATGAAGCGCGTGGCGCGGTTGCTCTGCGCCGGCGGTACGCACGTAGCCATCCAACAGGCGGAATACCGGGGACTACAAACCTGTGGGGCGGCCGCAGCGGTGGCTGGCGGTGGCAAGGGCTGCACCTGGGGATGCATCGGGCTCGCCGACTGCCGGGACGTGTGTGACTTCGACGCCATTTACATGAATCCGTACAGCCTTCCCGTGGTGATTCCGGAACTGTGTACGGCGTGCGAGGATTGCGTGGAGGCGTGCCCCTGGGATCTCTTTGTCATCATGCCTCTCGAGCAGAAGCTCATCGTGCAGTGTAAGAGCGCTCTCGAGGGTGACGAGATCGAGGCGCTCTGTCAGGTGGCGTGCAACGCCTGCGGTCGTTGCGCGTTGGACGCCGCACCGGGCGTCATTGAGATGAAAAACGGGTTGGCGGTCGTCGATTACGACAAGAACGATCTCGCCGGGCCCGCGGCGATCGAGCGGTGTCCCACCGGAGCGATCGTGTGGATAGAGGGTGGCCAGTTCGAGGAAAGTCGTGAGAGAACTCTCGAGTCTACGAGGAGCAAAGTCGCATGAAAGCCCGAGAAGCCAAAGCCACAGCCCCGACGACACCCAAATACCCCGGCATTCCAACCACCGATGACGGGAGCGGCGCCGTCGTGGCCATGGAAACGGCGGCCAGCGAAGGGGCCGGCGCGTATCCGATCACGCCTTCGACGCAGATGGGTGAGGGGTGGGCAGCTGCAGTGGCTGCGGGCAAGATTAACGTGAACGGCCGGAGCCTCATCTTCTTCGAGCCCGAGGGCGAGCATGCCGCGGCGGCCGTGACGGCCGGCTTGAGCATGACTGGACTCCGGGCCACGAACTTCTCCAGCGGTCAGGGCATCGCGTACATGCACGAGTCGCTCTACGCCGCCGTAGGCAAGCGTCTGACGTACGTGCTCAACATCGCCTGCCGGGCCATGACCAAGCACGCGCTCAACGTTCACGCCGGGCACGATGATTACCACTGCATCGACGACACCGGTTTCTTCCAGCTCTTCGCCAAAGACGTTCAATCGGCGGCAGACCTGAACCTCGTCGCCCACCGCATCGCCGAGCTTTCCCTCAACCCTGGTGTCTGCGCGCAGGACGGCTTCTTGACCAGCCACGTCATTGAGTCGCTCAAGCTGCCCGAGCGAGAGTTGATCCGGGAGTATTTGGGGGACCCCGCGGACATCATCGATTCCCCAACACCGGCCCAGCGGATGGTGTTCGGTGAGAAACGCCGGCGGATCGTGGAAATGTTCGACTACGATTATCCGGCGATGATCGGGGTCGTGCAGAACCAGGACAGTTATGCGCAGGGTGTGGCCGCCCAGCGGCCGTTCTACTTTGACCACTTGCAGGAGCTGGCCGATCAGGCCCTCACCGAGTACGAGACGCTCACCGGTCGCCACTACCGCAGAACCGTCGGCTACCGCCTCGAGGACGCGGAATACGTAATCGTCGGGCAGGGCTCGGTCGTGGCCAACGCGGAAGCCGTGTGCGATTACCTCCGCATGGCAGAGAATCTCAAGATCGGCGTGCTGGACGTGATCATGTTCCGTCCCTTCCCTGCCGATCTCATCACAACCATGCTCAAAGGCAAGAAGGGCGTGACGGTGTTGGAGCGGACGGATCAGCCGCTCTCCGTTGAGCAGCCGCTGTTACGGGAGATTAGGGCTGCCATGAACAAGGCAGTGGAAAACGCCAGGTCGAAGAACGGGAATCCCTATGCCGGCATCACGCCGTGCACGACCGAAGAAGTGCCAGACTTCTACTCGGGTTGCTACGGGCTGGGCAGCCGCGATCTGCAGCCCGCGGACATCATCGCGGCCGTCGAGAACATGCTCGAGGGCGGCCGCAAACGACGGCAGTACTATCTGGGAATCGACTTCGTCCGTAAGGACACCAAGCTTCCCAAACTCCAGATCTGGCAGGAGCAGTTGCTCGAGGGCTACCCTGATCTAGCGGAACTGTCGCTCCGCTCCGACAACGACGTCAACCTCCTTCCGAAGGATTCTATTTCGATTCGCATTCACTCCATCGGTGGATGGGGCGCGATCACCATGGGGAAGAACGTCGCTCAGACGGCGGCGGAGTTGGCGGGACTCTACATCAAGGCAAACCCCAAGTACGGCTCGGAGAAGAAGGGTCAACCCACAACCTTCTACGCCACGCTGGCACGCGAACCCATTCGCCTCAACTGCGAGTTGAAACACGTCAACGTCGTGCTCTCGCCGGACCAGAACGTGTTCCGCCACTCGAATCCGTTCGCCGGACTGACGGAGGGCGGCGTGTTCATCATCCAGAACGACCTCCCGGCCGCCGAGCTGTGGCGTTCCCTGCCCCAGTGGGCCCAGCGCGAAATTCGAGACAAGGGGATCAGGGTGTTCTACCTCGACGCCTTCCAGATCGCCACCGAAGAGGCAACCGATCCAGAGCTGCGTTACCGCATGCAGGGCACGGCGTTCATGGGGGCGTTCTTCAAGGCGTCACCCCTCGCAGAGCGTGAGGGTCTCAGTGAAGAGCAACTCATCGAGGGAATCCGCGCCCAGCTCAAGAAGAAGTTCGGACACCTCGGCGAACGGGTCGTCGAGGACAATGTGCGGGTTATCAAGCGCGGCTTCGACGAAGTGCAGGAAATGGATCCAGCATTGATGATCGCGAATGATGAAGACGAGGTGGGGATGGTACCGCTCATGCCGGACATGCTCGACGGATCGGGTTGGCGCGACGGCATCGGTAACCCGGGCCGTTTCTGGGAGCAGGTGTGCCACCTGTACAAGACCGGACAGGACGGCATCGCGGACCCCTTCGCCGCCATCAGCGCCATTCCCGCCGCCACGAGCACGATCCGCGACATGACGGACGTGCGGTTCGAGGTTCCCGAGTTCATTGCCGAAAACTGCACCGGGTGTGCCCAGTGCTGGGTGCAATGTCCCGACTCGGCCATCCCGGGCGTCGTCAACGAGATCGACGAAGTGATCGAGGCGGCCATCAAAACTGCCGAGAACGGTCAATCGTTCGACCGGTTGCGACAGATTACCAAGCATCTCTCGCGAGAGGCCCGCAAGGTCATGAAGGGTGTCCCCTTCACCACCTTTGGCGACGTGCTCTCGACCTCGTACAAGGCCGTGATCGACAAGCTCGGGCCCGACCCCGAGCGGCGTAAGGCCATGGACGCGGAGTTCGCACCGGTCTATTCGGCCCTCGCGGAGTTTCCGCTGGCCAAGACTGGGCCGTTCTTCGATCTGCCGGAATCCAAAGAGAAGGGTACCGGTGGCCTCTTGTCGATCACCATCAATCCGGAAGCCTGCAAGGGGTGCGACATCTGCGTGAACGTGTGCCCCGACAATGCTCTGAAGACCGTGAAGCAGGACGACGAGGTGGTGGACAAGCTACGGCGGAACTGGACACTGTGGAAGAACTTGCCGGACACGCAGGACCGCTACATCAACGTCGCAAATCTCGAGGAAGGGATCGGCGTCCTACCATCGCTCCTCCTCAAGAAGGAAAACTACATGTCGATGGTGGGCGGTGACGGGTCCTGCATGGGGTGCGGTGAGAAGACCGGGATTCACCTCATCCTGTCCGCCGTCAACGCCCTGATGCTGCCGCGTGTCGCGCGATACGTGCAGAAGCTCGACGATCTGATCGAGCGGCTCGACGCCAAAGCCAGAACACTCCTCGCATCAGACGCCGATCTCGATGACGTGCGAGCGGCAAAGGGCGATCAGGTCGACATCCCCATCGACCAATCCAAGAAGAATGTGGTCGACCGGATCACCCAGATGATCCACGAGCTCAAAGATCTGCGTTGGCGATACACGGAGGGGCCGAGCGGCAGAGGACGTGCCACGGCGGGCTTCGCGAATGCGACCGGCTGCTCGTCCGTCTGGGGGAGCACCTATCCGTACAACCCCTACCCACTGCCGTGGGTCAATCACCTCTTCCAGGACGCACCATCCATCGCCATCGGGATCTTCGAGGGGAACATGCGGAAGATGGCCAATGGATTTGCGGCGTTGCGGCGCGCGGAGCTCGAGGTCGAGGATAACTACGATGCCGCAGAGCACGAGCCGTTTTTCGCCAAGTTCGACTGGGAGCAGTTCACCGACGACGAGTTCGCCATGTGCCCCCCGGTATTCGCGGTGGGGGGCGACGGCGCGATGCTGGACATCGGCTTCCAGAACCTGTCGCGCTTAATGGCGTCCGGTAAGCCGATCCGCGTCATCGTGCTGGACACGCAGGTCTACTCCAATACCGGAGGCCAGGCTTGCACTAGTGGATTCCTGGGCCAGGTATCCGACATGGCAGCCTTCGGTCCCGGCCAGCACGGCAAGGAAGAAATGCGCAAGGAACTCGCGCTCATTGCGATGGCCCACCGTGGCACCTACGTGCTGCAGGCATCGCAGGCCTCCGCGTCACACCTCCTGGGCGGCGTGCTCAGGGGTCTGCAGTCCAAACGGCCTGCAGTGTTCTTGCTTCACTGCCCCTGCCCCCCCGAGCACGGGATCGCCGACGACGCGGCCCCGGATGCGGCCAAGCTCGCCGTGGAGAGCCGAGCCTTTCCAGTTCTCTCCTTCGACCCCGATGCCGGATCCACCCTTGCAGATTGCCTCGATCTCGATGGGAATCCCTCGGTCGAAGATGTCTGGCCGTCGTACGACCTCACATACGTGGACGAGGGCGGTGCCGAGCAGACGATGTCGCTCCCGATCACGATTGCAGACTGGGCAGCCACGGAGGCGCGGTTCCGAAAGCACTTCAAGAAGGTCAAGGGCGACGCTTCCGACGAGGATCTCGTACCGTTCCACGAGTACATGGAGCTCTCGGCGGAAGACCGGGAAGACAAAACACCGTTTGTCTGGTCGATTGACAGCGAGCGCCACCTCCAACGTCTCATGGTGTCGAACGAAGTCGTCCGTTTGACCGAAGACCGGCTCCTCTTCTGGGCACAACTCAAGGAGATGGCCGGACTCCAGGTCACGGACTCGTTGCGCAGCCTCGTCGAGGATGAACTCGAGACCAAGTTCGAGGAACAGGCGCAGGCGATTCGCACCGAATACGAGGCCAAGCTCGCCGACCTCAAGGCCCGCTACCCGGCCATCATTGCCAGACGCATGGCGGAGGGCCTCATCCGTGCCGGTAACGGCGGCGAACAGACCGTGGGAGAGATTCTCGCCAGGGCGCAGTCCATGCCCGGCTTGGCGCCGATGCCGCCGGGCGGAGACGATCTGCTGCTAGGAGGCGGCGGTGCGGGTCCTGCGGTCGCCACCGCGCCGGCACCTGCCGCGGCAACCGCTGCGCCCGCAGAGGCACCAGCGGCCGTCGAGGAGGAAGAAGAACTCGGGATGGAGCCGTACATCGAGTCGGCGCGATGTACCTCCTGTGACGAATGCACGAACATCAACTCCAAGATGTTCGCATACGATAAGAAGAAGCTGGCCTACATCAAGGATGCCAAGGCAGGCACATTTAAGCAGTTGGTGCAGTCCGCTGAGAAGTGCCCAGTCCAGATCATTCATCCAGGAACACCGCTGAATCCCAAAGAGAAGGATCTCGCTAAGTGGGTCAAGCGGGCGGAGCCGTTCAATTAGTATGATCGATCAGGGCAACCTCGAGTTCCGCCACGGAGTCCATCCTCCGGAACTCAAGGAGTTGACGGCGCGGCTTCCAATTCGGAGGATGCCGTACCCGACCGAGGTCGTGCTGCCCTTGAGCCAACACACGGGCAAGCCGGCCAAGCCCATTGTGCGGGTCGGCGACCGCGTGGAGCGAGGCGACAAGGTGGCTGAGGCAGACGGATACGTGTCGTCGCCCGTGCACGCCTCGGCAGCCGGCACGGTGACCGACATCGGCCTCTGGGCACACCCGAACGGGAGCTACTCAGAAGCCGTTCGCATCACCGTCGAGCCGTTTTCGGCCCAGGCCACCAGGCCCCGCATCGTTCCGGACTGGCATGACCTCTCCGCCAAGGAGATCATCAGCGCCGTCCAGGACGCCGGCGTGGTCGGCCTCGGTGGCGCGGCGTTCCCCACCCACGTCAAACTCTCGCCACCCAAGGAGGCGAAGATCGATGTCCTCCTGATCAACGGCTGCGAGTGTGAGCCGTATCTCACCACAGATCACCGCACCATGGCTGAATATCCCAAACGGGTACACCTCGGGATCCGTATCATGATGCGGTGCCTCGGTGTCGATCGTGCCATGATCGGCATTGAAAAGAACAAGCCTGACGCCATCGAGGCGATCAAAGCTACGCTGCCGACCGACCTCGACGTGACCGTACATCCCCTGACGGTGAAATACCCACAGGGTGCAGAGAAGATGTTGATTAAGGCACTCCTCGACCGCGAAGTGCCTTCCGGCAAGCTCCCGCTACACGTCGGTGTGATCGTACAAAACGTGGCGTCGGTGGCGACGATCGCCGAGGTCTTCGAAACCGGCCTTCCGCTGGTGGAGCGCATCGTCACCTTGACGGGTCGAGGAGTGCAGCGCCCCTCCAACCTCATCGTGCCGGTGGGAACCAAGGTTCGCGATCTCATCGATGCGTGCGGCGGCCTCACACCGGACGCACGCGAGATCGTGTTTGGCGGCCCCATGATGGGCGCGTCCGTGGCCAACCTCGATGCGCCAGTGCTCAAGGGAACGACCGGTGTCGTCGTCTTGACAGACGCGGAGTGCACACCGCCCGAGACATATCCCTGCATCCGGTGCGGGCATTGCCTGGATACCTGCCCGGTTTTCCTCAACCCTCAGCTCCTCGGCAGCCTTGCCAAAGTCGGGCGCTACGAGGAGATGGAACCCAATCACCTCGCCGACTGCATGCTATGCGGCTGCTGCTCCTATGTTTGCCCATCGAACATTCCATTGAGCCAACTGTTTCAAGTGGCCAAGGTCGCACTGAGCAAGCAAAAGAGAGCAGCGTGACTGCCTCGCGTTTCATTGTCGCCGCGTCTCCCCATCTAGGTGGACCAGATGACACGCCCACGATCATGTGGTCCGTGGTCGGCAGCCTCGTGCCGGTCGTTGCCGGCTCCATCTATTTTTTCGGGCCAAGTGCGCTTCTGGTCATCTTCGCGGCGAGCGCGGGAGCGCTGCTCATAGAACGGCTCTTCGGACCCAAAAACGCTATCGGAGATGGCTCTGCAGCCATTACGGGCGTTTTGCTCGGCCTGACTCTGCCGCCCGGAGTTCCACTGTGGATGGCATTCTTGGGTGGGGTGTTCGGCATCGCGTTCGGTAAGCTCATCTTCGGCGGCCTGGGTCAGAACATCTTCAACCCGGCACTGCTGGGGCGGGCCTTCCTGCAAGCGGCTTTCCCGGTAGCGATGACGACCTTCTCCACACCAGGAGGCAGCTGGTGGGCGCTGCGCGGAGACAACTTCGCCCTACCGCTGATGAGCGCGGCACCAACGGACGTCATTACGGGCGCTACGCCCCTCGGCCTCATGAAGTTCGAGCAAACGGGCACTGACCTGTCGAACCTCGTGTTGGGTTCCACCGGCGGGTCGCTAGGTGAGACGTCGGGAATCGTTATCCTGGTATGCGGGGCATATCTCGCCGTTCGCAACTATCTCGACTGGCGCATCCCCGCGAGCATCTTCATCACCGTGGCACTGCTCGGTGGCGTCATTCACCTCATCGATCCCGTTCGCTATGGTGGTTCGCTGTTTATGCTGTTCTCCGGCGGCCTGATGCTCGGTGCCGTGTACATGGCGACGGATATGGTGACCTCGCCTGTTACCAAGGTGGGCAGTTGGATCTTCGGATTCGGCATCGGTTTCTTGATCGTCGTGATCCGGCTGTGGGGCGGTCTCAACGAGGGCGTGATGTACGCGATCCTCCTCATGAATGCGTTGGTGCCGTTCATCAACCGGGCAACTCAGCCCAGGGTACTCGGCTCGCGCACCGTGCGGGTGATGACATGACGGGTACTGGCAACGTGTCAGAGAGCGCATCGGGTGCGGGAGGCGCCCCACCTCCTCCGGAGCGTCACGAGGTTCCGGCGTGGCGGCTGCTCTCGACCCTGGGAACCGCCGGCATGCTGGCCGGTTTGCTGCTCGTATTTGTCTTCCGCGCCACGCAACCGGCCATCCTGGCCTACAAGGCCGAAGTCCTTCGGCAGGCCGTCCAGCAGGTCCTCAAGGCCCCCGACCGATACGACACACTGTACGTCTACGACGGCTCTCTGGTGAGGCAGCCGCCCCCAGACCTAGTTGCGGCTCAGCTCGAGCAATTATACCTGGGCTACACGAGCGAGAATGAACGGATTGGATTCGCCATCGCCGCGGGCAAGGCTGGCTTCCAGGACATCGTGCGGATCATCTTCGGCTACGATGCGTCGACGCGACAGGTGCTGGGGATGATGGTGCTCGAGAGCAAGGAGACGCCGGGTCTGGGCGACAAGATCGAAAAGGACCAAACGTTCGTTTCGCAGTTCGACGGAGCGATCGCGCCGCTTCTCGGGGTGAAAATCGGGAAGGGCACTGGCGACCCGAGCGAAATCGACATGATCACCGGGGCCACCATCTCGTCCCGAACCGTGATCAACATTATCAATGAAGCGCTGGAGCGGTTGGGTCCGCTGATCGAAGCGTACGGTGAGGAGGGTGGAGGTCGATGAGGGTAACGACGCCTGGGGAGGATCTCTTCCGTGGAGTCTGGCGCGAGAATCCGGTGCTCATCCAGATGCTCGGGCTGTGCCCCGCCCTGGCGGTCAGCAACACCGTGGCCAACAGTATCGCCATGGGCCTGGCAACGTTCTTCGTGTTGTGTGGCTCGAGCCTGCTCGTCTCGATGTTTAAGCGGTTCATCCCTCATGAAGTGCGCATCTCTACCTACATCCTCATCATCGCGACTTTCGTGACGGTGGCGGACATGACACTCGAGGCGGTCGTTCCGGTGGTGCACAAGGACCTGGGCGCCTTCATTTCGCTGATCGTGGTCAACTGCATGATCCTGGGCCGGCAGGAAGCATTTGCGTCGAAGAAGCCGGTCGGGCGGGCATTGCTCGACGCCGTGGGAACCGGGGTAGGGTTCATCATCGCGATGCTCATGTTGGGAAGCGTACGTGAGATCTTCGGCCAGGGAACGTTTCTCGGCATCAGCATCTTCGGACCCAATTACGAGCCGTGGGTCATCATGATCTTGCCGCCGGGTGGCTTCCTCACGATCGGTTTCCTGCTGTTGGCCCTGAATTGGATCCGACAGCGGCGGGAACCCAAGCCGGCCATTCGGGAATGGCCTGAAGGCGTGGCACAGAGGAGGGTGGCTTGATGGGCGATCTCCTTTGGATTCTCATCTCGGCCATGGTAGTAAACAACTTCACCCTGTTCTACTTCCTGGGGCTCTGCCCCTTCATGGGGGTGTCCGCCAGGGTAGAAACCGCTGTGCGGATGGGCATGGCGAACATCTTCGTGCTTACTATCACGGCGATCTGCGCCTGGTTCTTGAACACGTACATCCTCCCGGTAGCACCATACCTTCGGCTGATTTCATTCATCGTCGTCATTGCGTCGTTGGTGCAGATCGTTGAGATGACCATCAAG
>JBDHFY010000102.1:13443-25871 GCA_039590195.1 Gemmatimonadota bacterium | reverse complement strand
CGGGATCAGCACGAGTGACCCCCTCACCTTCATTGGTGTGAGCGCATTTCTGGCTGCCGTCGCCCTGCTCGCGTGCTTCCTGCCGGCAAAGAGGGCAACCAAAGTCGATCCAATCAAGGTCTTGAAGGCCGAGTAGTCCGGCCGGTCCTTGCGTAGCTGATCGCGCTGTGGAGCGGCAGCCGCTCAATGATTGCCCGCCCGGCGTGCAGCGTCGGACCGAGTAAGACATCTCGCGCATCGAGCCGTCACCGGTGTGAGCGGCAAAGCAAGAAGGCGGCACCTGGCCGCCCGGCCGGGAGCTCCTGACGACAAGCACCATCATATCCTTTCAAAATGAAACTGGCATCGTCGTTAGTGATGAGAGTCACACCTGAATCCAGCTCCGTTCTCCCTCCGTAGGGGTGTTGGGATATCCGTCTGGCAAAGGACCAACAATTCCTGACGGCGATTAGAAATTCGCTGAGCAGCCCGAATCCCTTCAAGCGCCGTAGCAATTGAAGGCTCGCAGACGCCTTCCCCTGGGGAACATCAACGCCCGGTCACGGTAAAAGAGCCACGAGACAGCTCCAAAGAGGTGGGCATAATGCGGACAGACAAGGCGGTCCTCCAACCGATACATCTCGCCCTCAACGAGTTTGAAGAGGCAATCGTGAAGCGCGAGCACCTCAGCCTCCTCGAGAGCCAGGTGTTGCGGCGCCAGGAAGTAGACCGGTGGCGCCGTCAGCTCATCGACGCGGTGGCCGCGGCGGTGGAGCGGGAGCGCCTCGAGGCCGAGCGGGAAACGGACCGCCGCTGGCGCGCGCTGGTGGGCTCAAACCCGAAGCAGGTGAGGGTCCCCCGCCTCGATCAGAGCTGGAACCCACCGGCTGAGGATGAGGACGCCCTTCCGCCTTGGCGGTGAAACATCAGCGGAGCTGAACGCCGGCAGCCTCGGCTGGGGCTCGGGAGCTGTGGCTCCCGGGCCCTCATGCTTTTCGCACTGAAAGCACCCCCTCTATAAGCAAAGCCCCATCTGGCCAGTCACCGGGGCACGGGCTACCTTCGACCGACAAATGCCGACCCCAACGTCCATCCAAACCGCCGTTGGAGAGACACACCAGCCACGTCAATCAAGGCAGATGGGGAACACACCATGTCGCCACGAAGATTCACCCTCGCATCAGCACTTCCTCTCACCGCAGCCCTCCTGTGGGCTGTTGATGCGGGTGCACCGGAGCCCATGGTCACCGCCGGCCCCGAGTTCGGGATCTCATTCGACGCATCCAAAAGCCGCGAGCCGCTGGACGGACGGATTCTCTTGGTCCTGACGACCCAGGCGGAGCCCGAGCCCAGGTTTCAGGTCAACGCTTCCTTCAACGCTCCGCTGATCTACGGCATCGACGTCGAAGGCCTGGCACCGGGCAATGAGGCGGCCATCGATGGCGGGGTGTTCGGCTTTCCCATCAGGAGCCTGGCAGACATCCCGGCGGGCGAGTACTACGTCCAGGCGCTGCTTCACAAATACGAGACGTTTCATTTGGCAAACGGCAAGACCGTGAAGCTGCCTATGGATCGTGGTGAGGGGCAGCGTTGGAACCGCGCTCCCGGAAACCTCTACAGTACTCCGAAGTTGATGCGCATCGATCCGACCCAGGTGCAGCGCATATCGATCGACCTCGATCGGGTGATTCCGCCCATCGAAGAGCCAGCGGACACTAAGTACGTCAAGCACGTCAAGATCCAGAGCAAGCTCCTGACGGAATTCTGGGGCCGGCCGATGCACCTCGGCGCCCACGTACTGGTGCCCGAAGGATTCGATGAGCACCCGGAGGCGCGGTACCCGCTCATGGTCTTCCAAGGCCACTTCCCATCGGACTTCGGCGGCTTTCGAACCGAGCCGCCCGATCCTGACCTCGAGCCAGACTACAGCGCGCGCTTCGACGTCCATGGATACAATAGGATTCAGCAGCAAGAGGCGTACGACTTTTACAGGCAATGGACAGGGTCGAACTTCCCCCGGATGCTGATCATAGAGGTCCAACACGCCAACCCGTACTATGACGACTCCTATGCGGTGAACTCGGAGAATCTGGGACCGTATGGTGACGCCATCACATACGAGCTGATCCCGTACATCGAGGAGCAATTCCGCGGCATCGGGGAGGGCTGGGCGCGCTTTCTGTACGGTGGCTCGACCGGAGGTTGGGAGGCGCTTGCGGTACAGGTGTTCTACCCCGACGAGTACAACGGCGCCTTCGCCGCCTGCCCCGACCCCATCGACTTCAGGGCCTACACATCGGTGAACATCTACGAAGACAAGAACGGCTATTACTACGACAGTGAATTCAAGAAGATCCTACGGCCCGGGCATCGAAACTGGCTGGGTCAGGTGGATATCACCAATCAGGACTACAACCACCTAGAACTGGTGCTCGGGACGAAGGGCCGCTCGGGCGATCAGTGGGATATCTGGCAGGCGGTCTACTCCCCCATGGGTGAGGACGGCTATCCGAAACCGATCTGGGACAAGCTCACCGGGGCGATCGATCATGAGGTCGCACAGTACTGGCGGGAGAACTACGACCTGCGCTACATCATGGAACGGGACTGGGCGACATTGGGTCCCAAACTCGAGGGCAAGGTCCACATCTACGCGGGCGACATGGACAACTACTACCTGAACAACGCCGTGTATCTCACAGAGCAGTTCCTCGAGAGCACCACCAACCCCTACTACAACGGCGAGGTGGACTACGGCGATCGGGCGGAGCACTGCTGGAACGGCGACCACTACAACGGGAACCACATCTCACGCCTGCGCTACAACACGATGTACGTCCCCAGGATCCTCCAGCGAATCAAGGCAGCCGCACCGCCGGGTGCGGATTTGACGAGTTGGCGGTATTAAAGACGGCGGTAAGGCGGTACGGCGGAAGGGCGGTAAGGAGAAAGGAAGGACCCAACCGTGTTGTATGTCCTGGGGATTGGCGTTTTCCGCATCACCCTACCGCCTTACCGCCCTACCGCCATTGCCGGTGCGCTATCTGGTTTCTGAGCCTCGCGGGCAACCACTCGATTTGCAGGTCGTCGAGCCGTTCACCCACAATCTCGATATAGCCCTCCCGCATCTCCCCAAGTCCCATCTCATAGCCCATGCCGAGTTGCGTGACGGCGGCGGCTTCGTGGCTCATGATCCGAGCCGCCGTGGCGTCGGCTGCCACGAGATCGGTGCTTGCAAGAACTAGCCAGGAACCGAGCCGATCCCTCACGTCCACGGTGCGGCCCGCGTTGGACCCCACTCCCGGACCGTCACCCTCGACACCGATAGAAAAATCGATGATGGCGAGGTCCGGTCTCACGCCGTTGACGACATCTAGGTAGATCTCCGCAATCGACCGTGTACTGCTGTGGTCGAACACCCCGCCGCGGTCATAATAGCCCCCCTCCATCCACGTGCCGTAGCGCTCGAGTGACGTGACGCCGACGAAGTTCTTGAGCGACAGCGTTAGCTGCGCCCAAGAGTGCGTCTTGGCAGTCGCAATCGAGATCACGCGGTCGGCCCGGGCCACGAGGCTCGAGACGGCGATGGTGCCGAGGTAGGTGCGAGATGGCACCTCGACCCACTCGGGCGAATCGGTCTCGAGCGAGGCCACGGCCACGTTGCCTTCGTACAGGGAACTCAAGCGCTCAGCCTCTCGAGCGAGGTTCGTCGCGCCGTCCAAGGTCACGGCATCCTCCCACTGCAAAACCGGCATCTGAGAGCCGTCGCCAATGGTGACCTGCGTGGCTCCCGCTCTCAAACACTCCTCGGCGACCGTAGTGATGATCTCCGCCTTGGTACACTCCCCGATGACAAAGCGGTTGCGTTGCCCCGACCACGGAAGGGTGACCATGTTCGGCTTGATGAAGACCGTCTCGCCTTCATGCACGACGCTCTGGATCCCGCCCACAGCATCCAGGGCGTCGCGCGTCATGGCATACAGATCGCTGCCACGAATGGCTGCGACCCGCGCCGTGGGCTCTCCCGGGGTGGGTTCCACCGATTTGCCGCACGCCGCTGCCGCCGCGCCACCCACAGTCAAGGCCGTCGTGCGCAGGAAATCTCTTCGAGTGATGTCGGGCATGGTGATTCCTGACCTGTGGTGTGTGGGTCTTCTCGACGAGCGCTCCTCCAGGCACGTACCCGCAGCGACCTGGAGAAGATCCAGCCGCCGCGGCAACACGAACGTGAGGCCTACTGAATTAACGTCTGTGTCACGGCAGATCTGACACGGGAGTCACCACGAATCCCGATCGGTCGACATCACATTGTGGTCTGGAGGCAGGGAATTCCGGCGCGGCACCAGGCCACGCCCAGTCGTGTGGCTGCACGAATTGAGGTACACCGCAGCTGCAAGCAACTCGACTCGCCGGAACGGCGAGCCCGGTGAGCCGAGTCAACCGATCGCTTGCGACCGCTCGTCGTCTACTCGAGCGATCCCACCTCCGCCTCCACCGCCTCGAGGATCTCGCACGACTCGACCACTTTGGCCATGGTCGTGTGGTCCGGATAAAGTGGCCGGTCTTTATCCAAATGCGCCACGTACTTCCTCACGACCTCGTGGGCAGCAGCCACGCCCCTACCCATCTTGTGGCCACGAAAATCGAGGGCCTGCGCTGCCGCGATGAGCTCGATGGCGAGAACGCCGTAGGCGTTCTCGAGAATCTGGGCGTTCTTGAGAGCCGTATTCATCCCCATGCTCACGAAATCTTCTTGATCCGCCGCCGCCGGGATGGACGCGCACGCAGCGGGCGCCGAGAGCATCCGCTGTTCCACGATCAGCGTATCGGCAGTGTACTGGCTGAGCATATGACCGCTGTTGAATCCCGGCTTCTCCGCCAGGAACGCCGGCAGCCCCTGTGAGAGAGCCGGGTTGAGCAAACGGTTGAGGCGCCGCTCGGAGAGCACGGACACCATGGTGACCGCGGCCCCGACCATATCCATGGGTAACGAAACAGGTGTTCCCTGAAAGTTGGCACCGGTGAGAACGAGATCCTCGTCCGCGAGGAAGATCGGGTTGTCGCCAACCCCGTTCAGCTCGATCTCCACCTGGCTTCGGGCATACGCCACCGCGTCGTGAGCCGCCCCGATGACCTGGGGCGTGCTTCGCATGGAGTACGCGTCCTGCACTCTCTTCTTGCCGCCTGCCAGTTGATCGCTCCCCTCCATGCACTTCATCAAGGCCCTTGCACCCCGCACCGCACCGCAAAATCCCCGCGCTTCGTGCAACCTGGAATCGTACGGCTTCATGTTGGCGTTGAGCGCTTCCAGGGTCATCGCCGCTGCGATCTCGGCCTGCTTGAGCCAGCGGTTGATGTCGTACAAATGGAGCGCGTTCATGCCGTTGGAGACATTCGAGCCGTTGATCACGGCTATGCCGTCACGGGCATGAAAGACCACCGGTTCGAGCCCAGCCCGCCGCAGCGCTTCATCACCCGCGAGAAGGTCGCCCTCATACCATGCCTGACCCTCGCCAATCGTGACAAGGGCGATCTGCGCCATGGGCGCCAGGTCGCCCGACGCACCCACGGAACCTTTCTGGCAGACGTACGGGCACACGCCCCGGTTCAGCATCTCCACTAAGAGCCGGACGACCTCCACCCTGAGGCCGGAGCATCCCTTCGCGTGTACGTTGATGCGTGAAACCATAGCGGCACGAACGTACTCCTCCGGCGCCGGTTCGCCGATACCCGCGGCGTGGTTGTAGATGAGATTGCGCTGGTATTCTTTGAGCTCGCCATCGCTCAGCATCGTCTCGGAAAACTCACCGATCCCGGTGTTGATGCCGTATATGACCTCCCGAGCCGCGAGCTTTCTCTCGAGCATGGCGCGGCACTTCCGGATTTTTTCCTCGGCGTCGGGTGCCAACTCGATCTGTTCGCCCTCCCTGGCAACCCGAACGACCTTCTCGAGGGTCAAGTCATTTCCGTCCAGAATTAGTGTCATCTCTTCCTCGTCCTCCACATCGCATACCGAAGCCTTAACTCACGTGAGGCTCACCGCACCGATCAATATCGCCTTTTTGCAGCCGTATCGCATTTCGATCTCGACGACCTCACGCAAGATGCTCCGCGATCGGCCCTGGAAGGACTCCTCATCCAACCAACTGAAGGCCCACAACCATCGGTTGCAGGGTCCAGCAACGCCACCTCAGTGGTCCACCCACCAAAGCTCCTCCCTCATTATTAATGGAATTGGAATCGCACGGCGAGGGACCCAGTGTCGGGATCGACAGCCTTTTGGCGCATTACCCTATGGCGGGCGGTCGCGGGGCGTGCAGTCGCACACCACGGCCCACTGCCGCAGCGAACCCTGTCGCGGCAAAGCCGTTAAGCCATTGAAACACAGATAGTTAGCGACGAGAAGGCCTACCACCGCGGAATCAATCAGCAGAGATCCGTAGCCACTAAGGGAGAGGGGAGACAGCGAATGGCGTTATTGTCGAAGAAATTTGCCCGAGACCTCGATCTCGCAGAGGCGGAGGCGTCGACTGAGTTTTACGGGGCCGCCCCTCGTGACGCGGTCGCGTCGTGCGGCATCGGGCTCGCCAAGATCGGATCCGCAGTCGTTACGTCCGCTGCTACCGTCGATGTTCTGGGCTTCAACCGGGTGGTAGGCCTGGGGCTCAGCGAGCCGGCGTCAGAGGCGACACTCGATCGCATCGTCGCACACTACGAGGCGGCAGATGTGCGGCGCTTCTTTGTGCAGCTGCACCCAGGAGCGTTACCGGCGGCCCTGCCGTTGTGGCTCGACGAGAGAAACTTCCACCACCACAACAGTTGGGTGAAGCTGGTCCGAGGTGTGGAGCAGATCCGAGACGTTACCGGCGAGCTACGCGTGGAGCCGATCGGCGTCGAGCGGGCAGAAACCTTCGCCGCTATCGTCTCACCCGGCTTTGATTGGCCGGAGCGCGTGCAACCCTGGGTAGCTGGCCTGGTGGGGCGTCCCCATTGGCAACACTACCTCGCCTACGACGGCGACACGCCGGTGGCCACGGGTGCACTCTTTGTCAGCGGCAAATACGGTTGGCTCGACTTCGCGGGGACGCTACCGCAACATCGCGGCCGGGGCGCACAAAAAGCACTCATCGCCCAACGCATCTGCGACGCGCGTGAGTTGGGGGTATCGCACCTCGTCGTCGAAACCGCTGAGGAGACCCCGGAGCGCGCTGCGCCATCGTACCGCAACCTGATACGCTTCGGCTTCGAGGTGGCGTATGTCCGCCCCAACTACATTCTTGTCAGGGGAAATCGTTAGCCGTACCGGCGCTCGTGGTCGAGGAGGAACTGCTTGCGCCAGAGCCCGCCGCCGTATCCGCAAAGCGAGCCGTCGGAGCGGATGACACGATGACACGGAATGATGATGGATATTCGGTTGTCGCCATTGGCCCGGGCCACTGCCCGCACGGCCGTCGGCCGTCCGATGAGTCGCGCCTGCTCGGTGTAGGAACGGGTCTGACCATACGGAACCCCGCGAAGCTTCTCCCACACCAACCGTTGAAAGTCGGTGCCCGGAACGACCAGCGGCACTGAGAACTGTCTCAGCGTTCCGGCGAAGTACTCCTTGAGCTCTCCGGCAAGATGATCGATGTGCCGATGGTCGCCGGGAGCCATCTCACATCCCAGCCGGCGCTTCAAGCGCTCGAGCTGAGTTTCCAGCATGCGGCGGTCCGCGAATTCCAGGAGACAGATACCTCCGTCGGTCGCGCCGGCCACCATCGGGCCGAGCGGAGTCGGCAAGCGCGTCAACACCATCAGTTCCGTCGAACGACTTTGGCCGGGCGTCGTGCCGAACAGTTGTTCGAACGCGTCTCGGAATCCACTGTCGGACTCGTAGCCGTGGTCGTACGCAGCGTGCGTCAGGTTCGCACCGTGGCGGATCCGGCCGAGCGCGAGGCCGAGGCGTCGCGCTCGCTGATAGGCGTGAAACGTCATCCGATGGTTGGTCTTGAACCAGCGCCGTACGCGACTTGGGTCGATGGATCTCGCCCGGAGGTCGGCGTCCCGCCATCGCTTCGCCGGGTCACGCTCCACTTCGTCCAGCAAGGTCGCCAACCACTCGGGGATCTCACCGTTCTGTTCCATGGGCCGGCACCGCATGCAGGGGCGATAGCCCGCCAGGAGGGCGTCTCGGGCCGATCCATAGAACTCGACGTTTTCAAAGCGGGGCTTCTTAGCCGGACAAACGGGACGGCAGAAGATGCCGGTGGTGCGAACAGCGGTGATGAAGACACCTTCGTACGACGCATCCCGGTGCATCGCCGCTTCATACATCTCGGCAGGTGAGGGAAGAGTTGAGCTGTCCATGACGCGAAACTACCCCACTCCTCGGCTGATTTCTACCGGAAAATGGACACCGAATTGAGAGTGGTAGCGCTCCCGGAATCCCCAGCCGGGATGACGATCAAATCACCGTTCCCCAAGCCGTTCAATGGCGTGGTCGACGCCGGCTCGTCGCGCTTCGTCCTGGGACGGATACTCGGCCATGGGACCCGCGAAGTCGTACCGGCGGCGGCCGTCCGAGTGCTCCTCCTCGAGGATGATCTCCACGATCCAGTTTCCGTTGTGCAGCTGCTTCGTCCTCGGGATGATCGTATGAGAGCCGTGAACCACTCGCTCCGATTCGGGAATCTCCAGATCGGGAAGAGACCCATCCAAAGCCGGACCCTCCGGCGCCGCGGGCCGTTTTTTGAAGAACATCGTCCCTCCTCCAGCCTGTCTCGTGGCGCTGCGGGCATCGTACTATGAATCGATACGCCCGCGCCTCCGGAGGGTCAACCGTCCTGAAACCGGTCGTCGAGGTATAGTGCGAGACTCGGGGATTGGGGAGACGCGAGAACGTGCCGGATCCACGCCCGTCGCTCGTGATCGATGACGGCCAGCTCCCACACACAGGCGGTAGGCTCCCCCGGCGGCACAGCGGTGAATTCGGCGGCCCCTGAGGACGAACGGAACGCCCGGTGTCTCAAGAGGTCGGCCGTCCACCAATCCAGCAACACCCAATCGCCCTCCTCACCCTCGTGGGCAATGACGAAGCCCACTCCCTGTCGGCCTTCTCCCATCGCCGGCCGGGGAAATTCTCGCTCGGCGAGCCCGCATGCGGCCTCCACCAGCCCCACCCCCGGTTGCCTTCCCTTGGCGGAGATCCCATACACCTTGACACGCCACTTATCGAACTCGTGGAGACGCAGGCACGACGTGAGGCGCGGCCGGTACGGTAAGATATCGAGCTGCTGGATCGGCAATTCGGGCATTTGTCGTTTCTGAGGTCAGGCTTTTTCGGCGGCGGGAACGCGAGCACCTCGGCACACCTTCACATCCAGGCCCTCATCCACCACCACTCTCTGGGACGAGGAGCGATTGGACTTCGTGACCACCTGCCGCGAAACGATGAGGGCCACCGCCCCGACGATCACGGCCGCCGCCATGAGCGTCCGCGGGGTCAGCGGCTCTCCGGCCAAAGCCCAACCCAGGAAGACCGCTACCACGGGATTGACGTACGCATACGTCGCTGCACGGGACGGCGCCGTCGCCTTCATGAGCCACAGGTAGGCGCTGAACCCCACGAGCGAGCCAAACACGATGAGATAGAGCAGAGCCAAGAGGGAACGTTCCGACATGCTCGACAGCGAGATGACACCGAGTTCACCGGTCGCCACGCCCACGAGCATCAGGAGTCCACCTCCGGCGATCATACTCATGGCACTGGCCAGTTGGTGGGAGGCCGGTTGCGGAGCGCTGCGCGAATACAGCGAACCGGCGGCCCACATGAACGCCGCCGCGATCAACACGAGCGCCCCGGTTCGCGGAATGGACTCGCCACCCACCAGACCCGACGGAGCGATGAGCAATGCCACACCCCAGAACCCCACGATCAGACCGGCGATCTGGGCTCCGCGCGGACGTCCGTATCCCCGCAGCCACACGAAGATCGCAATCCACAACGGCACCGTCGCCACGATGAGCGCTGCGATGCCGGAAGGCACTTCCTGCTCCGCCCAGACAACCCCTCCGTTGGCAGCGGCCAGCAGGAGACCGCCAACGATGAGCGCCGTCCGCCAATGCACGGCCTCGGGCCGGGCCGCCCCCCTCGCGCGCACCCACCCGTACAGCAATATCCCCGCGACCAGGAAACGCACCCCGGCCATGGAGAACGGGGGAATTGTCTCGATGGCAAATCGGATGGCGAGATACGTGGAACCCCAGATCAGGTAGACAGCGGCAAACGCCGCCACCAGCCGAGCACGGCTAACTCTCATCGTCACCATGCCTCATTATCACCACAAAAGTCATTCAGTGCTCTCCGGATCTTGCGCTCGAATTTCCGCGCGAAGGCCCGGTCCTCCCGCGGCGGTTGACACCCAAGTAACGTAGGGGCGTAGCATGGGCGTACCGTGGGCGTAGCATGCTACGCCCCTACTACGCCCCCCTTCGCCCCTTACACCAAACCCCGCACGCTGACGTACGCCGGCCAGTCGCGATCCTCACCCGCGTTCTTTCCGGCAAGCCGACAACCGGCTGGTCTGGCGGCCTTCGGCTCGATGACCATCAGGTGGACCTCTTCGCTAGCCGTCATACAGTGCTCCACGTCCTTTGGGATGATCATCAGCTCACCCGTACGCAAGGCAATGGATCGTCCGTCGAACCTGAGCCGCAGTTGGCCTTGCGTGACAAGCACCAACCCATCCTCGCGCTCGTACCGGTGACAGGCGGTGCGGATCTCAGGACGTCCGGCGAGCCTGACGAGTCTCACCACAGAGTCGTTCACCTGGCCGACCGTGATCGGCAAAGAACCGCCGGCATCTCTGAACGAACTCGCGAGATTCACGGATTTCATTGATCCCTCCAGTGCGCGGACCGGCTCGCTGTCATTGCTGCGGTTACGATCCCTCACTTCGACGCGTCACGGCCCTCTTTCACTCTTGCCCGTTGTCGTTGTCTCGCCTCGCGGAACTGCGCTCCGACCCGCCCTGCCACCACCGCCATGACGCTCGCCTGCACCGCGCCGATTTCGTCTTTGGTGATGCCAATCTCCTCGGCCACGCCGAAGTATTCTTCCATTCACGGATAGCAGCCCGTCGCCATAGCGGCGGCGAGGTGAATCAGCACCGTCGTGCGCTCGTCGAGGATGTCATTGTGGCGTGCTGAGTCGTAGAACGCCTTCCAGGAAATCGCTCGATCTTTCGTCAACATGTTACACCCGATTCTTCTTTCATTCGACCCGTGCCGAGCTTGCACCCGGTGCGTCAAACGAACCCGATGCCGGCACTTTCGTGTCGAGTCGCTTCACCATCGCCACGGCGCTTTCCGGGCAGGCACATGCGAACTCGATGGACTGCGTCACGGCGTGAGGCGCGGTCGATCGCTCTGTCGGTTCGAAGCCGTGACGCAGAAAGAACTTCTCAGCAGTCTCCGTCAAGAGATACACGGCCTGCAATCCCAATCGCTCGGCGACATCCAGAGCCGCTTCCGTAATCTTATCGCCCAGCCCCTTGCCCCGAAGTTCTCGTGCGACCGCTACGGAGCGCAGCAACGCGTCACTTCCATATACCTCGAGTGCCGCACACCCGATGAGGCGCTCATCGTCCTTCGCCGTGAGAATCAGCGTGTTCATGTGTACGCCGAGTTTAGCTTCGGGGAGATCGGAATCCGCCAGGAGCTTGAGGATGGACGGAAAATCGCTGGGCTCCGCGAAGCCAGTGTCGAACGCCATGTCACCCTTCCCTTCTGATGGACGGCGGCCTGAAGGTGCAGCGCCATCCGTTGGTTGTTGCAGATACCACCTATATTCCACGGCCGTCGCGATACCCCCAACCACGTGACGTCACTCGACACGGCTGCAGGTGCCCCCCGAGGTGTCCACCCGCTCCTCCGCCGCTCGCGCGAGGTGGCCGATCAGCTCGATCATGGCGGCGCGGACGTCCGGATCGAAGTCCGCGATCAGCCTCTTTTCCTGCGCCTGGATATCCTTGGAGATCCGGTCGTACAGCTGGCGGCCCTTTCGGGTGGCGCCCAGCTGTACGGCACGCGCGTCGGCGGCATGAGGAACTCTCCGGAGGAGGCCCTTTCGCTCGAGAGCAGCTACCACGCGACTCACCGTGCTCTTGTCCAGATACAGGCGGCTGGCCAGCTAGTTCTGAGTGAGCGGCCCCTCCCGAACTAGGGACTCCAGGGCATAACACTGGGTCACGGAGATGTCATGACAGCAGATCCGATCCCGATCCCGGAACTGGTAGACCCGCAGGAGATCCGAGAGCGCCTCGTACAGCAGTGCGGCGTCTCGGTCGAGCGTGCGATCGGTGGCAGAGGTGCTCGCGGTCATGGGTGCCTTCCGTCCCTCGATAGTTGCATATAACAACTATATTGTCGACGGCGTCCCGTCAAGGGGCGCACGGAATGGCCTACTCCTC
>JBDHFY010000102.1:0-13416 GCA_039590195.1 Gemmatimonadota bacterium | reverse complement strand
CTCCCCCCCACTCGCTCCCGCGGAACATTCTGACCCCCGGGGAGTATTTCTTCGGAAATGTAGAAATGCAGGGCGTTTGGCAGGGCTGACTATCCGGCCCGAGAATCCTGAGGAGCATTCCGCATGGCTAAAGGCGACTACCTGGGTGAGTTCGAGCAGCTCGTGATCCTGGCGCTGCTGCGGCTGGGTGACGAGAGCTACGGGATGACCGTCCGTCGCGAGCTGGAGCGCACCGCCGGCCGAAAAGTCACCATTGGGTCGGTATACGGGACACTGGAACGGCTAGAGAAGAAAGGGTTGGTCAGCTCCTGGCACGGTGACCCCGATCCCGTGCGCGGCGGTCGCGCGCGGCGCTACTTCCAGGTCGAAGCCGAGGGTGAACTAGCTCTGGCGCACGCCCGCGAAATGATGAATCGCATGTGGAAGGGCGTGAAGCTCGCGCGTGGGACGTAAGGTTCACATGGTACCTCCGCGTCTCGCCGACTGGTTTTTCACCCGACTCGCCCCACGACAGATCCGGGACGATGTCCTCGGCGACCTCCACGAGGAACTCCGGCGTTTCACCGTCGCAGAGATGGGGCCGCGCCGCGCCAGGCTGTGGTACTGGCATCAGATTGGCAGCGCCCTGATCCAATACCGGCTACGCCCCAGGAGGGCCGCCCGCGCTCGGCGGACACACACTCGGGGAAGGCGGCAGAACTGGAGCACACGGATGAACTCAATCCTGCAGGATGTCGGTTACTCTCTACGCGTATTCCGCAAGGCGCCTGGGTTCTCGTTAATCGCCGTCGCGACCTTGGCGATGGGGATCGGGGCCAACACTGCCATCTTCAGTGTGGTGAACGCAGTCTTGTTGAGCCCGCTGCCGTTCGACCACCCCGATGAGTTGGTCGTCGTTGGCGGGCAACTCCCGGGGATCGGGTCCCAGGACATCACGGCTTCGGGACCGGAATACCGAGACTACATCGAACAGGCCACGTCCCTGAGCGGCCTTGCCGCCACGTGGAACATCGACGCCAACATCACGAACGGTGAGCGGCCGGAGCGATGGGAGGTCGTGCTCACTTCATGGAACCTCTTTTCGATGTTGCGCGCGTCACCGGAGCTTGGTCGAGACTTCAAGCCCGAGGATGCGGGAGGCGACATCGGATACGTAGCCATCATCAGCCACGCGGCGTGGCAACGTCTCTTCAGTGGAGACTCGGCGGTCATCGGCATGTCACTGAGGCTCGACGACGATCCCATTACCGTTGTGGGCGTCATGCCGGAAGGTTTCGTGCACCCCGGCGAGTCGGCTGCGAGGCCGGTGGAGGCGTGGGTTCCCATCGATCTCTCGCCGGGCACGCGATTCGATAATCGCAATGGCCGCCCGCTCACCTTGATAGGAAGACGGCAGAAGGGGTTCTCGCTCGCGCAGAGCCAGGCCGAATTCTGGACCATCGCAACGAACCTGGAAAAAGAGTATCCGGCGTCCTACCCTGCCGATTCAGGATGGACCATTACGGTCGTCCCTTTGCTCGAGCGCGTCGTGGGCGACGTGCGGACTACGCTGCTTGTCCTCTTCGGATCGGTGGGATTCGTGCTGCTCATCGCCTGCACCAATGTGGCGAATCTCATTCTGACTCGCGGTGCCGCTCGTCGCAGAGAACTGGCGATTCGCTCGGCGCTGGGAGGTGGGCGTGGCAGGATCATGCGGCAACTGCTCATCGAATGCCTGACGTTGGCGCTCGTGGGCGGGGCCGTGGGCCTCGTAGTAGCGGCGTTCGGCACCAGCTTCTTGAGGAATCTCGCATCTGCGGATTTCCCGCGGATCGAAACCGCTTCCATCGACGGCGCCGTCTTGCTGTTCACGCTAGCGGGATCGCTGGTCGCGACGGTCGTCGCCGGTCTCATCCCCGCGTGGCAACTCTCCAACCCGAAATCCCAGCACCTACTCAACGAGGGGAGTCGCGGTTCGAGCGCGGCCCGGGGCCGTACGCGCGACGGCCTGGTCGTGGCGCAGATTTCCATCTCCCTCGTCCTGCTGGTCAGCGCCGGACTCTTGGTCAAGAGCTTCGCACGCCTGCTGGCAGTGGATCCGGGCTTCGATGCCGAACGTGTACTCACAATGCAAACGTGGCTTCCCTGGCCCAACAACCCACAGATCGGGCGGTTCTTTGAGCCGGCTCAACGCATCGTCCTGTTCGATCGAGTGTTGGACCAAATGGAAGCACTGCCGGAGGTCGCACGTGCGGGGCTCGTCTCAGATCTCCCATTGCGGGAGTTGAACGGCGCACCGTTCGCCATCGACGGAAAGGACATCGGGACCGCTGCTGCGCCGACCACTGCAGAGTTTCGGATCGTCAGCCCCAACTACTTCGACGTCATGGGGATACCGCTCGTCCGGGGAAGAGGGTTCGAGACGAATGACGACCGCGACAATCCCCCCGCCGTCATCATCAGCCAGGCGATGGCGGATCGCTATTTCACCGGTGAAGACCCCGTGGGCGTGCGCTTGAGGATTGGAGGGTCGCGGGCTCCGTGGCGCGACATTATCGGCATCGTCGGCAACGTTCGCCACCAGGCCCTGGACGTTCAACCCAGGGAGACGATGTACGCATCCTACCGGCAGGGCGTTGGTCTCGGCATGACGTTCGTGCTCAAGACGGTCGCCGTGCCGGAAGCGGCGACCCAGCAGGCCACCGGGGCATTGCAGGCGGTCGACCCGGAGCTTCCGGCCTTTGCGGTGTCATCGATGGATCACGTGGTGAATGAAACAGTGGCACAGCGGCGCCTCCTCATGACGCTGCTCTCCTTCTTTGCGGTGCTGGCGCTCGTTCTCGCCGCCATCGGCGTCTACGGGGTGATCGGCTACGCGGTCAAGCAACGCAACCGAGAAATCGGCATCCGCATGGCCCTCGGCGCCGACAACCGTGCGTTGCTCGGCATGGTGCTACGCGAGGGAATTGCACTGGGGTCGATCGGTGTCGTTCTCGGGTTGGTCGCGGCCACAGGTTTGACGAGATTTCTGGCGAGCATGCTCTTTGAGGTTGGCAGTCTCGACCCCGTGATTTTCGGCGGGGTGGGAGCCGTGTCCATTGGCGTTGCAGCTCTGGCTACGTTCCTGCCCGCGCGCAGGGCCACGCGCGTGGATCCTGTACTGACCATGAAGGCGGAATAGGGAAACGCAAGAGTGAACCTCCTCCGGCTCACTCCCGTCTTTCTGAGTGCACTCCTTCTCGGAGCACACTTCCTGAGATCGGGTAGCCTCTCGTTGACGTTGGTGAGCCTCGCCTTTCCGGCGATCTTGTTGATCCCGCGTCCATGGACGGCGCGCTTGGTTCAGATCGCCCTCATCCTCGGGAGCCTGGAGTGGATCAGGACTATGGTGCAACTCGCCGCTCAACGACTGCGCGTGGGAGAATCGTGGCTTCGCATGGGACTGATCCTCGGCACCGTCGCCCTGCTGACCGCCTGTGCTGCACTGGTCTTTCGACTTCGGGTGCTCAGGATCAGGTACTCGCTGTGATTGGATGTTCGATTGACAAAACCCCGGGCTTCCCTGTCCTGAGCTTGTCGAAGGGCGCCCGGGGCTGGCTTTACAGAATCGCCGGTTGGTCTCGTGCCAATCAGCGTTCACCTACACCCTACAGCCTACACCCTGGTGGACGGGTGGGGCGGGGTGGCCCTACTCCGTCCGCAACGCTTCCGTCGGGTCCACCTTGAGCGCCCGCCGCGCCGGCACGTACGATCCCAACAGCCCAACGGCGACGAGCACCGCGGCAACGACCGTGAACGTCACCGGATCCGTCGGTGCCACACCCACGAGCAGGCTCGAGATAACCCGGGTCAGACCCATCGCGCCGACAATACCGAGGACGACACCGAGCACGGTCAACACGAAGCCCTGACCGACCACGAGTCGCATGATGCTCGAGTTTGCAGCGCCGAACGCGATTCGGATGCCGATCTCCCGAGTTCGCTGGCTCACCGAGTAGGAGATCACCCCGTAGAGTCCCACCGCGGCGAGAAGGACGGCGACTCCCGCAAAGATCGCAATGAGGAGGAGCGCGAACCGGTTGGGCGCGAGAGCGTTTCCGACCAATTCCTCGACGGTCCGCATTCGGGCGAGCGTCGCGTTGGGATCGAGCCGGCGGAGGGTGGCTCTAATGGAGGGGCCGATACTCGCCGCGTTCACGGACGTACGAATCGCCGCGTAACGCTGCATGCCCGGCCAGCCCCGAAACTCCGGGAAGAAGACCGTCTCGTTGTAATCCTCATTGACGTTCCCGTGACGTTGGTGCTCGACGACACCGATCACGCGAGACCAGTCTCCGTTTCGACCGAGCGCTCCCGTCCAGATGCGTTTCCCGATGGGATCTTCTCCCGGCCAGGCCATCGCCGCCGTCTTCTCGTCCACGATGGCGACTTCCCAATCTTCGTTCGCATTGAAGAACCGCCCCGCGAGGAGTCGGGTCCCCATCGCTTGGAAGTATCCAGCACTCACGAACCGAAAGGCGCCCTCTTCCTCGGTATCGCCCCGAGCCTGGGTCTCCTCCGTCGCCCAAGGGCCACCGTACAGACCGCCGCCGAGGGGAATCCGGTTGGCATACCCGATGGCCTCGACGCCCGGCAACGCCGACACTTCTTCCTCGAACTGCCTGAAAAACAGCATCGCCTGCTCACCGTCTTCGGCCCGCCCCGACTCCGACAACGAAACCGTGAGAACGTGGTCGGTGTCGAACCCCGGGCGGATCTTACGAAGCTCCACAAAGCTCCTGAGTAGCAGACCGGTGCCAGCCAACAACACCAACGACAGCGCCACCTCAGAGACAATCAACGCACGGCTGATCCGTTGGTGGCCACGATCGTGCGACGTCCCCCGATCGGTGAGTGAGGTCATGAGATCCGCGCGGCTTGCACGCACAGCCGGTACGAAACCGAACAGCACCGCTGCAACAAGAGAGCCCGCCAGCGCAAAGATCAGCACGGATCCATCGAGGTTCACGGTCTCCAGGCGGGGCAGGTTGGCCGGCCGCAGGGCTCGGAGCAGGCTGATCCCCGCAGACGCGAGCCCCACACCCGCGGCACCACCCAACAGCCCAAGGAGCGTGCTCTCAACGAGGAGCTGCCGAGCGAGCTGTCCTCGCCCACCCCCCAACGCCGACCGCACCGCCATCTCCTGCGACCGTCCCTGAGCGCGAACGAGGAGCAGGTTCGCCACGTTGAAGCAGGCGATGAGCAACACGAACGTCACCGCCCCCATGAGGACGAGAAGCAACGGCCGGGCCCGCCGTACGATATCGTCGTGGATCGACACCACGTGCAACCGGAAACCCACGTGGGCATTGTCCTGCGCCACTTCCAGGATTCGTTGCGCAATGGTGTTCATTTCCGCCTGCGCCTGCTCCACCGTCGCTTCCGGCTTCAATCGTCCAACGATGCGCAACCACGCGTTGATGCGATCATCATTCTCCAGCCACCGTGGTCGCATGAGGCGCCAGATGTCGTTCGTTTCCCTGACGCTGCGAAGCATCGTCACGTTGGGATTGACGCCGGCGGGAAGCACCCCTACCACAACGTGTGGTTGGCCACCAATCACGATCCGCTTGCCGAGGACATTCGGATCCGAACCATAGCGACGTCGCCAGAGCCCATTGCTCAAGACGACCGCGTCCTCTTCCTCTTCCGTATAGCTCCGTCCCAGCGACGGCGTGATGCCGATGAGCGAGAAATAGTTGGCCGTCGCCCATATCACGGTGACTTCTTCCGGCTCGCCGTCATCGCCGGTCAAGCTCGTGGGAGTGCTGTAGCGGGCAGAGAAGTCGCTGATCGTAGTGGACTGCTCACGGATGTCCCGAAAGTCTCCCGTTGCGACGGGAAGCTGACTGTAGTTCTCGTCCTCACCCCATACCGCAACGACTTCTCGAGGGTTCTCGAAGTCGAGCGGCGTGAGCAACACGTTGTGCACCACGCTGAAGATTGCGGTGTTCGCGCCGATCCCGAGGGCGAGCGTGACCACTGCCACGATCGTGAACGTAGGAGCGCGACGCAGGCTTCGCAGCGCGATGCGGACATCCCGGAGCAGTAAACCCATGTTCCATTCCTTTTTTTGTTGAGTCTCCGCCGATCGGCGACGACGGCGGGGTTCCCTTGCCCGCACCCGCCACGCGGCGCGCAGCAATGCAATACATTCGCGGGTCCAAAACCCCACGACCGAGGCACCGGAGCGACGCACCATTGCGCTGTGCCGGCCAGCGACGGTCGAAAGCATCTCCTCTTCGTACTCGGCCCGGAATGCCGCAGGAAAGAAACGGAGCAACCAGCGGCAGATGCGCAGACCGAAAGCCGGATTCATGATCAAACCGCCCGGGCGATGTCGCCTACGAGGTTCTTTTCCTGCGCGAGGCCCACGAGTCGCGCCAGGCGCTCCGATTCGGCCTTGAGAACCCGCTCTCCGAGCGGGGTGAGCTCGTAATACCGGCGCCGGCTGTCCTCCGAGGCCACCTCTGGGGGAACCGTCGCCGCGTCGATGAGGCCGTCTTCCCTGAGCCGCTTGATGGCTGTGTACAGGGTTCCGGTTTCCAGATCGATGGCGCCACCGGTGCGCTCGTGGATCTCCTTGATGATCCCGTAGCCGTGGAGCGTGGTCCCTGCCAGGACCAAAAGGACATGATAGGTGAGGTGGGTGAGGGGCAGCAGCGACTCAATCTGCCGGACTTCCATCTCGTCTCCTGTGCAAGTCAGTTCAGTAGACCGTCACTATATGGATGGTCCATCTAGTTAACCCGCAGGGGCAAGGACGTTCCGCTGGAGGGATTGCAGGCCTCCACCTCAGGGAGAGCCGAGACTTAATTACTGACATTGCTAGTTATTGATTCCGAGGCACCTTCAACGTGGGCGCCGGTCTGCCGGCACCCTCCCACGAGCCGATGGCACTATTGACTCCGTACCAACGTACGGACCCTATACTTCCATCCGCTGCGAGAGAGTGCACATGGCTCCTACCACCATCGGACAGGTCGCCCGGCAGGCCGGCGTCGGCGTCGAGACCGTTCGGTTCTACGAGCGGAAAGGACTCGTCACACAGCCCAAGAGCCCGAGAGCGGGCTACAGGCATTACCCCGACGATGTCGTCGCCCGGATTCGCTTCATCCGCCACGCGAAGGATTTGGGTTTCTCGCTGAGCGAGATCGGTGATCTCCTGTCGCTTCGTGCCCATCCCCGCTCTAGCTGTGCCTCGGTCAAGCGGCGAGCTGATGAGAAAATCGCCGACATCGACGAACGCGTGAGGCGACTGAGAAGAATTCGTGGCACGCTCAAGAAGCTGGCGGCAGCGTGTGCCCAGCGTGAGACCTCCGCCGAGTGTCCGATCCTCGAGGCCTTGGAGTAGCACACCTTCATGGCAACAGGCTCCAGCGAGTCCAGCACGATCACGTGCCCGTTCTGTGAACACGCGCAGACGGAAGAGATGCCCGTGGACTCGTGCGTGTTCTTCTACCGCTGCACGGGGTGTCGAGCGATGCTCAAACCCAACGCCGGCGACTGCTGCGTATTCTGCTCGTTTGGATCGGTGAAGTGTCCCCCCAAGACTAAGGGATGCTGTTTCTAGAGACGCCATCACGGAGGCGGGAATGTCCGAACACCCCCAATGGTCCACAGCCACGCGCTTTGAGGCACAAGGGTCGCTCGCAAGACCAGGCCCGATGGGCCGAATCGTACGACTTGGCTTCGGCAAGGCGGCGCGCTGCTTGGGACGACGGCCCCCGGCAATCCACTCTTCTGGCTGGCGGCCCTGTTCGCGCTTCACGTCACACCGTACGTTGTCAACCTCGGCTTCACGGTGAGCTGGAAGCGTTGGCCGCAGGCGATGGTTCTGGGGGCTGCGGTGGTCGCCGTCGTCACCGACCTCGTGCTGTACGGTAGCTGGTGGGGGCCGCCGCTCGGCGGCGTGCTATTGCTCTGGCTGATCTACTTCAGCGCCCACTTGGGCCTGTCTTTCGTACTGTCCAGTCTCATAGCCACTCCGGGATGTGAGATGCGCGCCATTCCGCAACTGTGGACGCTACTCACCGGACACACAACGCACGAACACTATTGTCCCGGCCCACTAGGCCAGATCGACGCGTGGGAACGCAGGAAACGAGCCGCGTGAGCGAGAAAGGCGTGGCGCCTCGCCAGAGCGAACTTCTGGAAGCTCTGCTCAACGATCTCGTCACCCTTCGCCCATCGAGTCGCCGTACGGACCAAGAGTTTGCCCTGCACCTGTTTCGACTCCTGGCCCGAGGCAGACCGGTGCGTCGCGAGGAGCTCGCAGCATCACTGAATCGTTCTTCGGCCGAGGTGTGGGAGACGGTCAAATCGTGGCCCCGGCTCATTCAACTCGACGAGGAGCGACGGATAGTATCGTTTGGCGGATTGACCCTCGAACCGACCCGCCACACCATGTCCATCGACGGCAATACGCTCTATGCCTGGTGCGCATGGGATACGCTGTTCATTCCGGAAATTCTCAGCAAAACAGTCGATGTGGCGTCAACTTGCCCGCAGACCGGACAACTCATTTCCCTCACGGTCTCGCCCACTCGAGTGCGCGCAGATAAACCCGGTATTGTCCTCTCACTGCCGAACCCAGGGCTGGCCGCCATGGAGGCGAATGCGCGCGCGAGCTTCTGCGAGTACGTGTTCTTCTTCGAGTCACTCCGCGCGGGCACTGCGTGGATCGGTGACCAGATCCACCTGACGTTCGTGAGCTTGGATGATGCGTTTGCATTGGGTAGACGCAAGAATGCCATGCAGTTCAATAAACTCACACCAGGAGAACTCGCCGAGGCTGGCAGATCACAGAATGATGAGGCGAGGTGAGTGAGAAGGTCTTTTTGCCACAGAGATCACAGACGACACAGAGGGTCTGCCTACGGACCCGCGAAAACAGCCCAGATTCGAGAGTGGCCATCAACCTCTCTGTGAACTCTGTGTGCTCTGTGGCTCAACTCACCAGACTGCGATTGCTTGACGGTATTGAAAAGGGGGAGAAGTAACAGGCAAGAAGTGAAGGGGCCCAACCCCAATCCCTGCCCGGCCGCAGCACCCCGGCTGCCAGCGACCAGCTCCCTGCTCCCTGCTCCCGAGACATACGCTATACCGCATGCCCTGAGACCCAAGCCCTACGCCCCATCCCATCAACTCACGTTATCGCCTGGCAAACTCCGCTTCCATCAACACCCACGTGTACGGATCGAGCACCACATCCACCGGCTCGCGCTCGAGGGGAATCGTGAACTGGTTATTCACGCCGTTGACCTCGAGCACCTCGAGCCGTGGGCGCGTCGGTTCCTCATGGTAAATCCCGAGCTGGATGGGCATCTGAAAAGCGGTACCGTCGTTCTGCACTTGGGTGAGCTCGACTTCGAGCCTCGCCGCCCGCACATCGTACCGCCATCCGCCGGCGAGCTTGAGAAAGCCTCCCTGGTACAGCCATTGTTCGAAGAACTGCGATAGATCTCTCCCCGATGCCTCCTCCATGGCGCGGCGAAAGTCGGCGGTAGTGGCGTTGCCGTCTCGATACAGCCGGTAATACTCGCGGATCCCGTTCCAGAACACATCATCCCCCATCAGGCCACGCAACATGTGTAGCGCCCACCCTCCCTTCTGATACGTTTGCGAGCTGGTCACTAGGCTCATGTCCGTGAGATTGTCGTGGACGATTCGATAGCCGGGGTCTCGTTCGTAAAACGCAAGAACCCGCCGGCGACTGGAGTTGAGACCCTCGACGAACTCGTCACGGCCATATGCGTGCTCGATGAAGAGCAACGTGAAGTAGGTGGCAAATCCCTCACTGAGCCAGACGTCGTCCCAATCGTACTCCGTGACCGAGTTGCCAAACCACTGATGTGCGACCTCGTGAACAATCACGTTCCGCCAGCGCCTGTCCCGCCTACCCGTGACCGATGCATCCCCGTAAAAGATGGCCGTTGCCGCTTCCATGCCACCGCGGACACTGTTCGACTGCACGTTGGCAAGCTTCTCGTATGCAAACGGCCCAATCATGTCGCCGTAGAACTCGAGGACTTGCTTCGTCGGCACCGCGAAGTCATGGAAACCGGCCTCTCGATCCTGCGGATACACCCAGGTCTGGATCGATCTTCCCTGGTACTCACCAACGTACTGCACCGCAAAGCGCGCAACCCCGAGGACGTAGAGCCACGACGCGATCGGAACAGATTGCCTCCAGTGCGTCAGGCGCATGGCGTCCGGCATGTCCGTTTCTTCCAGCTTGAGGCCGTTGGAGATCACTTGGTAGTGATCGGGGGCGGTGACGATGAACTCGCACGTCGCCTTGTCGTACGGGTGGTCGACCGTGGGCAGCCAGTGGCGGGCTTTGTTCGGCCAGTTATCGCTGAAGAACGTGCGATCCCCGTATTTGTTGTTGCCGATGATCAAACCGGTGGCTGGGACGCCCCGGTAGGTGATCGTGAACCGGGTACGCTGCCCCGCGGCCGACGGAGCCTGCAGCGTGATGCGAAGCCTGTCGTTCTGGTGTTGGAAATCCACCGGATCCGTCTCCGAGACCACGCCCACCACGGTCATCCCACGACCGTCCCTCTGCGGCGACGCATTGATCAGGTCGAGGGTGATCTCCGTAATGCCGTCGGTCCGGAACCGGGCATCCACGGTGGCCTCACCCCGAATCCCATCGGTGTCGTCGCTCAGTGTAAGCCGAAAGACGTAGTTCAGGACATCGATGTTGGGATTCTTGGGATAGTCATCGCGAAGGGGTGCCGCCCAGGACACCCCCATCACCGTTACCACACCGAGGAGAAAGGTGTTGATCATGGCTCACTGCTCCTTGAGCTCACGCTCCCACGCTATGAAAGCCACCTCGTAGTACCGCGAATTGAACATCGTCCACTCGCCGAGCGTCTCGGGAAGGCGGTACGACTGCGCCGCCTCGGCAGCCGGAGTCCCGCCTTCGATGGCTCGTCGTGCTGCGGCCCCTACGTCGTCGATGACTTGGATGTAACGCTCCAGGTCCTGCGAATTTGCGAGGGGGCCGTGTCCCGGCACATAGACCGACTCACGATCTCGCACGAGTGCGCGCACATCTCGCGAGAGCTTGGTCGGAATCGCGTCTCGGTAGTTCGGGAACATGCGGTTCCACACCAGATCCCCGCAGAACACCACACTCGGCTCTTCAATCTCCACGGTGACGTCGCTCGGCGTGTGGCCTTCACGAGGATGGATCCACGCGACACGGCCTCCAAGATCGATGCGGGTTGAGGCGGTCGGATTGAGTAGTGAAACCTCCGCAAGCATCCTCCCACGAGGTTCGTTGGGGTCACGTCCCCGTCCGGCGTCCGTCTCCTGAACCAGATCGCGCGTCACCTCCGTAGCCATGATCCGGGGCATCGTATCGGATTGATACCCCTCGATGCCGCTTGTGTGATCTCCGTGGTAATGTGTGAGCACCACGTGGGACGGCGCGCGGCCCGCCAACTCCTGAGCCTGTTGCGCCATCCACGCAGCACCTTCAGGCGTCGCGAAGCTCTCCACGACGAGGACACCATCGCTCCCGGCAATGATGCCGCCGTTGCAGAGCGTCGTGCGATCTCCGTCGACAAAGCCCTTCGCCGATCTGCTCCAGTCGTCCCCACGGCTCCCGAGCGATGATCCGCTGCTGCAACGCGTGAGAAAGGAACTGCCGCGTCGACGGCGAAGACCCCGCGGCCACGCAAAGGAAGTGGGCGCTGCAGGACGCGGATACGCCGAGAAACGTGCGGCGATCGATGTGTTCGCGCTCTGTCGTCATCTGTGCTTCCTCGGTCTGGGCGCTGCGCTTCCCCGATGGTGTCTTACCGGTCGTCCGACTGATCTGTTCGACTATACATTACTCTGCCCCCTACGATCGTGTACACGACCTCCGTCGAGAGGATCTCGTCTTCCGGAATGGTCATGATGTCTTTGGAGAGCACGGTGATGTCAGCCAGCTTGCCCGGTGTGAGGGACCCCTTGATGTCCTCCTCGAACGCTGCATACGCACCATTCAGCGTGTACGACTTCAGGGCCTCCTCCCGACTCATCCGCTGCTCCGGAAAGAAGACCGATCCGTCCTTGAGACGGCGCGACACCGTGGCATAGAAGCTCTCGATGGCAGACACGTCCTCTACCGGCGCGTCCGTGCCGTTGGTGACGACGGCTCCCGTCTGCATGAGACTCTGCCACACGTACGCGCCTTCCCGCGCGCGGCGCTGTCCCAATCGCTCGATGACGTACGGTGCGTCTGAGGTCGCGTGGACACCCTCCATGGACGCTACCACCCCGAGCTCGCCAAAGCGGGGAATGTCGTTGGGATGCAGGTGTTGTGAGTGTTCGACGCGCCAGCGGAGATCGGTCTTGTCCGGATTGTCCCCGAACGCCGCCTCGTAGATGTCCAGCGTTTCGCGGTTAGCACGGTCACCGATGGCGTGCGTGCAGAGCTGGAATCCGTGTTGGACGGCGAGGCGCGCGGTTTCCTCAATGCTCTCGATGGAACTCGTGTTGAGGCCGGCGCTCGACGGAAGGTCCCTATACGGCCGGAGGAGCCAGGCGCCATGCGGTCCCAACGCCCCGTCGATTCCCCGCTTGATCGCGCGGACGGTCAATCGGTTATCCCCGTAGCCAATGAGACGGTAGTTGGGCAACTCCTCCGCGAGTTGCTCATTAGAACCTCGGAGCATCACCCACAGTCGCACGCCCATCTCTCCGTCGTCGACCATCTGCTTGAAGAGGTCAACGGTTTCCAGTGACGATCCGGCGTCCTGAAAACTCGTGATCCCCTTCGACAGGACTTCTTGAACGGCGAGTTGAGCCTGGCGGCGCAGATCGGGCGGTGTCGCTTGCTCCGCGGCGGGGCTGAGGAGGCGCGAGGCGGTTTCCCGGAACGCGCCGATGGGCTCGCCAGCGGCGTCCCGCACGATCTGACCACCCGGCGGGTCAGCCGTCTCGCGCGTGATGCCCGCCATCTCCATGGCCCTGGCGTTGGCAAAGCTGGCGTGCCCGCTCGCATGGCGCAGGATCACGGGGTTGTTTGGTGACACGCGGCTCAGGGAATGGTGTGTCGGCAGGCCGTCAACATTGGGTTCGGGCGTCTCATCCCACTTCTCCTGATGCCATCCCCGACCGCGGATCAGCTCGCCGGTGGGCGCATCGCTCGCCACGGCCTCCACCATCGCGACGACCTCGTCCCAATTCACCACCTCCATCAACTTGAGCTGGAGATTCGCGTCACCGATCCCCAAGAAATGGCCGTGGCTCTCGATGAAGCCGGGAATGGCCAGCATCCCGTTCAGCTCGATGATCTCGGTCCCGCGGCCGATGTAGGCCGCGATCTCCTCATTGCTCCCCACCGCCATGATGGTGTCACCTTTAACGGCGATCGCCTCGCCCTCTGGTGTTGCA
>JBDHFY010000101.1:0-23936 GCA_039590195.1 Gemmatimonadota bacterium | reverse complement strand
TGACGATCGCGGCGGTGCGGGCCGGGGGAGTGTTCACCCCCGCTCTATTCATCGGCGCCACTTTCGGAGGCGGTTTCGGGGCGGCGGCACATGCCCTCTTCCCAGATCTCGCCATCGTGCCGGAAGCCTTCGCGCTGGTCGGCATGGCGGGACTAGTGGCCGGGAGCACGCACGCCCCGCTCACGGCTATCGTGATCGTCTTCGAGATGACCAACGATTACGATCTCATCCTGCCGCTCATGCTCTGTGGCGCCATCGCATACATCACCGCCCGTCGGATCCATCGCCACTCCATTTACTCGCAGTGGCTCGACCGCAAAGGCGAGCAGATCGCGCATGGGCGAGACGCCGCACTGCTGGAGCGCCTCACCGTGCGCTCGTGCTACAACGGGAATCCTCACGTGATCGGTGAATCGGCGACGGTACCCCAGATCATCGAGGCCATCGGCGCGAGCACGCAGACCGAGTTCCCGGTCATGGATGGCAACCTGCGGTTCGTGGGCATGCTGACGTACAGCGATCTGCGCACGGTCGTGGCCAAGGCAGATTCCCTCGGCCCCGTAGTAGTCGCTGGAGACCTTGCCAGCACGGAGTTCGAGCGGGTGACGCCGGACAACCACCTGCGAGCCGCGCTCCAGCGTCTGGCCGTGCGCGGCAGCCACCACATACCCGTCGTCGACTCAACCGATCCCGCAAAGCTCCTCGGATTGATCTCTCGACAGGAGATCTTCGCCCTGTACGACCGGGAGTTGCTCAAAGAGGGAGAGGAGGAGCACTGAGCGCCCCCGCCCCCATCAGCTTGGTGAGCCGCTCACCTGCCCTTAGATTCCCGCGACCCATGATTCAGAAACAGTTCGTGTCGGCTCGCCTTCACTCGCTGCCGAGAGTGCTCTGTTGCCTCGCGACGAGTGCAGCCCTCTTTCTCACGAGCACACCTTCGAGCGCCCAAATCGTAGACGCCCGCGTGTTACCCGCCGGCGTGTTTCGCATCGAGTTCGCTCCGCACTACACGAACTACGATCGCCGGTTCGCTCTTGGCTCCCCGGGTGTCCCCGACGGAGACCCGGAATTGCTGGGAACCGATCTCACCGCGGACACGGCCGGCAGCAATCTCCTGCCGGCAATCCTGCCGTCCGAGGAGGCCATCCGGTCAATCATCGGCGACCCGGGCTACCGCATCAACGCGGGAGCGTTCAACACCGTCCTCGACGCCGATATCCGGCGCTTTCCATTTAGCTTTGCCCTCGGCCTCACCGATCGCCTCACCGTGTCTGGCAAGATCCCCATCGTCACCACGAGGCTGCAGGTGGGCTTCGACAGCGACAGCACCGAGGCCAACGTGGGCTGGAACCAGGCCGTAGAGGGGATAGCAGGAGCCCAGGCGGCTGCTCAGGCCGCCGCCCTGGTCAACGAGCTGACAGCGGCCGTGACCGGCTTGGAAGGTCGGATTGCGGCTGGGGATTTCGGCTGTCCCACCGGCGCGGCTTGTGCTCAGGCACAGGCGGCGTTGGCACGCGCGACCAATCTCAGGGACAACCTGCTCGCACTAACGGGGCTCGGCGAAGGCAACGGCGCGCCGCCGCCTTTCGCTCCGCTGGAGATGTCCGACGCAGGGGTAGCCATCACGAACGAGATCGACGCGGTGGTGGCCGAGCTGCAGACGCTCGCCGGGGCATCCATTACCGGCGCTCTTCCGTTGCCACAAGAGCGCCTGGGCACCGAGGACGTCAATGGGATCTTCGCGGATCCCGTACTCGGCTATGACGCCGATCCCCTCGAGTTCGTGAGAGCGACGCACTTCGGTGATGCAGAGTTGGGCATGCGGTACGGACTAATACAGCAACCGGCGGCCAGGATCGCCGCGACCGCCACAATCCGGTTTCCCACGGGTCAATACGACCGAGCGGACAATTTTGTCGACCTGGGGCAGGGAGATAAGCAATGGGACGTGGTGGCGGGCATCGAGGCCGCGTTCGACCCCGGGAGTGTGCTGGGAATCTCCATCGGCGCCTCGTATACGCTCCAACTCTCTCACCAGTTGACGCGCCGCGTCAGTCCCCCGGATTCACTGTTGGTGCCGGCTAGTGCCGCAGCCATCGTCCAGAGAGACCTCGGAGACGTGATCCGATTGCGCGTCTATCCGTCGCTGCGCTTGAACCCGGCGTTCCGCGTGTACGGATCGGCAGTCTACTTCCGCAAGGGTCGTGACCGCTTCTTGGACGGATCGGGCCAATCCGTGGAGCCCCTGGAGCGGGAGACGAAGATGGAGGCGCTGAGCTTCGGTGGTGGGATCGCATACCGTTCGGCTCGGACCCCGGAGGATCCCCGCCTGCCGATCGAAGCGGGACTCACTTATCGCTCGACATTCTCCGGCTCCGGCGGCCTCACACCAAAGGCCAACGACCTCGTCCTGTACCTGCGTTTGTTCTACCAATAAGGAGCTGCAGCGGGCGGCCAGCACACCGCCAACCAAGATCGGCGCTCAAGTGATTTATGCCACAACCAACTGATCACATAGAGGCCAAGGAAGACCGGGCGAGCCCGTTCACGACTAACGTATTTGGCCCGTTCCTCTACGTCGGCGTGCTACTCGCCGCTGGATACTGGTTTCTCGATGCGGCGATGGAGGCCTTTCTTCTTTCGCACGGGGATTTCGCGAGCAACGCGTTCGCCCCGAATCCGGACAACGTATGGATGCGGCTCTTCACCGGAAGCCTCTTTGTGATCTTTGGCGCGCTCACTCAACTGACGATCAAACGGCAGGCCCGTGCCGAGCAAGAGCGCACCAGGCTCGCCGCAGAAGCGTCGCTGGCGGCTGAAAACGCCCGCCTGTACAAAGAATCTCAGCGGCTGCTCGAAGAGCTACGAACGCTGCAAGGCTCTCGGGATCGGTTCTTCGCCTCCGTGAACCACGAATTGCGGAATGCACTAACCGCGGTGCACGGCTGGGTAGAACTGCTTATCCGGGAATTGGGAACCGCTCCACCCCGCTCGGCCCGCGAGATCCTCGACTCGGCCCGCTACGCACTGGAATTGTTGGACGATCTCCTGGACCTCAGTCGAATCGATGTGGCCAAGCTCAACCTCCGCCTGGCCCGGACCACGGCGAGTACCCTCGTCCAAGAGGCTCTCAGAACGGTGGAGCCTTCGGCGAACGCCGCCGGCGTCCATCTCGAAGTCCGAGGAGTCGACAGCGAGCTGCCATGTCGAACAGACGCCACCAGGGTCCGGCAGATTCTCGTCAACCTGCTGATCAACGCCGTGACGCACAGCCCGCGGGGCGCCACCGTAACCCTGGAGGTTCAGGGGAACGATTCGGAGCTGGCGTTTGCGGTCGTCGATCGGGGCAAAGGCATCGCTGAGGACCAACTCGCTACGATCTTCGACGCCTATGCGACGATGGGGTCCCAGGATGGGGGTGGCGCGGGCTTAGGACTCACGCTGTCCAGAGAGCTTGCCCGGCTCCTGGGCGGCGACATCGAGGTCGAGACCGAGTTGGGAAAGGGGACACGGTTTCGGGTGCGCGTAATGAACGTTCCCGAGGATTCGAACAAATAGCGACCGGCTGCCGGGTGCATAGGGGAGGAGGGAGTTGGGAGGAGGGAGGAGGGAGGAGGGACGAAGCACGCCCAGTCGGTCAGCATTCCGAGACCACCGGTTACACGGCAGAGACGAACGTGCTCCCCTTGCGTCAAGCGGTCCGTCGGCCCGTCGGTCCGCCCGCCCGCCGGCCGGCCGATCCCAGCAGCTCCAGGGCGTGCTGTTGAAGCAACGGATCCTCAGCATCTCCGAGCATGCGGGCAATCTCCGCCGCCCTATCGTCTCCAGCGAGCACGTGAACATCCGCCGTCGCCATGCCGTCGCGCACTCGCTTGAGCACGCGCAAGTGGTGACTCGCCCTCGCCGCGATCTGCGGTAGGTGGCTGATCACCAGAACCTGGCGGGCGCGGGCCACCTCGGCCAGCGCGTCCGCGATCTGGGACGCGATCTCTCCTCCAATACCCTGGTCGACCTCGTCGAACACGAGGGTCGGCACCTCGTCGTGATTGGCCAGGACCACTTTCAGGCCAAGCATGAGTCTCGAGAGCTCTCCTCCACTGGCCACTTGTGCGAGGGGCCGGGCATCGATCCCACGATTGAGCTGCACCATGAACGCGATGGCGTCCGCACCGGCGCTGCCGATTTCCAGCTGGGGCCGGATCTGGGCGGCAAACGTCCCCTCGGGCATACCGAGCCCCGGCAACAGGCGTCCGACGGCCTGGGAGAGGTGTCCCGCCGCCTTCCGCCGTCTTTCGGAGAGCGATTCAGCGGCCCGGCCAAGTTGCTCTTCCGCCTCGGCCCGGCGCTCCGCCAGCTCTGAGAGATCCGCATCTGCCGTGTCGAGCACCTCCAGTTCGCGACGGGCATCCTGACAGGTATTCAGGACCTCCTCCAGGGTCGATCCGTATTTCTGCAGGAGCCGGAAGAGGCGGTCCCGCCGCATCTCTACGGACGCCAGCCTTCCAGGATCGAGCTCGATACCAGACTCGTAATCGCGCACCTCCCGGGCCAACTCCGCCACTCCTGTGGCTGCCCCGTCCAACAGCTCCACCCAGCGGCCGACGCTCTCATCGATGCGCGATAACTGGTCCAGGATCCTGCCCGCCGCCCCGAGCACCGAGGCGGCGCTTTCGTCTCCCTCTCCGTCCAGGATATCCGCCAGGCGGTCCGCCAACGCAGTAAGCTCTTCGGCGTGGGCCAGCCGCTTCGCCTCGGTGGCGAGCGCCTCATCCTCTCCGGGCTTGGGGGCAACCTCTTCGATCTCCTGCATCACATGCTTCAGGTAATCCGCTCGCCGCTGGATCTCATCACGCCGCTCCCCGAGGCTTCGCTCTTCGACCCGCAGCCGCTGGGCGAGCTCAAAACAGCGAGCAACCTTCGCGCGCTCCCCCTCCGCCCCGCCGAAAGCATCCAAGATGTCCCGCTGTGCGGCAGGACGAAGGAGAGATTGTGCTTCGTGTTGTCCGTGGAGGTCCACGAGCCGCTGCCCCAGTCCCGCCAACACGCCGACGGTGGTTGGACTCCCGTTGACCCACGCCCGATTGCGACCTTCGCGATTGATGGTCCGCCGCACCACCATTCTCCCGTCCTCGAGCTCCATCCCCCACTCATCGGCGGCATGGGCCAGATCTTCGGTGAGTTCCAGGTCGAATGCCGCCTCCACCACCGCACGACCGGCACCCGGGCGCACGAGGTCGGTACTCGCACGCTCGCCGACGAGTAAGGACAGGGCATCCACGAGCATCGATTTCCCGGCGCCGGTCTCGCCGGTCAGGACATTCAGGCCAGGCTTGAGTGCCAGGGTGACGTCTGAAATGACGACCAGATCGCGAACGCGAAGCTCGGCTAGCATGTCGGAGCCTCAACCTCGAGCATTGCCGGCGCCTCCGGGCAGCCAAGAGGGTGTTGGCGCGGTGCAGCGGATAAAGGCAAGATCATCCACTCCGTTCGATGCGTCACCGAGGCGATGCGTTCCTTAGGAGCGTTACCGGCGGCGGAAGCTGAGGCTTGGTCCGCGGACAACGTCTGGACGGGGGTGGAACCATCTTCAGTGAGGCGGGTCGTCCTCAGCGCTTCTCCCGGTCGGTCAGATCTCCCCATTGTAACTTCTCCCGCACCCCTTTGAAGAACCCCTCTTTTCCGAGACGGACCAAACTCACTTCCCACGGGCCGCGCCTGACCACGATTGTGGCTGCCGGTTCGAGGTTGGTGCTCACCTGGCCATCGTAGGAGACCCATACCTCGTCGGTGTACGGTGGAACCAGGTTGATGCGGACTTCGGCCGTGCCGGGCACGACTATCGGCCGGACGGCCAGCGTGTGGGGGCAGATCGCCGTCAACACCAGGGCATCGACGCCGGGTACCAGGATAGGACCGCCGGCACTCAGCGAATACGCCGTGGATCCGGTGGGCGTCGCAACAATCAATCCGTCGGTGCTGTACTGGCCGACCGCGTCCTGATCGACGTGGACGAGAGCGTGAATCACCCTGGCGACTCCCGCTTTGTGGACGACAACGTCGTTCAGGGCAATGTTCTCTTCCGACTCGTGCCCACTTCCCGAGATGATTTCCGCAGCCAAGGTGTGTCGTTTCTCCAGCTCGAAGTCACCGCGGATGAACGCCGGGATCGCTTCTTGGAGGGTGTCCGGCGTGGCGGTGGTGAGGAATCCGACGCGCCCGAGATTCACGCCGAGGATGGGTACATTTCGACCGCCGAGCGCGCGTGCACCCCGAAGCAGCGTGCCGTCTCCGCCGAACGTGAGTAACAGGTCCGGAGGATTCGGGTTGGACAGGTCGAGATGGGGAATCTTGCTGGGCCAGCACTCCGCCAGCTCCGGCTCCGTGAGAAGAGCGAGTTCTTGCTCTGGGGCCAGGGCGGCCAGCCGGCTGAGGACCCCGCTGATTTCCGGGTACAGCGGGTTCCCGATGACGCCGAGTTTCATGTGGTCGAGAGGCTCTCCTTGGCCGCCCACGCCCGGACGTGTTCGGCGATGCCTCCCGCGGAAAGCCCAACAGCTGCGAGTTGTGCGGAGCGAGACGCGTGCTCGTAGGTCCCGTCCGGAACACCCATGATGCTCACCCGGACCCCGGGTGCCATCGTTTCCACCGCAGCCGCCACCTGCGTGCCGAAGCCGTTGACATCCGTACCGTCTTCCACCGTCACAAGGAAGCGATGGTCCTGGACAATCGACTCCAGCATGCGCCGGTCCAGCGGCTTGATGAAACGACTGTTCACCACCGTCACATCCAGCCCGTCCAAGGCCAGCCGCTCGGCTGCCTGCACGGCCGGACCGCACATGATCCCGGTGGCGAGGATGGCGCAATCGGAGCCGCGCCGGAGCGTCTCCCACGTGCCGTACTCGATGACACCGACTTCGGCAGCGGGCGATGCGCTTGACGGAGCGTTGTCCCTGGGATAGCGGAGACAGAACGGTCCGTCCCGGTGGGCCAGCGCGCACCGCAATAACCCAACCAGTTCCTTCCCATCCTTGGGCGCGGCCACCGTCATGCCAGGGACCGCCAACATGTAAGCGATGTCGTACAGCCCCATGTGTGTTTGGCCGTCGGCTCCCACCATCCCGGCGCGATCCATGCCAAAAATCACCGGAAGCCCTTGGATCGCCACGTCGTGGATGATGCCGTCGAAGGCCCGCTGCAGGAACGTCGAATAGATCGCCACAATGGGGCGAATCCCTTGCGTCGCGAGTCCGGCGGCAAACGTAGTGGCGTGAGCTTCAGCAATACCCACGTCGAAGAATCGCTCAGGCCATTTCTTCTGGAAAATGTTTGTCCCGGTTCCTGAGGGCATTGCCGCCGTGATGGCAACGACCTCCGGGTGTTCGGCAGCGAGCTCCGTGATCGCCGTGCCGAAAACCTTCGTCCACGACGGAGCACTCTCCGTGTTCGGCAACAGCTCCCCGGTCGCCGGATCGTACGGCTGGCGCGCATGGAACTTCTCCACATCCGGCGCGTCCAGGGGAAATCCTTTGCCTTTCTGGGTGATGACGTGAACCAGCCGCGGCCCCTTGAGTTCCTGCACCAACTCCATGGTCTGGAGCATGGCTGGGATGTCATGCCCGTCTAAGGGGCCGAAATACCGGAATCCCAGCTCCTCAAAAAGCATCCCTGGAGAGAACAGATTCTTGATGCTCTCCTCGAGGTTCTTTGCGAAGTCCACCATCCGCTGTCCACCTACGACGTGCGATGCTCGCTCGATGGCCTGCTTGGCGAGTTGGCGGACCTTGTTGGTGATGGGCTTGGCTATGATGGATCCGAGGTATTTGTTGATCGCCCCCACGTTGGGCGCGATGGACATTCCGTTATCGTTGAGGACCATGATGATGTCGCGGTCCGAGTGACCCGCGTTGTTCATGGCTTCGTAAGGCAACCCGCAGGTCATCGCCCCGTCACCCACAACAGCCACCACGTGATACGACTCCTTCGCCATGTCTCGCGCCGTGGCGATACCGAGCGCCGCTGACATCGCGGTGCCGGCGTGGCCGGCACCAAAGATGTCATGCTCGCTCTCGTCTCTTCGCAGGAACCCGGACAAACCACCCTGCTGTCGCATCGTGGGCAGGCGATCATTGCGTCCGGTCAGCACTTTCCAGGGGTACCCCTGATGACCCACGTCCCAGAGGACCTTGTCGCGGGGAGAATCGAAACTGCGCAGCAGTGCCACGGTCAACTCGACCACGCCTAGACCGGCGCCGATGTGGCCGCCAGTCTGTGAGATCACGTCGATCAGTCGTTGGCGGACCTCGTCCGCAAGCGGCTGGAGCTGATCGGGGCGAAGTTTCTTGACGTCCGCAGGACTCCGGATGGACTCGAGAAGCGCCATAGCGTGCAACGGCCTTTCCGCCGTCAGAAGCGGCGGTTGACGATGAAGTGTCCTAAGTCGTTGAGAACAATAGAATTTATCCCACCCAACCCCAGTTGGTCTATGGCGCGGCGAACGCGAGCCCGCGCTTCCTCCAATGCCGCTTCCGCACCGACGACCCCGGGATAGGTCGCCTTCTGCTGCTTCGCGTCCTTTCCCGCCGTTTTTCCGAGTTCTTCCGACGTCCCCGTAGCGTCCAGGATATCGTCAGCGATTTGAAATGCGAGGCCGAGTTCTTCGCCGTATGTTCGCACTGCCCGAACGCGCTCGGGACCGGCGCGCGCGGCAAGCGCCCCGATCACAGCACTGACGGCAATCAAGGCACCTGTCTTGCGCCGATGGATCTCGTTGAGATCACTCGGAGTGACCGGTCGACCCTCGGCCTCGAGGTCCAACACCTGCCCGCCGATCATGCCGCGGGCACCCGCCGCCTTGAAGAGTTCCTGCGCGATCGAGCCCGTGGTCGTTCGATCCAGCTCCAATTGCTCAGCGCCGGTGACCAGAATCCGGGCCGCCAACGGCACCATCCGGAAGCCAGCTTCCATGGCGGTGGTCGCCCCATATTGCCGATGCGTCGTGGGCATCCCCCGGCGAAGATCATCATCATCCATGCATGGAAGGTCGTCGTGGACCAGGGAGTACGTGTGCACGACCTCCACAGCGGAGACTAGTTCGGTGGCATCCCCGTCACCCCCCAACGCCTGAAAGACACCCAGGGCCAGGGCCGGTCGAAAACGCTTACCGGGTACCGACAGGCTATAGGCGATCGCCTCGCCGATGGGCCCTTCGATCTCCGCCCGCACCCGGCGGCACCACCTCTCCAGCACACTGTTGACGGAGTGGCGAGCGTCCTCGAGGAAAGCTCCGAGGTCAGTCGTCGAGATCGTCGATCTTGAGTGTGCCGTCGGCGGCCTCCACGACTTTCTTCACGGTGAGTTCTGATGTCTCCAACAGGGCCCGAGCGCTCTTGAGACGTTTCACGCCTTCCTCGAACAGGCCAAGCGCCTCGTCGAGGTCAACGTCCGGGGCTTCCAGGGACCGGACGATGGCCTCGAGTCGCTCGAGCTCATCGCGGAAGGACTTTTGCTCGCTCACGTTCCGGCTCCTGAAACTCGGGCGTCGACGTCGCCGTCCACCACCGTCAACCGGAAATCCATTCCCGTGTGAAAGCTACTCACGGACCGGAGAACGGCCCCCGAGTCGTCCCGCGCCACGGCATATCCACGCCCGAGAACCTCAAGGGGACTCAACGCATCCAGACGGACGGAAATCTGCCCCAGCGCGGCCCGTTGACGCTCAATCGTTGCCTGCATGGCGGCCTGCATCCGATCCCCGGTGCGGGCTAGGCGCTCGCGGCCGAGTCGAGTGCGGCTGATCAAGGAGTGGCCCAGGCCCCTCGCGAGGGCGTCGAGGCCTCTGGCCGCCTCAGTCCGATCCGGTAGTCCGATCCGGTACCGCTGCCTCCGCCGCCGCCGACGGGGTGGGCGCTCGCAGGTCGGCCACGAGGTCGGTCAGGGCAACATCGGTCTCATGCCCAACGGCCGAGATCGTGGGGACCCCGGTTGCCGCCACGGCTCGAGCGACCTGTTCGGTGTTGAAGGCCCACAGGTCCTCCCGTGACCCGCCCCCGCGGCCCACGATGATGAGATCGATCTCAGGAATCCGGTTTGCGGTCTTGAGCGCTGCACAGATCTCGGCGGAGGCTCCCTCACCCTGCACCCTCGTAGGCACGACTAAGAGGTTGACGGCCGGCCAGCGGCGTCCAAATACGGACAGCAGATCCCGGAGGGCCGCGCCGTCCACACTGGTGACCACGGCAATGCACGAGGGATAGAGCGGCAGGGGACGTTTGCGGGCGGGATCGAGCAGACCATCCTTCTCGAGGGCTGCCTTGGCCTTCTGCAGCTGTAGCTCCCAGAGACCCCCGGTGTCGGTGGGTATGAGTTGTCGCACCGTTAGCCGGAACTCGCCGCGCTCTTCCCATACCGTTGGTCGGGCCTGGACGAACACCTGCGTGCCCTGCTCCGGCGGCCGCGCCGCTCGGCGATTGTCGTCCCGCCACATGACACAGCGGATTTGCGCCTTGGCGTCGCGGAGGGTGAAGTACCAATGCCCGCTGCGGTAGGCTTTGAAGTTGGTGACCTCGCCCTTCACCCAGAGGGCTCTGAACCCAGCCTCAACGAGTTGCCGGGCGCGTGCCGTGACCTGCGCGACCGTCCAAGCCCCCTCCGACGAGGCGGGCTCGACGGCCGCAAACAGATCTAGCTCGGCCACTGCCGAGCGGCCTGGACCGTGTTGGTGATCTCAGCGGGCAAAATCCACCGACCTGGTCTCGCGGACGACGACCACCTTGATCTGCCCCGGGTATTGAAGTTCGTCCTCGATCTTGCGCGCAATCTCCTCCGACAGCTGTGCCGCTTGTGTGTCGTTCACCGAATCCGGGGAGACCACGATGCGGATCTCTCGACCCGCCTGAATGGCGAACGTCTTCTCCACGCCCTTGAAGCCATTCGCGATCTCTTCGAGCCGCGTCAAGCGCTTTACGTAGGTATCAAAGGCTTCGCGCCGGGCTCCCGGGCGCGCGCCGCTTGCCGCATCAGCGGCCTGCACGATGACGGAGATAGTCGATTCGTGTGGCTCGTCGTCGTGGTGCGCGCCGATCGCATTGACGACTACGGGATCCTCTCCGTACTTCTTGGCCATCTCAACGCCCAGTTCCACGTGAGTGCCTTCGGACTGGTGTGTCAGCACCTTGCCGATGTCGTGGAGCAGGCCGCCTCGCTTGGCCAAGCTCACATCGAGCTTGAGTTCCCCGGCCATCATTCCGGCCAGCCACGCCACCTCCTTGGAGTGGTCGTAGATGTTCTGTCCGTAGGAAGTTCGGTATTTCATCCGTCCCACAAGCTTCACCAATTCCGCGTGCATCCCATGGATGCCCACGTCGTAGACCGCCTGCTCACCCGCCTCGACGATCTCGGCTTCAATACGGCCGTCGGTGATGAGTTGTTCGAGCGCCATCCGCGCCGTCTCCCGCCGGATGGGATCGAAACAGGAGATGATGACGGTATCGGGAGTGTCATCGATGATGACGTCCACGCCAGTCGCCGTCTCGAAGGCCCGGATGTTTCTGCCCTCACGGCCGATGATGCGACCTTTCATCTCGTCATTTGGCAAGGACACCGCGGAAGTCGAAATCTCGGTCGCGTGCTCGGACGCCAGACGCTGGATGGTCAGGGCGATGATCTTCTTGGCCTCCCGATCGGCGTTTCGTTTTGCTTCCTCTTTGAGGTCACGAACAATGGCGGCCGCATCGCTGCGCGCCTCGTCCGTCATCTCTTTGATGAGCTGGTCCTTGGCCTCGCCCGCACTGATCCCGGCAAGTTGTTCGAGGCGCTCCCGATGGTCGGCTATGGCGTTGGTGAGTTCCTCTTCCTTGCCACGCAGGTGCTTTTCTTTGTCTCGGCTAGATTGCTCGCGACGGTTGAGTTGCGCCTCGTTCTCGTCGAGCGCATCGTGCTTCTTGTCGAGCAGCGTCTCCCGTTCTTCGAGGCGCCGCTCCAGACGAGCGACTTCCTCCCGCCGTCCCCTCTCCTCTTTTTCCCACTCCTCACGGGCTCGAATGACGTCTTCCTTGCCCGCCAGTATCGCCTGTGCCTTGACCGTTTCGGCTTCACGCTTGGCATCGGCCCGCAGACGCTCCGATTGCTGCGCAGCCGCGTGCCCAGCCGCTTCGGCGAGACGCCGCTCGGCCCGCCGGCCCAAGTAAAAAGCCGCCCCGGCCAACACAACAGCTCCGAGTACGGCCAGCAGCACGATGGCGCCTGTGGACATAATCTATCTCCAGCGGCCGCACCAAACCCACCGTGGGTCGGGCACCGCACTCGTGTTGAGTTCTACTAGAGTGGCCCAGTGACGGCGCTTGTGGAAATTAGCCGCCCTCGCCGGGAGAGGCAAACCGGTCGCCAGTGCCAACGGTCCGCTTTTGGGGAGGTAGTAGACGAGAAAGCTCCGCCGTGAGCAGCGCTAGGCGGCTGGCCATTTCCCGTTCCGCCGTGCGGGCTTGGAACAACTCGTCGGTAACGGCGAGCGCGGCAAGAACTGCGGCCTTGTGGCTCTCGACCCGCGCGCCCGCGCTCAACGCTTCTCGCAGCGCGCGATCCACATGGTCCGCGACGGCCCGCGTGTACTCCTCTGAGCGCTCTGATCGGAGCGGGAATTCGTCCCCCCCAATCATCACCTTCACCACGTTCTTCTTGGTTGTCATCGGCGCGTGACCTCCAGCGCTGCCTGCTCCTCCAAGAAGCGAAGCCGCACGAGGAGTTCGTTGACCCGGTCTCGGGCCTGCGCGATCCGTCCACGCAAATCCCGATTCTCCGCCTCCAGCTGCGTGATCCGCTCGCGGTCGTCGACGTTGCCGTGCGCGCTCCACTTCGCCTCTTCCGCTTCCGCCTTATGAGCACGACGACGCCACGACGCCAGTTCTTCGGACACATGTCCGATGACTTTCTCGAGTTCCGTCAACGCCTGGAACTCAGGTCGCTCTTCGAGTGACACCCATCTGCTCCTCGAGTGTTGCCAACATCTTTGTCAGCACACGGTCGACTTCACGGTCACGCAACGTTCGATTCGGCGCCCGAAACACAAGCCGCCATCCCACGCTACGACCTGACACGGTCTGACTACGATACTCGTCAAACAGCGTCGCAGACTCGAGCAGTTCCCCTCCGGCTCGAGCCAGTACCTCCTCGACCTGCGCGGCACCGACACCCTTCGGCAGAATGAGAGCCAGGTCGCGCTCCAACGGGGGCGTCGCCGGTAAAGGCTCGAATCGCACCCACCGCCGTCCTCGGTCCTCCAGACCGACCTCGAAACCGTATACGCGAGCGGCCCAGGCCGGTCGATCAGCCGTGACTTCCCCGGCCCAACCCCGCACGGCACCATTCGTATCCCGAAGCACCCATTTGCCGTCCGTCGCATCAATCGTGCCTTCGGGTCCCCCTGCCCTACAGGCCTCCTCGAACAAACATTTCACGTCCCAGAGGTCGAAATCAATGCTTTTTCCGGGCTCCGACCAGTGTGGCGGTCGCCGCGCGCCGGAGATCACGCCGGTCACCCGGAGCTGCTCTGACGGAAGCCCCACCGTCTCGCCAGCGCGAAAGACCGTTCCCATCTCGAACAAGCGGACATCCCGCTCCCGCACCGACCAATTGTATTCGACCGCCTCAACGAGCCCCGAGATCAGGTCCGTTCGGAGATACGCCTCGTCGGCAGATAGCGGATTGACGATTTGCAGAGCAGCTTCGCCCCTCCTGGGCCCCAAGGAAAGCGAATGGGCCTGATGCAGACCGAGGCCGGTCAACACGCGCCGCACCCGTGCTTTGACGAACTCCAACGGCTCATCGGGCACGTTGCTCGGCCGAAACGGACGCATCTCGACCGGGAACGAATCGTAGCCCCGCAACCGCGCAATCTCCTCGACGAGATCTTCCTCTCGGGAAACATCGGGTCGCCAGCCGGGCACCTGCACCGCGAGGCGGTCGTCTTTGGGTGCGACCGTGAACCCGAGGCTCGTGAGGCCCCCTTCGATCTCGTCCTTCGGGATCGCCAAGCCCAACAGGTGCTCGACCCGCTTCGGTCGAAGGAACACCGTAGTCGTCTGTCGGGGCTCTGGATACACATCGACGGGAGGTCCGTCCTCGGTGCCACCGGCGACCGCAATGATCAGCGCGACCGCCCTCCGAATGGCCTCTGGCATTCCTTGGATATCGGTGCCGCGCTCGAAGCGATAGGAGGCTTCGGTCGACATCTTGAGAACTGTTCGTGTGTTCCGGATGCGCTTCGGATCGAAGTACGCACATTCCAAGACCATGTCGGTGGTGCTCTCCGAGACCTCGGAGTCTCGACCGCCCATTACACCGGCGATGGCCGTCGCACCATCGGCATCGCAGATCGCCGTCATCTCAGACGTCAACGTTCGGCCTTCGCCATCGAGCGTAACCATTCGTTCTCCATCATGGGCTCGACGGACGATGATTTCGGGCCCACCGAGCTTGTGGAGATCGAACGCGTGCATCGGCTGGTTGAGTTCGAAGAGAACGTAGTTCGTGGCATCGACCACATTGTTGATCGGCCGCTGCCCGATGGCGAGGAGGCGAGCCTCGAGCCACATCGGGGACGGTGCCACCTTGACCCCACAAATGACCGCGGCCATGTACCGCGGACAACCCTCGACGTCCTCGATGACGACCTCGACGCCCGCCACCGCTCCTCGCTTGTCCACGCGCTCGGGCGCCAGCGTCTCGTTGGGCGCGCCCGGAACGGGCGTGAGTTTGACCGGACTCCCGATCACCGCACCGAGGTCCCGGGCCACGCCCTTGTGACAAAGGAGGTCGGGCCGGTTGGCGGTGACTTCGAGCACGAGGCGCGAGTCGCCCAGCGGAAGAACCTCTAGCAAGGGGGTGCCCGGCGGGGCATCAGTGTCGACCTCCAGAATCCCATCCGCGTCCGTGCCGATTCCCAGCTCGATCGCCGAGCACAGCATCCCCTGTGAAGCAACACCGCGGATCTTGCGAGCGGTGAGCTTGACTCCTCCCGGCAACACGGCACCTACCGGTGCGAACGGGTACGTCTTGCCGGGCGTCACATTCGTCGCACCGCAGACGACCTTGAGAACGTCTTTACCATTATTGACATGACACAGCGAGAGGCGATCAGCGTTGGGATGCTTTTCGACGCGCTCCACGCCGACCATGACGACATCGTTCAACTCATGGTGGACCGGCTCGATCTCGTCCACCGGCGCTCCGAGCATGGTGAGCCGGTGCGCGACCTCCTGTGGATCGAGCTCTGTGCCGAGGAGCTCGGAAAGCCATTTGACCGAAACGTCCACAGGCTACTCCAGAAACTGTCCGAGAAACCGCATGTCGTTCTGGAACAGGAGGCGAATGTCCGGGATCCCATAGCGAAGCATGGTGATGCGCAGGGGACCCATACCGAACGCGTACCCGGTGTACCGCTCGGGGTCGATGCCGCAGTGCTCGAAGACCGCCGGGTGCACCATGCCGGCTCCCATGATCTCCATGTAGCCGGTACCCTTGCAGGTCGCGCAGCCACTGCCCATGCACATCTGGCACTGGACGTCGACCTCTGCCGATGGTTCCGTGAACGGAAAGAACGATGGGCGAAACCGCACCGCCGTATCCGCGGTGAAGAATCGCTTCACGAAGAAATCGATCCCTGCCTTGAAGTCCACGAAGGTGACGCCCTCGTCGACCACCAAGCCTTCGAGCTGCTCGAAAACGGGCGCATGGGACGCATCAAACGCGTCACGGCGATAGGCCAGTCCGGGAACCACGATGCGAATGGGTGGATCGTACTGCTCCATGGTTCTGGCCTGCATCGGAGACGTGTGGCTACGCAACACGATCCCCGGTCCGAGGTAGAAGCTGTTGAACGCGTCCGCTGCGGGATGGTCGAGAGGGATATTGAGCTTGGTGAAGTTGTAGGCCTCGGTCTCCGCCTCAGGGCCTGTGACCCGGGTGAACCCGAGCTCTCGGAAGATATCGCAGATCTCGTCGACGACGGCATCCACAGGGTGCACCGCGCCCCGCCACCCTGGACGCCCCGGCATGGTCCAATCCACGGCATCCGGCGCCGACCCGACATCCTTGAGCTCGATTTCTCGGCTCTCGATGGCGGATTCGATCTCCGACTTGAGTGCATTTGCCCGCTGGCCGATCGCACGGCGATCGTCGGGGGGTCGCTGAGCCAGCGACCGCAGGACCTGTGTGAGTCGCCCGGCCTTTCGCCCGAGCAGCTCCACCTTCAGCTCGGCGAGGCGTGCGGCGTTCGCCTCACTGATTTCCTGCAAAGCCGCTGCGACGGCCGCGAGGGGGTCGTTGGGAGAGGTCTGCGACATCGTTCCGTGGAGGTGCAGTCGGAAGGACGACTACGAGCTCTTCTTCGCCACCTCTGCAAGCTCGCCAAACGCCGCCGGGTCCCTGATCGCCAGCTCCGCGAGGAGCTTCCGATTGATCTCCACCCCCCCGTTCTTGAGCCCGGCCATGAACCGGCTGTACGAGAGGTCGTGAAGCCTGGCAGCGGCGTTGATGCGGACGATCCACAGCCGGCGAAAATCACGCTTGCGCTGACGCCGGTCACGGTAGGCGTACCTCAGCCCCCGCTCCACCGTCTCCTTGGCGGACTTGTAGAGCTTGCTCCGACCGCCCCGCGCACCCTTCGCCGCGCGCATGATCTTTCTTTTGCGCTTCGACCTTGCGACAGCGCTCTTTGCTCGTGGCATTGTCGTCTCCTATGCCTGCAGAAGGCGCTTGATGCGACGCTCATCTGAGGCAGATACCAAGGTCCCTTGGCGCAGGTGGCGTTTCCGCTTGGGATGTTTCTTCGTCAGGATGTGGCTCTTGTACGCCTTCCAGCGGGCCACTTTACCAGAGCCAGTCAGCTTGAAACGCTTTCGGGCCGCGCGCGAGGATTTCTGTTTAGGCATGATCCAGTTTCCTACCGTTTCTTTCAGCCGTTAGCTGTCACCCGACCGGCGCCCATTCCGGTCGACACAGACTCAACAGGGGGAGGATACGGCTAACGTTCTTGGCTAGCAGCTAACTGCCATCACTCACTTCGGCCCCATCATCATGGTCATGTTCCGACCTTCCAGCTTCGGCTGGGCCTCCACCTTCCCCACATCGTCAAGGGCCTCGGCCACTCGCATCAACACCTCCCGTCCGAGGTCGGGATGCGCGATCTGTCTTCCCCGAAACATCATTGTCACCTTCACCTTGTTCCCTGCCTGGAGGAAGCTGTGGGCATGGCGCGTCTTGAACTCAAAATCATGATCGCTGATGCCCGGCCGGTACTTCACCTCTTTGAGGTGAATCACATGCTGCTTCTTCCGGGCCGCCCGCGCCGCCTTGGCCTGCTCGAAGCGGTACTTCCCGTAATCCATGATCTTGACCACGGGCGGCCGTGCCATCGGTGCAACCTCTACCAGATCCAACCCGCGGGTGCCGGCTTCCCGCAGCGCCTCCTCCACCGGCAGCACGCCCAACTGCTCACCCGTATCCGAGATGACCCTGACGGGGCTGATCCGGATCTGTCCGTTCACGCGGACCCGCTGCTGCGTTTTTTCGCTTTGTGTCAGTGAGGCTTCCTCCTCTGATGATCAACAAAAAAGCGGACTCCTCACCCTCGGAATCCGCGATCAGCCGGTCGTTCAGACCCGGCTTTTGATTCTGAGACCCTGAACGCTCACCCGCAATCGGCGGGCGGCAGGAGGGTGAAGCGCCATTGCGCTTACTTGACCTACTTGTCGGACCCAACCTACGCCGGGTTCGCCAGGGTGTCAACCGGTAACCGCTTTAAAGCCATACGACTTGCCTTCCTTAACCACACGACCGATTCCGTGCACCGGATCGTGCTCGAACAAGAGAAGCCACGACTCCGCTTCGGCCTTACGCAGCCAATGCCGCTTCGACTCCATGGTGACTACCGGCTCGAGATCGTACCCCATGATCCAGTTGAGCGGGAGATGGGCGGTCGTCGGAACCAGATCCCCGAGAAAGAACGCCACCTCGCCCCCATCGCTGACCAGCACGGATTGGTGAAACGGCACGTGCCCGGGGGTCGGAACGAGTCGGATCCCCGGGAGGATCTCCGTCGCGCCATCCACGAAGCGCCACCGACACGCCTCGGAAACCGGGGAGAAATTCCGCCGCAGATAGCTCGGCGCCGTTCGCTCATTGGTATCGTTGGCAAAGGCGAGCTCGCCCTGCTGAACCACATAGGTGGCCTCTGGAAAGGCGAGCTGCGCCGGCGCCTCGTCGCCGACACCTCCCTCGGGAACAAACGTGTTCCCCCCCGCATGGTCGAAATGCAGGTGGGTGTTGATGACGAAGCGAATATCCGCAGGTGCCAAGCCGAGGGAGTGCAGAGCATCTTCCAGCTGCGTCGGACCGCGCACGCCCGCGTTCTCGAGTCCGTAGATGCTCTTGAACTTGTCGGACTCCTTGTTGCCGGCTCCCGTGTCCACCAGGACGGGACCGGCGTCGTGTTCGATGAGCAAACAGCGCATGGCAAGGGGGACGCGATTTCGCTCGTCGGCCTGCAGCTTGCGCTCCCACAGGGGTTTCGGCACGACGCCGAACATGGCCCCACCGTCCAACCGTTGACGGCCACCTTCCAGCGTATGGCAGGTCAGCCGCCCCACTCTGATCGTGTGAACGAGTTTCATATCTCTTGAATGGGCGTCGGCATGGCGGTTCGCTTCTTCCGGCGTTTCCGGCCCCGGGCCCGGCTGCGGCCCAGCCCCTCGAGATCGCTCAGCGTCTTTGCACCGCGTTCGCTGGCAAGCTCGAGCAGGCGAGAGAGCACCCGTGCCGTCGCCAAGGCATCATCGCCGGCTCGATGCCGACGCTCAATCTCGATCCCGAAATACCGCGCCACGCTGTCGAGGCTTCTCGACTTCAAGCCGGGAATGAGACGGCGAGCCAACCGCACCGTGCAGATCTTGGATCCGGTCAACACCACGTCGCGCGCGCGGCGCAGCTCATGGGCCAGGAACCCCCAATCGAATCTGACATTGTGGGCGGTGAACACCCGCCCTGCCAACAGGGCAAGCACCTCGTCCGCCACCTCGGAGAACTTGGGCCGGTCTTGCAGGAGCTCGCCCGTAATACGCGTGAGGCCGGTCACCACGGCAGGCACAGGCCGTCCGGGGTTCACCAATTCGTCGTACACCACCTCCACCCGCTCCTCCCGTCCCCGCCCCCACCCGGACAACACCGCGACGCCAATCTCGATGACGCGGTCTCCGCGTCTGGGACTCGAGCCTGTCGTCTCAACGTCTACCACCGCAAACGCACAATCACCGATCGGCGGCGAGGGGCCCGTTGTCCGAACGAGGGCCCATTGGCCGTCTGGCAGCCGCCGGACGCGGGGGTCCGCGCCCAAGAGCGCAGCAGCCAAGCGATCTGCCACGAGTCCCGGAGCCCGCTGGAGTCCCAGAATGTCGCGGGCGATCCCTTCACTCGGTGCCGGGGCCCGCTCGAGATACTCGAGCGCCCTGTCGATGAGTGTGCCGGCCGGCCGAGGCTGTAAGCCACCCACCGTCACAGCGGTGCCCGTTCCAGTGGCAGCGTCATGCATCGCGGCCCACCACCCCCTCGCACCAGCTCACTGCCTCGCACCGTGATGATGCATCGCCGGTTCTCATCCACCAGCTCCTCCCCACTGAGGAACGCCTCTGCTTCGACGATCTCGAACCCGGCCTTCTGGAACTCCTCGAGGGTCTTGGCGTTACGTTGGTACCCGATCGCTATACCCGGGCGTACCGCCAGCAGGTTGCATCCCGACGCCCACTGCTCACGTTCCTGCGCGGACCGTTCGACCCCACCGCACAACACGGGCTCCAAAGGGAATCGGACTTCCTCGAGGGCCCTGAAAAGATCCGGCATCTCCCTGACGCCCGCCCGGCCCTTGCACCGGTGCAACACGGCGAGTCGACCGGGCCCAATGAAGTGCGGCGGTGAGACCACGCACACGCCATGATCGATCTGTGTGAAGATCATGTCGAGGTGGATCGCCGTCGGCTCCCCGGGCATGACGACCACGATCACGTCCGTGATGTTGCACTTCGCAAAGAGAATCTCGCAGAGGTGGTCGAGCGCGACAGCACTCGAGCGGCCGCTGAATCCGACAATCAGGAGATCCTCACGGACCGGATGGACGTCACCGCCCTCGAGCGTGCAATCGAGGCACCGCTCATTCGATCCGTCATACAGAATTCCCCGGTTGGCGAGGGTCGCGTGGTAACGAAAGAGTGCCTTGATGAGCAATTCCTCGGTCCACCGCGCCTCGTGCCGCATGGCCCCGATGAGAACATGTTCACCCACCACGATCCCGACGTCCCGGGTGAAGAAGAGATTGGGTAAGGGCGGCAACGCGAACTCCACCCGATTGAGGGCCTCCGCGATGGGGCCCCCATCACGGGTCGCCCCCTCGATCAACAGGTTGACCAACTCGTCCGGTTGCGTCTCGGCCAGTCGCTCCGCGATGGCGTCCGAGGACATCACCATATCCATCGTCCGAGTGATCCACAATTGCCTCGCACCGGCGCCCGTCGCCACTTCCAAGAGGAGATCTCGGACCTCGTGCACCGCAGCAAACCGTCGCAGCACCGCGACCATCATGTCATGCTCGGCGCGAGCGAACTCCAGGTTAAGGATGTCGGAGTAGAGAAAGTCCTCCCGGGTTCCGGGAGTGACAGCGAGGAGTTCGTTGCCGGGAGTGTGGACCAAGACGGACCGCAGAGCGCTGATCTCCGAGGTCACGTAGACGGGAGACATGGCCTGCAATCTAGCGGTGTCGCAAGCCGTAGCTCAACGCCTCCAGCTCCAACGCCATGTTCACATTCTTGACCAGCACGTCCGCGGGAACCCGTAACTGCAACGGAGCGAAGTTGAGGAAGGCTCTCACCCCGGAGGCCACCAGCCGGTCGACAATGTGCTGCGCGCTCTCCACCGGCGTCACGACGATGGCGATGTCGATGGGGTCAACCGCCAGATCGGCTTCCAAGAGCTGCTGATCACGGACCTCCACTCCGTTCCACCGCAGACCCAGCTTGCGGGGGTCGCTGTCATAAACCGCGACGATGTGAAAACCCCGCCGTTCGAAGCCGCGATACTGAACGAGCGCGCTGCCCACATTGCCGGCGCCGAGCACCGCCACCCGGTACGGGCGACCGAGCCCCAGGATGTCTCGAAGTCGCCCGGCGAGTTCGGGCACAGAGTAACCCAAGCCCCGCTTCCCGAACGACCCAAAAAAGGAAAGATCCTTCCGCACCTGGGCGGACGTCGTTCCTCCCCGAGCGGCGAGCGCCTCGGAGCTGACGGTCTCGATCCCCTGTTGCTCGAATTCCTCCAAGAAATGAAGGTACAGGGACAACCGTCGCACGGTGGACTCGGCTATCCTGCGCGTCATGGATTGTGAAATTTTTCACAACATATACCGGGGCGTTCGGGGACGTCAACGACGGGATGCTCGATAGAGGGCCACAAGCTCATGCGGCGCCAACATTTCAGGACGTACACCCGGATCGACGGTCGCGCGGAGCGCCAGATCCTCCGCCCGCTCGCGATCCAAACCCGCGACGAACCGGAGAATCCGACCGATGCGCTTTCTGCGTAGCGCGAACACCGCCGTCAGGAACCGACGAAAAGCCATCCGTTCTTCCTCGGTCACGAGGGCGTCGGAGCGGGGTGTCAGCCGAACGACAACCGAATCAACCTTCGGCGGCGGCCGGAACGCTCCCCGCGAGACAGTGAACAGCTGCTCGACCGTAGCCACGCATTGGACACCCACGGAGAGCGCCCCATAGGCTTTGGACCCCGGGAGCGCCCGGAGCCGGTCCCCCAGTTCCCGCTGCACGAGGAACACCACCAGCATCGCCACGGGAGGCGTGAGCGCTTTCTCGATGAGTGGCGTGGTTGCGTAGTAGGGAATGTTGCCCACGACTTTGAAACGAGCTTCGGGCGAGCGCGAGGCAAGTACCTCATGCCAATCGCAGCGGAGTGCGTCCCCGACCACCACCTCACAGCCTGCGATCCCTTCTTCCTGGAGGCGCGTCGCCAGCAAACGGTCTCGCTCGATAGCAACCACCCGCTCGACGCGGCCCGCCAGCCGCCTGGTCAGGGATCCTTTGCCCGGACCGATCTCGAGCACGACGTCATCGGGACGCGGCTCGATGCCGTCCACGATCCGGTCGAGGATACCGGGATCATCGAGAAAGTGTTGACCGAGTCGTCGCCCCACTCAGGCCTTTAACACGAGGATCGTGCGGTCGTCCGCGGCCGTCGGAGCAAACTCCGAAACTTCATGCATGACCCGCTCGACGATTTCCTCCGCCGGCCGATCCCAGAGGGAAGAGACGATTTCCAGCACCCGCTTTTCGCCAAAGACCCTCGACGCATTCCCGCTCTCGCGATCTCCCGTCAGGGCGTTAGTCCGAGCCTCCGTAATGCCGTCGGAGAACAGCACGAGCAAGTCGGCACCCGTCTTCCAGCGAACCTGGGCCTCTTGGATATCGTCGGTATCTCCCAACCCGAGAGGCGGTACGGTCGCCCCGAGCCGCTCGGCCGCTCCTTCCTTGGAAATCCGGAATGCGTGTGGGTGCCCGGCATTGGCATACCGCAGCCGACTGCCGTTCGCATCGGCAATCCCATAGAACAGCGAGAGGTACATCTCCGTCCCCGACAGCTCGGGGCTAACCGAAGCGAGGAGGCGCTGTAACGCTTCGGCGGGCGACTCGGTCGCGGCCGCATGGATGGCCGCCGCTGACAAGACGAGGGCCATGATCAGGGCCGCGCGGAACCCGTGGGTCGAGACGTCGCCAAGCATCGCCCCGACCTGAGAGCGCGGCAGGCTCAGCACCCGGAAGAAATCCCCGCCGACGCTCTCCGCGGGGTCGCACCGTGCCGCCATGTCGGTGTCACTGTCCGGCAGCCTGGGTGGAGGCAGCAATTGCCGCTGGAGATCGCGGGCGAGTTCCAGTTCCCGACGGACCTGCTGTCGCTCGCGGTCACGCGCGGCGAGGCGGGCGTTCTCGATGGCCGCTCCGACCTGGTGGGCAATCGCCGTGAGGAGTTTTCGGTGTCCGGAGGAGAAGGTATCGGCGCCGAGTCGATCGGTGAGGTTCATGACGCCGACCGGACGTGGCTCACCCTCCGGCTCGGGATAGAGGATGGGGACCGAGAGAAAAGCCTGCCCACGGTACGATCGTCCCGGCCACGTCACTTCCTCACCGTCCGCGTGATTGACGGTGTCGTTTGCTATCGCTCGGCACTCCCGGAACGCTTGAGCTGCCACCGACCGTGGGTCCTGCACCGGCACCGCGTCGAACCGGCGTACGTCGATTCCCCATCCGGCCACTGGGCGCAGGACCTTGTCGTCGGGATCATGGACCAGGATCGAGGCGCGTTGCGCTCCCACCACACTGCTCACCTCCCTCACGATGATCGCCGCAGCGTCCTCCAAGTTGACGGTGCGGCCGAGCGTCTCGCTGATGGTATACATCAGGTCGATCTCCTCGTACCGGTTGGAAAGCTCCTCCGCGATTTCGAGGATATCGCGTTCGTTCTCGAGCATCTGGGTGAGGAGTCGCACGATGATAGCGGTCCGACCCGATTCCGGATCGGAGGTCCGGGCGCATTGACAGAAATACCCGGCCACGCCGGGAATGGGGATGACGACCGAGTGAGGATCGGCCACGTGGGCACTCCCATCCTCGCGCAGCGAAGGCGGCGGGCCGTCCAACTCCGGTCCCGCCACCAGATGCGCAGACCCCCCTGTCGCACGCCACAACCGTATCGACTCGCTTGATAGGGTGCGGAGAGCTTCGAGGAATGCGTCGAGCCTGTCTAGGCGCGGCGCAGGGTCATGCAGATGGAATTCCCCCGATCGTTGAAGGAGACTTTGTCAACGAGTTGTCGTATGAGAAAGAGACCGC
>JBDHFY010000100.1:0-12592 GCA_039590195.1 Gemmatimonadota bacterium | reverse complement strand
CCCGACGGTGTCCGGCACCTAGTGGGCCGGACCCGGTCGGGCTTTCTCCTTTGTTTGATCTCAATCCACGGGGCGAGATCGGTGAAGCGCGGCCCCGGAACGACTACCGTCCTAGAACGCGCCCCACTCCTGCTTGCCAGGGATGTAGTTGCTCGGACAGATGAAGCGGAACATGTTCGCGACTCGCCTGGCCTTGGCCAACTCTTCCTTTCGCTCCTTGACCCGCTCCTTGAGCTGCGGCTCGAACAACTCGTCGAAGTACGCCCGTGCCGCTTGCTTTCGCTCCTGCTCTGTGGCGTATTGCGAGCGGATTTTCCCCAGCTCGCCGTGGTCGAGCCAAAATCCAGCGCATTGCGGGCACTCGTCCACTTCGAGTTGCTTGTTTTGGCTGAACCAATAGCGCCGCATGACAATACCGCTGCACTTGGGGCAATTCCTTGTCGCCGAATGGTCTACCGGGATGCTCTCGTTCCGCTCGACGTCGAGCAGGGCCTCTCCGGCTGCCTCGTGCGCTTCGTCGACCTTCTTGAGCTCGAATGCATCGAACCAGATGCCGCCGCACCCGCCTTGGCACACGTCAAGCGTGATGCCTTCCACAGTTCTCGTTTGCAGGTCGTTCCCGCAGGCCGGACACTTCATTCTCCACGCCTCCTGTCCTGAATTGGGCGCCTCAGGTGTCTACCACTCCTCCGCGATTGCTTTGATGATATCGGACAGCGCCACTAAATCCGTGAGGTCGATCACCTCGACGGGAGAGTGGGAGTACCGCAACGGCCAGCCGATGGGGATGTCGACAACCCCCCAAGCCTGGAACGCCGAGCCGTCATTTCCCCCATTGGTGGTCCCCACCTGGAGGGGCAAGGCGCGATCTGCCGCAAGCCGTCGCAGCGTGTCCAACACCGCCGGCGGCATGACCGACGAATTGTCCACCGCCCGGGCAACGGGCCCGTCCCCCAGCGGTGTCACCGCAAAGTTCTGGGGATCCAGCGGCGAGTCTGCTGCGACGAAGGTGTCGATGGCGTAGACCCGCACCGCGCGAAACTCCAGCTCACTGGCCGCCGCCCGGCTCCCCACCAAACCGATCTCCTCTTCCGTCACCCAAAGGAAGATGACCTCATGGTCGAGGTCGCTTGGGTTAAGCTGTTGTAATGCAAGAATTTGAGCGGTACTCCCTACTCGGTCGTCGAAGGAGCGCCCGGTGGCTCGGGTCCCCGCCAACGGCACGAACTCCTTGGGGTTGGTCACTTTCTGCCCCACCCTGATACCGAGGGCCTCCGTCGCCGGTCTGGACTCCGTTCCCACATCCACCTGAAACCCATCCGGCGGATCTCGTCTGGGCGGATCCTGGATCTGCCCTCGCGGCGTGAAGACACCCGGGACCGTGCCGCCCGGCGTGTGGACCAAGGCGGGAGTGGCCTCCCAGAGCCACGGAAGGAATCCCCCTCGCCTTCGGATCTCGAGTCTGCCGTCGGGCCGAAGGTCGGTGATCTCAAAGCCGGTTTCGTCCAGATGGGCCACGAAGACGACGACCGGATCTCCGGTCCCAACCCGTACCCAGAGATTCCCAGCCGAATCGACTCGAGGGCGAGCCCAATCCGGCAGGTGCCTGAGGACGACCTCGCGAACGCGGCCCTCATCTCCGGAGACACCGTATGTCTCCACCAATTCCTCGAGGATGGTGGCTGCCTGCCGGACACGCTCGCCGGCGACCCAGCCTTGGCCCTGTATGGTCCTCGGCCAAGAGAGCGCGGCTGTCAGGCCTGCGAGGGCGAGCAACGGGATTGTTCGTCTCATTGCTCGGCCTCCATCCAGTTCTTGATTCGGGCCAGGATTGCTTCCAGGTCGGATCGGCCAACCGTTTCCACGGACCACCCACCGTATCGAGTGGGCATCTGGACTCGTGCCACGGAGCCGTACGACTCGGTGATGAGCCTGTCTGGCGCAGGGTAGTCGAGCAGGAGCGTCGCGTCGAAGGGCCCTCTCGCGTTCGTGAGGGTGCTCAAGCCTCGGTGACCGATCCGGCTCTCCACCACGAAAGCCGCGACCACCGTTCCTCGGGCGCGCGGACGGTCGAGATATGCCTGGGCGAGCGCCGCACAAGACCCTCTCTGGCCGGCTTCCGGGCCGGCGAGCAGCCCGTCGCCATAACGGTGCGGCCGTTTTTCCAGAGCAACGGGATCGACGATGTCGACACCGAGGGCGCGAACCATCGCGTCCGATGAGGCTCCGAGATCGAGCATGGCCTCATCCACCGTAAAAAGGCGATCGGCAATCGGGTCCCGTCCACGCCTGAGATGCGTAGACGGCACGCCGACGACCGCTGGGACCGGACCCGAGGCACCCCACACCGTCACGCGATGGCCCTCGTGACCCTGATCGAATTGTGCTGGCGCGCCGCGCCCAACCCTTCGGAGGGTTACGTAACCGTCCTCACGGATGTTCCCGACCACATAACCCCACTCATCCATTGGACAGGCAACGAGACGTACCGGTTGCCCCGAACCCAGTACGGCCACGACGTTCCCCGCCCGATCCTTCACCGTGCCCGGGAGCAGCTGCAACAGGCTGTCCGCCATAGCCTGTTCGAATCCGCTCACGGCCGTCATGCCGATGAATCGCTCGGCGAGGTCCGCTGCCGTTTGGCCTCGGGCCGGAACGGTCACCAGACACAGGACCGTGAGCGCCCCGACTGCCCCCCTCACTGTTGTATTGCCCATTTGTTCTCATCCGTCGTTTATGCGGTTCGCACAGTTGGCGGGGAAAGATGCGCCCCCCAACCCTTCTCTCGCAACACGCGACGGTGTGATTCAAGCTCGACAACAGCGTTCGCCACCCGGAAGCCGGCGCAGTATCATTGGTGGAAGGCCACGCTCCATGAGAGGGATGGTCATGCGCTGTCGCTTGGCTGTCGTGCTCGCAATTGCGGTCACGTTCGTAATGCCGCCGCTAGCGGGCCAGGACATATTAGACACTTCTCCCCAGCGTGACAGCACGGTGCGTGTCGTTCCGGGACCCCACTACAAAGCCGGTTGGCTGCACCGCCTGTTCTTCGGCGATCACTATCGCGATCTCTGGACGCACCCATTGGAAGTGGGCATCCTCGACTTGCAGGCTTTTGCCGGCGGACTCCGAGCGCGCTGCGTCGGCGGCGGGTTCCAGACAAGGTCGCTTCGGTTCGACGGCGCAGACGGGAGGGAGTTTGCGTTCCGGTCCGTTGACAAGGACCCAGGAGCGAAACTCGCGCCGGAACTGCGACGAAGCTTCGTTGCCGACATCCTCCAGGACCAGATAAGCTCTCACCACCCGGTCGGTGCCCTGGTCGTGGCGCCGCTCCTCGAAGCCGCCGGCGTCCTTCACGTGAGCCCCCAGCTGGCCGTCATGCCTGACGACACAAAGCTCGGCGAGTTCCGGGAGGTTTTCGCCGGGATGCTTGGGATGATGGAGGAGCGTCCCGCTGACGGTCCACGCGGGACGGCGGGGTTCGGGGACTCCCGGAGGATCGAGGGGACTCCCTACGTTTGGGAGAAGATCCAGGAATCGCAACAGCACCGAGTGGATGCAACCGCGTATCTCACGGCGAGACTCATGGATATTCTCGTCGGTGATTGGGATCGCCACTACGATCAGTGGAAGTGGGCGAGGTTTCCCAGCGGTGACAGTTTCATGTGGCGTCCAATTCCCCGAGACCGCGACCAAGCTTTCTCCCGGCTCGACGGCTTCATCCTATCCTTGGCGCGGATTTACATCCCCGAGTTGGTGAGCTACGACCAATCCTATCCGAGTCTCGGAGGGCTTGCCTGGACCGCCCGAGCACTCGACAGGCGGTTTTTGTCCGAACTCGAAAGACCGACCTGGGATTCCGTGGCTCAGGAGTTACAGACTCGGCTCACGGATGCCGTCATCGACGGTGCTGTGCGACGCCTGCCGCCCGAGATTTACGAGGTTACCGGGCCGGCTCTGGCACGTGTTCTCGAGCACCGGCGCGATCAACTTCCAGGGGCGGCGGATCAATTCTATTCCCTGCTGGCCGAATACGTCGATGTCCATGCTACCGATGAGGAAGAGCGTGCGGAGATCGTGCGATTGGACGACGAACGGGTCGAGGTCCTGATCTTTCGGGGAACCGACACAGCCGATGCTAATCTCGCCGGATGGGCAGACCTCTCTTTCAGGAGAACGTTCTCCCGGCGGGAGACGCGGGAAATTCGCATCTATCTTCACGGAGGTGACGACGTCGCCGCGGTCAAAGGAGACGTCGAGCATAACATACTGATCAGGGTGGTGGGTGGTGGCGGCGACGACGCTTTGATGGATTCGTCGACGGTGGGAGGAGCCAGCCGTGCGCACTTCTACGACGCACGGGGAGACAATACGTTCGAGCGGAACTGGGCCACTGTGGTCGATCGCACCAGATTCAGAAGGCCTCCCCGCGAGCAAGCGGTCCCACCGAGACCTCCAGGGGCCTGTGGGGATTCGACACCCGAGGTGCCGCCGCGTGCGCTGGCGGATCCCATGAGAGATTGGGGCTCTCGTTGGCTTCCATCGCCGTGGTCCCGCTTCCAGCCCGACCTCGGGTTGTTTGTGGGCGCGGGGGCCGTTCGTTTTGGATACGGCTTCCGCAAAGTGCCCTACAGTACGCGCACAGATTTTCGTGCGGGGTACGCCGCCGGGCCTGGGCGTTTTCGAATCGAGTTCGATGCCGATGTACGAGGCTTGATGGGGAAGCTTGGCGCGGTGATCAATCTCCGCTACTCGGGAATCGAAATCATCCGGTTCCACGGTTTCGGCAACGAGACGCCGCTTACACAGCCGCCTGATTTTTACAAGGTGAAGTTACAGGAGACTCGGGTGGCCCCGGCCCTGATCCACAGGTTTTCGGATAGGACAGAATTGTCCTTCGGTCCCGTTTTCAGATACGGGAAGGTTACAAGAGGGACCGGCAACATCATGGATGTGGTCGATCCCTACGGCAGCGATGAGGGCTTCGGGGAACTGGGTCTGGAAACGCAGTTCCGTCTCGACACCCGCGACCGCCCGATCGCTGCGAGTCGAGGGCTGTATCTCACGGCAGGCGGTCTGCTGGTACCGGCGCTCCTGGACGTGAGGACAAATTTTGCGTGGGCACAGGGTGAGGTGGCGACGTACCTCACCGCCCCCATTCCACTCGAGCCGACCTTAGCGGTTCGGTTAGGCGGAAAGAAGGTGTGGGGTGAGGCTCCATTCCATGAGAAGGCGTACCTGGGTGGGGCGAACACGCTGCGTGCCCACAGCGAGCAGCGCTTTGCCGGGGATGCAGCCGTCTACGGTAACGCAGAGCTTCGCCTCGCCCTGACAAAGATCACGCTCCTACTCCCCGGGGAGTTTGGCATCTTCGGATTGGCAGATGCTGGCCGGGTGTTTGCAACAGACGAGACTTCCCATCAGTGGCACACCGCAGCGGGTGGGGGGATTTGGCTCGCCTTTCTCGATCGCGATGGCACCACAAGTGTGGCGTTCGCCAACAGCTCGGAACAAAACAGCGTGTACATCCGGGCCGGTTTCATGTTTTAACGACCATTAGTCTGTGGACCCAGACAATTAACGAGCTCAAGACGATGAAGAGAGTGCCTCTCCTCGTGATGTGCGGGGTCATGTTCGGCTGCTCCACCGAGTCCCGGAATGCCTCGAGCGCAGCACGCACGGATTTCTATGCCGGGGAAACCCTGGAGGTTATCGTACCGTTCGGACCCGGGGGCGGCAGCGATACCTGGACCCGCATGATCGTTCCGTTCCTGCAGCAGCACCTCGGGGAGGGCGCCCGGGTCCAGGTGGTGAATATTCCAGGCGCATCGAGCGTTGCGGGCACAAACGACTTTGCCTTGCGACGCCGGCCCGACGGGCTCACCGCATTGGTGTCCGCCGGCACCACCTATCTGGTCTATCTCATGGGCGAGCCCATGGTGAGGTACGACTTCGGTGACTTTTCTCCGATCCTTGCCTCGGCGGTGGGAGGTGTCGTGTTCGTCTCGCCGGATCTTGGGATCGCGAGCGCGAGCCAACTTCGGGATTCGCCCGAACCCCTCGTGTACGGCGGCATTTCGGCCACGGGCAACGACATCCTTCCTCTGCTCAGCTTCGAGTTGCTCAGGCTGGATGTGAAAGCCATCCTGGGATATGCGTCGAAGGGAGCGTCCCGGGTGGCCTTCGAGCAGGGGGAGACGAACATCGAATACCAGACGATGCCGGCCTATCTGTCCAACGTGACACCGCTGGTGGCGGACGGCTCAGCCGTGCCGCTCTTCAGTTTCGGTGTCCTGTCCGAAACTGGCGAAGTCGTGCGCGATCCGGCGGTACCCGATCTCCCGACGGTGCGAGAAGTTTACCAGGATCTCTTTGCGAGGGAGCCATCCGGTGTCGAATGGGAGGGGTACAAGGTGGTGCTCGCCGCCGGAGTCGCTATGGCGAAAGTGCTGTGGCTGCATGATGAGGCGCCGGAGGAAGCGATCCAAGCATTGCGAAACGCCGCACGGCAGGTGGTTGCCGATCCAGAGTTCCAGGAAGTGGCGCGTCGAGAGGTGGGCGGGTACCCGTTCCACGTGGGTGAGGAGGCGGGACGGGCGGCCTCTACCGCCGCGCGCATCGCTCCCACCACCCTCAATTGGCTGAAGGCATTGCTCCGCGACAAGTACGACATCGACCGGCTCCGGTAGGGGCGTTGCGTGCAACGCCCCTACCCCGGCCCACCTCATCCAACCGCTAACGTCGAGCGGTTCAGCGGCTTCGCCGAACGCTACGACGAGTACCGGCCGCGACCACCGGTTGCGATCGCTGATGTTCTGACGCGAATCGCACAAACCGCTCGCCCGCGACTCGTCGTGGACATCGGATGTGGTACTGGATTGTCTACCAGACTTTGGGCAGGTCGGGCAGACTCAGTGGTGGGAATCGAACCCAGTCCTGACACTCGCGCATATGCCGAGCGACGTGCGGCTTCGGATGGTCCAACAACCGACATCCGCTTCCAAGACGGCACATCGACGGCGACGGGACTCCCTGATGGATCCGCCGACATCGTCACCTGCTCCCAGGCCCTGCACTGGATGGAGCCAGAAGCGACATTCGCCGAAGTGCACAGAATCCTCAGGGCCGGCGGTGTCTTTGCGACGTATGACTGGGATTGGCCGCCGACCGTTCACTGGGAGCTGGAGGCGGCTTACCATGCCCTGATGGAGAAGGTCACGGCGATGGAGACGGAACGGGGTGTCTACCGCCGGGTCAAGAAGTGGGACAAGTCCAAGCACTTGAGCCGGATGCAGGCCAGCGGCTGGTTTCGCTTTGTACGGGAAGTTGTTGTCCACCACACCGAGGATGGCAATGCCGACCGATTTGCGGGCCTCGTCCACACCCAGGGCGGTGTGGCCACCCTCTTATTAAAGGAAAAGTTGACGGAACAGGAAATCGGCCTGGATACACTCCGCGACGTCGCCCGGCGGACCGTAGGGAATAAGACCGTGCCCTGGCATTTCAGTTATCGCGTCCGCGTGGGCATCAAATAAGCTGCTGACCTCCCGATAGAGCACGCCAACCCTCAACCGCCACAAGGAAAACAGCGACCACTTCGTATCGAAGTGGATCAACGTGCGCTGTTTCGATGCAGCCTTCCAAAGCGTGACCTCCGTCACACACTACAACTCTTTGTCATGTCCGCACTTACACTGCATGTCACCAGAGCTTCCGTGGCACTGAGGTTGCCTGTACAGCCGGTAACGAAAACAACCGGTCACTCAACTCAGGCAACTGCAGAAAAAGCAGGGAGGCTCACAATGATCAGGAAGACTGCAGGACTTGGACTTCTCGGTGTCATCGCTGTGCTCGGCGCGTGCAGTGATAGTAGCACCGGGCCGAACGATCCGGGTGCAGCCGCTGTCTCGCTCTCGTTCTCCGCCGGCCCGGCCGCAGGTATTCAGCCACGCGTCGTTGGATGGGGACGCGGGGCGAGTGTCTTGGTTGGCGCGCAGCTCGAGCTCACCAAGGTCGAGATCGTACTGCGCGAGATCGAACTGGAGCGCGTCGAAGTGGTCGATTGCGATGTGGAGCCGGAGCCCGACGGCTGCGAAAAGTTCGAGACCGGGCCGATTCTGGTTGACCTCCCCCTCGATGGCAGTACCTCCCAGGAACTCTCCATCAACGTCGACCCCGGCACGTACGACGAAGTGGAATTTGAGATCCACAAGGTGAGCAGCGATGGTCCCGAGGACGCTACATTCCGCACTGCGCATCCGGATTTCGTGAACACGAGCATCCGAGTGCAGGGCACATACGGCGGAGAGGCGTTTACGTACGAGACGGATCTCGACGTGGAGCAAGAGTTCGATCTGATGCCATCGCTTGTCGTGGACGAGACGACCGCCAGCACCAACGTGACAATCCGCGTGGACGTTTCCCGGTGGTTCCTGGACGCTTCCGGTGTCGAGGTCAATCCCGCCGATGCGAATAAGGGCGGACAGCACGAGAGCATCGTGAAGGAGAACATCAAGCAGTCAATCGAGGCCTTCGAAGACGAGGACCGCGACGGCGATCACAGCTAAGCGAAGCGAAGCCTCATCATCCCAAGGGGTGGGCCGTGCAGTGGCCCGCCCCTTTTCTGTCGGCAAAGCGTGAACGATCACGAATCTGCGCAGCGGGATGGCACCGCTGGCGAGGCTACCGAGTCTGACTCAACGTGCCAGAAAGTCGAGCCAATTAGATATGAGGCCCGTGGGCCAACTCAAGTTCATGGCGGCGCCTATGGCTAACATCGCTGCTAGCAGTGGTGCCGTGGCCCCCAATGCAGCCAACCAGCGCACTCTCCCCACACGATTGAGAAACAGGAAGACAAACATCCCACTGGCCACCAGAAAGCCCACCAGGTAGATGCCTACGTAGTACGCAGCAATCCAGAGCACATATGGCGCTCCGGCAACGACCTGTTCATGCAGTGTGGGTCGCTTGCTCTCCCCCTTCTGCTCCGCCGTCGGCATTGCCTCGGCCCGGCCGCGCCTCCTGGCGATCAGCGTTCTGGCAATTTCGATCAACGCAAGAGCCAACGCGGCAAACGCCACGGTCTGTGGGAAGATGCGCGCCCGTGGCGGAAAACTCACCGCCTCCCACCCAGCCCAGGAAAAGACGAGGGCGACGAGCCCAAGAAAGACGAGCCGTTCCAATCCCTTATTCTTCATCTGGACCCTCTTGCTTCACCACACTCTTCAACCGCGCTCCGCCGACTGTCAGCGCGATGGTGATCACGGCAATGAGGATAACGCCGGGTCGTGTAAGCCAAGCCCACTCATATCGCTCGGCCGAAATCCACAGATAACGTTCGGCGCTCGTCGCAAGCACAAAACCCACGAGCAACGGTGGCCGCGGCCAATCGAGGTGACGCATGACCCAACCCAGGAGCCCGATACCGAAGAAAGCGATCAGATCCCCCCAATGCCTGGTGCTTTGGTACGCGCCCATCAACATGACGACGAGAATGAACGGCATCAGTCGCGCAGCCGGGATGAGACTCAGCCGGGCGATCAGGCGGGACGGGGCCATACAGGCCACCGCACCGATGACATTGGCGATGGCAAGTGTCCAAACGATGGCGAGCGTAGTGTCCAGATTGGTGGTCAGCATGCGCGGCCCGGGCTGCAGACCCAAGAGCACGAAACCGCCCAGCAGTACAGCGGTCGCCCCGCTTCCCGGGATACCAAAGAGCAATGTGGGAATGAGGGCTCCTCCCTCTTTGGCATTGTTGGAACTTTCAGGAGCGATCACGCCGCGGATATCGCCCTTGCCGAAGCGCTCTTTATCACGGCTGGTTTGCACTGCCTGGCCATAGCTGATCCAGTCGACGACGGCGCCGCCCAATCCTGGGATGAAGCCAACGGCGACACCGATCACGGAGCAGCGGAGTGTGAGCCATCGGTGACGAATGACGTCCTGGATGCCCGTCAGCCAACCGCTACCAAGTTCCGCGGTCGCCGCAATGCTGCGCCGCGCGATCAAGAGGTCGAGCATTTCTGGGAGCGCAAACAGACCGAGGGCGACCACCGCGAGGGGCACACCGTCGAAGAGATAGAGGAGATCAAACGTGTAGCGGTAGTGTGGCACTGCAGGAGCCGCACCTACGCTACCTAGCAGCAATCCCAACGCGCCCGCAAGCACGCCAAGGATCGGCTTGTTGCCTGAAAGCACGCCCACCATGGAAAGGCCGAGAATGGCCAACATGAAGAGTTCCGGTGAACCGAGCGCCAGTACCAGGGGCCGCGCTACCGGGAGCAACGCGAAGATGGCGGCAGCGCCGAACACCCCACCGATCATCGATGCGAAGAATGCGGCCCCGAACGCGCGGCCGGCTTCTCCTCGCTGGGCAAGTGGGTATCCGTCCATGATGGTGGCCTGCGACCCGGACGAGCCCGGCACACCAAGCAGTACCGAGGGGAACGTGTCGGCGGTGTGAATCACCGCGACCATCCCGATGAGCAGCGCGATTGCCGTGTTGGGATCCATGCCGAAGATAAACGGGAGCACCAAGGACATGCCCACGGTGCCGCCGAGGCCCGGAATGATGCCGACGAACAGGCCAATGACGACACCGACCACGAGCATGAGAAGGCGGGCGGGCTCTGCGATGGTGAGGAGAGCCTGGATGGCGGCGTCGATCATTTGCCCAACCCGCCCCTTCCACCCATGGGAGTAGGGAGTAGGGAGTAGGGAGTCGTTCCCACCACGCCCGTGCCGCTATTCGCGCCTGGGAGATCACGTTGCACCGCCACTGGCGATCCCCATACTCTCCGGAGTACGCGCAGCTCAGCCACCTCCACAGCCTGCTTCCCTAGGCCCTAAGCCCCAAGCCCTAAGCCCTGCTCACCGGCTGGGTGGGGAGCGGCGGGGACTCCCAGCACTCCCTGCCCCACCCGGATCCGCGACCCCTACGTACTCTCCGGTTGCAGCGTCAGCGTAGATCGCGGACACGTTCCCCACCGAGCGGACGTCCCGCACCTCGAGCCCCAACGCCGCGACCTGCGCCCGATCTTCGTCCGACCACTGCGCCTCGTCGCGCATCTGAAGGTAGATGACTCCCTCGTCAGACGGTTCGACGTGCACCCGTGGTGCAGCCACTGCTTCTTCCAGCGAAAGGCCTTCGTCCACGGTTCTGCTCACGACCTGAACAAGTGCGGAGAGAATGCGGCGGGCGCCTGATCCACCGAGCACGTACTCCACCCTTCCGTTCCTGAGAACCATCATCGGTGACTGGCGGGAAGAAGCGCGGTCCCCCGGTCCGAGAGCGCGGATGCCTGCCGATTTCGCCTCGCCGGAGAGGTACCCCATCGTTGCCGCGTAGGCAAAGCCGAGCCCCGGCGCAGCCACCTTCGACCCCAACGTCGGTCCGAGAGACTGCGTGAGTGCCACCGCTCCGCCTCGTGCGTCGACCACTGAAAGGTGCGTGGTGTGTCCCGGCGGAAGCGTGCCGGCCACGGTGGGTATATCTGTCGTCAGTGCCGCCGTCTCATCGGGCATGCGAATTGTCGCGGCGCGTGCGGCGGCCCGCTCCTGTGACACGAGTTGACGCGCGTTTGTCGCTGAGGGGAAATGTTCCGCCGGCCCCATGTTGGCGAGGTCCGTGAGTCGGTCCAAGAACCCTAAACGAAGCGCTTGCGCGACGATCACCGCCCAGCGGGATGTGCCCGCGATGTCACTCAGGTCGAAGTGCTCCAAGATCTGCAACATCTCGATGGTGTTGGCGCCGGCAGCCGGAAGGTACGTCCCGATGAGATCGAGGCCACGGTAGGTCCCTTCGACGACCAAAGCATCGCGCGCTCGGTATTGCTCCAGATCGCGCCGGGTGACGAAGCCCCCCTTCGCCGCCATGTCCTCAGCAATCCTGTCTGCGATGTCGCCGCGGTAGAAGGCTTCCGCTCCGCCTTCCGCGATCGCCTCGAGGGTTTGGGCAAGGTCACGCTGCACGAACCGGTCGCCGGCTTCGTACGGTGTGCCGTCGGCTTTGAGGAAGTACCGCCGTGAGCCCTCATACTTTGCCAGGTGCTCGGCGACGCCGGCAATGGATCTAGCCGTCCTGGCCGAGAGGGGAAATCCATTTTTCGCGAGGGCAATGACCGGCTCCAAAACCTCCTGCAGAGACATGGTGCCGTGCGCGGCTAGCGCCTTGGTGAGGCCGGCAACCGTTCCGGGAACACCGATCATTCCATAGCCCGAGCCGGCGTTGGCCGGAGGAATGGTGTCCACCGGGTATCCCGCAGGTACCTGAGTAGTCGCATCGATGGCGGCCACTCCACCGTCCGGACTGCGGATGAGCATCTGCGTGCGACCCCCGAGGCCCGAGTTCGTCGGCTCGACTACTGTGAGGGCAAATGCCGTCGCTACCGCGGCGTCCACCGCGTTCCCTCCCCGCTCCAACACACCGACACCCACTTCGGTGGCGAGCGGCGCCTGACTCACCACCGCGCCGAGACTAGAGCGGGTCACTTTTGCCGAGTCGTCGCTGGCGGGCGCGGCGCACGCGGCCGATCCCAGCAGTACAACCAGCAGTACAATAGGAGCGAAGGATCCCGCCCGAGTTGGCTGT
>JBDHFY010000099.1:0-12794 GCA_039590195.1 Gemmatimonadota bacterium | reverse complement strand
GTGCAGATTGATCTGGTCGACGGCCGCGAACTTTCCGTAGGTCTTCGTGAGCCCTTCAAGGCGAATCATGGGCTACTCCTCTGCACGCACGACGTCCAAGGTGAGACGTCCAATCAGGCGAACGAGTTCCACGTGACGGGCGAGTCCGCCGACGGTGAAGCGAAGATGGGCGGCGTCTGCGGGAAACTGGCCGAACGTGGGATCCACCGGGACCCACTCGGTGAGCAACACCTCGGGCCATGCGTGATAGTAAAAACGGCCATTGACGTACACGAGCCCGGCAGCGGTCCGAGCTGGAAGGCCAATGGCTCGCGCAAGGGCCACAAAGACGACGGTGTGCTCGTTGCAGTCGCCCTGGAGGGTACTGAGAACGTGCAGCGCACTCGGGATGCCTATGGTGACCTGTTTTTGGACTTCCCGGTGCACCCACTCGTTCAGGCGTCGAGCCGCCTGGCCCGCCCATGGTCGTCGACCGACGATCTGCCGCGCCTGGGCCTGCACACGGGGATCATCGGATTGGATGAGGGGCTCCGCTTGGAGGTATGGTGTGAGCGTGTCTGCGCTGGGGAGTCGATAGCCTCCCCGCAAGTCGTCAGCCGCTTCCCTCCTGATGGTGAGGGTGTCTCCGGAAAGAGTCTGCCGACCGCCCCCCAGCGCGAACCCCGAGAGATCGGCGCCGCCTAAACGAATGCTCAACTCCGCCAGTTCTGTCGGCGACAACGTCGCATCTGCGCCGATGGCGGTTCGGTGTATGACATCTCCTCCCGGCCCTGGCGAATCGTCGATCTCATCACCCAAGCCGAGATTGTAATACGCGATCTCGAAGGCCGTTCGCGACATCTCGAATCCCATCGGCGAGTTCGCTTGGACGACCACCCCGTAATCGTCTATCCACGCGTCGAGCGAGAGGGCACCCACGCGCTGCTGGACCTTCCAGGCGTGAACCGTGTCCCATCGTGCGGCCACCCACCGGACGGCGGTGGAATCGAACCTCGCACTATCGGGGACGATAAGAGTCGACTCCGCGAGAACGCGAACCGAAACGTCGCGCCGTTGAAATGATAGTGGGTCGAAGGTGTTGATGGACCACGCGGCACCGCTCTCGAGTCTCACGCCCACAGGGAGACGAAGGGGCAGGGACACCTGGTGGATAGTTTGGTCGTCCATTGGCAGTTGAACCCGCTCGAAACGATCATCTTGGCCGAATTCCACGGACAACGAATCCTCGGTCACCGTCCCAGTTGCCGTAAACGTTCCTGCGTCGCCCCGCAGGGACGCCTCGAAGTGTGAGAGTTGAAGTGTCCGGTTGAGGTAAGAGACGGCACGGGCCTGGGTGCGGTGGATTTCGCCGAGAATGGGCATGGCCATGATCAGACGGTCATCGGTCACGAGGCCCTCGGGGACCGTGTCCAGCGTCGTCGATGCGAAGCCCAGTTGCGAACCCCCGACGGACAGCTGGTAGAACATGGATCCCGGAGGAATATTTCGGCTCACGTCTTCGAGAGATCCGGGTCCGCCGGCCCGTTGGCGGTATTCTCGTCCCGCCAGCCACGCTAGGGCACCCACCCACGCGACGAGGATCGTTCCGGCGACGGAGCGTCGGCCCATCAGGCGAGCCGCTTCAGCCATACGTCAAAGATTTCCTTTTCCTCATCGGTCGGCACGACGATCGTGACATCGGTGGGAAAGCTCTGGGCCTTCAGGTGTGCCTCCAACACGTTGGTCGTCACCCTGGCTACATCCTCCAACTTGAGATTGCCGGCGCCGGTTCCCAACGGCGGCATCGCCAGACGGTCCAGCTGCCAGTCCGCGGCCCGTTGAAGTGCACTCGTTAGCGCGCGTTCTACGCCAGTGAGTGAGACTTGTTCATCGCAACTGCGTATGACGGCGTGAATCACGAAGTTCGTGGGGAGATCGCCACCGTCGGTAACCACCGCCGCGCCAATGGCGAGTTCGACGCGCACCGTGAGCTGCTCCCAGAAACTCGGCCCCCCGACACGATCGAGGTGGCGGAGCGCCGACGTCGTCGGCTCCAGCGTCGCAGTGGTGGGCCGAACTACCGCGTCCGCGTCGACGGACGCGATGTCGCCGACCACCACGCGGATCACCTTTGGGCGATCTCGCGGGAACGACGGTACATGTGGGCTGCTTCCTCCGGGCGATTCAGGCGGTCATAGATGATGCCGAGACCATAGTAAGCCTTGGCATTGGTCGGTCCGAGCTCGATGGCCCGGTGGTAGGCCTGCAGCGCGCCCTTGAGATCGTCGACGTGGTTGAGCGCCTCGCCAAGGTAGTAGTAGGCGACCGCCTGACTCCCGTCGAGCTCGATCGAGCGACGTAGGTAGGGTAGCGCCTCCGCCCAGAGCCCTTTCCGCGACATGAGGAGCCCGAGGTTGAAGTGTGCTTCGGCGTTCGAGGCGTCAACCTCCAAGGCCAGGCGCAGATCCGACTCCGCGTCGGCATAGCGTACCATCGCTCCGAGCACCGCCCCCCGATTGACGAGTACCCGGGGATTGTTCGGCTCGTGCGTGAGACAGAGCTGCAACTCGCGTAGCGCGGCTTCATGATCGCCGTTGTGGTCCAGGAGCAATGCCAGGTTGTTCCGAGCTGGGACGTGGCCTGGCTTCAGCTCGAGCAACTCGTAGTAGATCGTCATGGCTCGATGGCCTTCCCCCTGGGCCTCAGCCTCCCGCGCGGCGTTGTAGAGGAGTTCCTCGGCCGAGGGTTCCTCAGGTTCCGCAGGTTCCGCTCGTTGGAGGGGGGCGGATTCCAGCGGGGTGTCATCGTTTGGCCTAGTCACGGCGTGCGGCTCCATTTTGTCCAGGGCGACCGTGCCCTCCTCGTCGTCGCTGGCGAGTTCGAAGGGTAGGTCGATCCGCGGAAAGGGTTCGGCTTCCCGAGCCTCGGCGGGTACGGCTTCGGTAACGAGGGGCGCATCGTGCTGGGAGACCAAGGAGGGCCCCATGGATTCCACAGCGTCACGCCCTACGCTCGCGCTGGCCTGGCGTGCCGCTGCACGTCGGGTGAGTTCGGTGGCCATCCGGTGGCGACTCCGGCGGCGTCGTTGTGCCAACCTATTCATTGCTCGTTCCCTATCTTCATTCCGCTTTCGTTCCCTATCTTCATTCCGCTTTCGACCCACCTTTCGCAGTGACGTCCGTCACCCAGTCCAGGTATGCCTCCAGCCCGGCTTCGACGGGAATCGCGAGTAGCTCCGGCACATCGTATGGATGTCGGGTACTCACCGCTTTCCGCAAATCTTCCCAACGCTCACGATGCGTCTTGAGGAGGACCAGTACCTCGTCCTCCTCGGTGATCGCGCCCTCCCACCGGAAGATCGACTGTGCGCCGCCGAGGATGGTACCGCAAGCCACGACACCATCTTCGACCAGCCCGCTGATCAACTTCCGGGCGGCATCCGGGCTCCCCAAGGTGGTCAGCACCACCAGGTGGGAGAGATCACGCCGAACATCCATGTCATTGCCTGGCAACTACCTAAGGGGTCTCGCGAAAGTACGAAACGCCGGGCGGGAAGGCAAGCAATTCGGGTTCCGGGGCGCCTGTTGACCGCCGCTCCGAGCCCCGCCTACCTTGGAAGGTTATGCCTGACGACTGCCTGATCGTCCGTGGGGCGCGCGTTCACAACCTCAAGAACATCGTGGTCACGCTTCCCCGGAATCGCCTGACGGTGATCACCGGCCTGTCGGGGTCTGGAAAGTCCTCGCTCGCCTTCGACACGATCTATGCGGAGGGACAACGCCGCTACGTCGAGTCCCTCTCGGCGTACGCCCGACAGTTCCTTGGCCTGATGGAGAAACCGGACGTCGATTCCATCGAGGGCCTCTCGCCGGCCATTGCCATCGAGCAGAGGAACGCCGGGCACAACCCCCGCTCCACCGTCGGGACCGTCACGGAAATCTACGATTATCTCCGGCTCCTTTGGGCACGGACCGGTGAGCCCTGCTGCCCGAACGACGGGTCGACCATCAGGCGACAGAGCCCTTCCCAAATCGCCGACACCGTGGCCGGCTGGCCTGAGGGTACCAGAATTGAGATCGTCGCCCCCCTCGTGCGCGGTCGCAAAGGGGAGTTCAAAGATCTATTTGAGGGAGCCCTGCGTCAGGGGTTCGTCCGAGCCCGCGTCGATGGGGAGCTCCACGATCTCTCAAGCCCCCCCCGGCTCAACCGCCGGGCCGCCCACGACATCGCCCTCATTGTGGACCGCCTCACCGTGCGGCGTGAGGATCGGGGACGCCTGCACGATTCCATCGAAACAGCCCTGCGATCGGCCGAAGGGCTTGTCGAAGTGATCAGCCGTGGAAAGACGGGCCGGCGGGCTGGGCGCTCGACGCTCTTCTCGGAACGCTTCTCCTGCCCCAAATGCGGCTATTCCCTGGCCGAGCTGGAGCCTCGCCAGTTCTCTTTCAACTCGCCCTTCGGCGCGTGCCCGACCTGCGGCGGGCTCGGCACGCAGCGCGTGGTGAGCGTGGAGCTTGTGCTGGGTGATCCAAGCATCTCGATCCTGGAAGGTGTCGTCCTCCCATGGGGCGAGCCCTCCGGCTACTTGCGGACGTCGGTGCTGCCGACGCTGGCCAAGACTTTCGAATTCGATCCCAAAGTCCCGTGGGGAGAGCTGCCCAAGCGGGTTCAGAAGGTGCTCCTCCATGGCGCGCCCGGGCAGACGATCACATTCCGATACGGGAGCGGTCGCTCCCAGGGCCGTTATGAAAGTGGCTGGGAGGGCATTCTCAAGAACGTCGAGCGGCGACATCGAGAGACCACCTCCGACGCCATTCGCCTGCAGCTCCAGGCGTACATGACGGAGCAACCGTGCACCACGTGCCGCGGCATGCGTCTGAAGGTGGAAAGCCTGAACGTCATGGTGCACGGCCGGGGAATCGGGGACCTCATGAGTGCCTCCGTGCAATCGGCATTGGAGTTCTTTGAGGAGGTGCCCCTGCGCACTAATGGCCGACCCGGACTGGACCCCGAGATCGCTGGGCCCATCCTCAAGGAGGTCACAGAGCGTTTGAGGTTCCTACACGATGTCGGTCTGGGCTACCTCACCCTCGGGCGGGCAGCGTCCACGCTATCGGGAGGGGAGGCGCAACGCATCCGACTGGCCACCCAGATCGGCAGCCGCCTGGTCGGCGTCCTGTACATCCTCGACGAGCCATCGATCGGCTTGCACGCGCGGGACAACAAACGCCTGCTCCGAACCCTATCCGAGCTCAGGAACTTGGGGAATACCGTCATCGTCGTGGAGCACGACGAAGAGACCATCCGCACGGCCGATTACATCATCGACCTCGGACCGCGGGCGGGACGTGATGGGGGAGAGGTGGTGGTTCAGGGCACGGCTGATGCGGTGCTGGCGCACACCTCTTCGCTGACCAGCCGGTACCTCCGCGGTGATCTCCGAATCGGCGTGCCTTCGTCTCGCCGGCCGCCCGACAAGGATCGCGCGTTGGTGATCCGTGGGGCACGACAACACAATCTGAAGGCCATCGACGTCACGATCCCCTTGAGAACCTTTGTTACCGTCACCGGCGTGTCCGGCTCGGGGAAGTCCACGTTGGTCACCGAGATCCTCTACCGTGCACTCGCGCGGTCATTCTATCGCGCCAAGATGATTCCCGGCGCCCACGACCGAATCGAGGGGCTCGACCAATTGGACAAGGTGCTGGATATCGATCAGAGCCCCATCGGGCGAACGCCGAGGTCCAATCCGGCGACCTACACGGGCCTCTTTACCCCCATCCGGGAGCTGTACGCACAGCTGGCAGAGTCGAAGATCCGAGGGTACGGGCCGGGGCGGTTCTCGTTCAATGTGAAAGGGGGCAGGTGCGAGTCCTGCCAGGGCGACGGCCTCGTCAAGATCGAGATGCACTTCCTCCCGGATGTGTACGTCCAATGCGAGGTCTGCAAAGGACGGCGTTACAACCGCGAAACACTCGATGTCCGCTATCGCGGTAAATCGATCGCCGACGTCCTCGAGTTGACCGTCGCCGACGCGCTCGACTTCTTCGAGACGCAGCCCCGCATTCGGGCAAAGCTCGAGATTCTCAACGATGTGGGATTGGGGTACATCCATCTTGGCCAAAGCGCCACGACGCTCTCGGGCGGTGAGGCGCAGCGGGTCAAGTTGGCAGCCGAGCTGAGCAAGCGGGACACCGGGCGCACCCTCTACATTCTCGATGAGCCGACGACGGGGTTGCATTTTGAGGATGTGCGACTGCTCCTCGAGGTGCTCCACCGTCTCGTGGATAAGGGTAACACGGTGGTTGTCATCGAGCACAACCTGGATGTGGTCAAGACCGCCGACTGGGTGATTGATCTTGGCCCGGAAGGTGGTGAGGACGGTGGCTGGTTGGTCGCCGCTGGCGCCCCGGAGGACGTGGCCGGGGTCGAGGAGTCGTACACCGGGCGCTTTCTGAAGCGGGTGTTGGCTCGCTGAACGGCCGGGACCCCAACTGGGTCTGGTTTCCCTGGTGTGCCGAATTGCTAGATTAAGCGGACCGACAGGAGCGCATTCGACACCTGGTGAGGCTTTCTACGTACTGTTGGTAGTCACGGCAGTTGAGACGGTCGCTCGTGAGGGCGTTGGTGCGGTCCCTCCCTGTCGGCCCCAGGAGCGGATCGTGGATCCTTTTGTCATTAACAATCTCATAATCCCGCTGGCCGGTATGGGAACGGCGGTCGTGCTTGGGCTCGGTGTTTTGCGGGTCATCCGGACGGGCATCGAGCGGCAACGCACGGGGGCAGCGGCGCAGGAGCTGGAGGGGGCGGTAGGAGACCTGCAGCAACGAGTGGAGTCGCTGGAGCAGGCCGGGCACCACGTCGCCGACCTGGAAGACCGGATTGATTTCGCCGAGCGGCTCCTTGCCCGACAGCGGGAATCTGGGAGTGCGATAGAGGGGCCGTGAATCGGGCGGCACAGGTGACGACGTTTTCGTGGCTTTAGCAACGAGGCAGTGAGCCCGCTTTTCGGATGGAAGACATTCTCATCCCGCTGGGTGGCATCGCGATGGTTGGAGTGCTGGGCGTCACGCTGCTGCACTCTGTTCGCAGCGTGATACACCGATACTTCGACCGGAAGGCCGCGCTCGAGCGCTCGACCGACGGCGAGGAAGCGCTGCGTGGGGAACTCGATGACCTTCGAGCCTACGTGGAGGCCCTCGATGAGCGGCTTGATTTTGCGGAACGGTTGTTGGCGGGGCAACGGGAGAAGGAGCTGCCCGGGCGCGTGGAGTAAACGAGCGGATGGACGAGATCCTCGGACTCACCTTCATTATTCTCTGTTTCGGCGGTGGTTCGGTTTTCCTGCTCGCCATATCCCCGATCGGGCGCGCAATCGCCGATCGCATTCGTGGAACCGGGGGCGTGCCGGAGGTTCGTCAGCTTCAGGAGCGACAGGAGACGGTCTTGGAGGAACTCGAAGGGCTTCGGCGAGAGCTCGCCGATGTCCATGAGCGGCTGGATTTTACGGAGCGTTTGATGGCGCGGGGCCGGGAAGAGGGGGAGAGAGGCAAGCTGCCTGGGCGCCAGGATGTTCAAAAATGAAACATTTGGGGTACCTGACCGGTACTATGCGTTAGAAGAGCCGGTACTAGTGCGTTAGGAGGGGTGGAGGTGAGGTGGAGCGACGGGAGCGGAGTTGGCCGGCCTGGGCGGCGAACATCGCCTGCAGGCAACCAGTGTAACGGTTCGGAGGTGTGGCGGTACGTATGAGCGAGCTTTTCACCCTTGTTGCGGTGCTTGTCATCGCTCGTTGGTATTTCCGTTCTCCCCTCTGTGGGGCGATGGCCGAGGGGCTTCGACGATGGAGCAAGAGCCACGGCCCCCAGGACGAAGAGCTGGTGAGGAGTGTCCATGGTCTGACCGAGCAGGTTACGGCGCTCCGCGATGAGGTGTTGGAACTCGGCGAGCGAGTGGATTTCGCCGAGAGGGCGCTGACGGTGGTCCGGCAGGGGGGGGTGCATACCCTTCCCGGGAGAGAGTAATGTCAAGTCGCGAAGAGATACAGAGCTTCATCGATCGTATGGTGGACGGGGGCATGACGAGTGAGGAGCTCGAGGAAGGGCTCTGGGTGCTGGCTCCGGAGGGCGACGGTGGTCGGGTGGTCGTTGACTACGAGCCGCCGGTGGTGGTAATCCGGGTCAACATCATGGATCTTCCTTCGGGGGACAAGAAGCGTTCGGGGCTGATGAGACGGTTGCTCGAGTTGAACGCCACGGATCTGATTCACGGTTCGTACGGCCTCGAAGGCTCCAACGTCGTGCTCACGGATGCCCTCCAGCTTGAGAACATCGACTTCAACGAATTTCAAGCAAGTATTGATTCCATCACCTTGGCGCTCGGGCAGCATTTGCCGGCGCTTGCGTCATATCGGGAGTGACCGGTTATGGGGATCTTCGATCGCCTGTCGACCTTGTTCAAATCGAACATCAACGATCTCATCAATAAGGCGGAAAACCCGGAGAAGGTGCTCAACCAGCTGATTACCGATATGCGCGGTCAGCTGGCCAAGGCCAAGCAAGAGGTTGCCTCCGCCATCGCCGACGAGAAGAAGCTCCAGGCCCAGGTTGAGAAGGAGAAGCAGCAAGCCGAGGAGTGGGAGCGTCGGGCGATGCTCGCGGTCGAGCAAGAGCGTGATGATCTGGCCAAGCAAGCGTTGGTCCGCCACAACGAACATCTGCAAGCCGCCCAAGCCCTGCACGAAACTTGGTTGCGGCAGAAGTCCGAGGCTGAGGCCCTCAAGACGTCGCTCCGGCAGCTCAACGACAAGATCGAAGAGGCGAAGCGGAAGAAGAACCTGCTCATCGCTCGCCAGAAACGGGCAGAGGCTCAAGCCCGGATCCAGAGATCCATGTCGTCGATGTCCGACCGCAGCGCGTTTGAGCACTTCGACCGGATGGCTGAGCGTATCGAGGAGACCGAGCGCAAGGCGCTGGCGGCGGCAGAGCTCCATGAAGAGTTCAGCGCCGACTCGCTTTCGCAGGATTTCGAGGCGCTCGAGTTCCACGGCAGCCACGAGCAGCAGCTGCTCGAACTCAAGCGCAAGATGGGTAAGCTCCCACCGGGTAAATCCGCTGAGCCTGGACAGCTGGAGGCCGGCGAGGATGTCCAAGATGCCGAGGTCGTCGAAGAAGAGGAGGAAGGGCAAGCCCAGTAATGCCTGACAACGGCGCTGGTCGCCTGCCGGCCACGCTGATAGCCATCTTCGCTGTCGGTCTGATCCTCTTCTTCGTCCGCAGCGTCGTCGAAGTTGCCGTTCTCCTTTTTATCGCCGTTTTGCTGGCCGCCTATTTCTCGGCCGTGACCGATCTGGCGGTCCGCGTGTTCCACACCCCGCGCGCCGTGTCGCTGGCGATGGCGGTGGTGGTGACGGGATTGGCGATTACGGGCATTGGGGCGTTGGTGGTCCCGCCGGTCGTGTCTCAGACGCAGGAACTGTTTGCCGCGCTCCCCGACCTCGGGCGGCGCTTGGACACCGCCGTGGGCCGTCTGGCGGCCCGCTACCCGGAGCTTGGTCGGGCGGCTTTCAGCAGCGAGAATGGGACGTTCGTCGAGAACCTCCTGTCCGACGCCACGGATTTTGTGCGGGGCTCGCTAGCCCCCATTTTGACAGCCGGTGGGAAGCTGGCGGTGGAGATCTTCAGTGTCTTCGCCATGGGGCTCTACCTCGCCTTCGACCCCAAGGGCTACAAAGAGGGCGTCATCTCGCTGGTTCCCCCCAAGGTGCGTCACATTGGCCGCACGACCCTCACGGATCTGGACAACACGCTCCGGGCTTGGATTGGCGCCCAGCTGTTGGCCATGTTCGTCCTGGCGGCGCTCACGGGGATCGGCCTGTGGGCCCTGCGCGTTCCCTATCCCCTGGCGTTCGCCACCTTTACCGGGCTTGCCGCGCTCGTCCCCTTCTTCGGAACGATCGTCTCGACCTTGCTGCCGGCGTTGGTGGTGTTGGCAGCCGGGGGGTGGGGCAAGGCGGTGGCGGTGCTGCTCCTCGGCGTGGGCGTGCATCTCGTCGAGGCGAACGTGGTGGCGCCGTTGATCTTCCAGGAACGCATCAGACTGCCTCCGGTGCTCACGATCCTGAGCATCCTGGTAATGGCGACCGTGCTGGGCGTGCTCGGGCTCATCGTCGCCGTTCCCCTGCTCGCCATTACGATGGTGATCATCCGCCACGTACTCATCGGGGAGATCTACGGCACGGTACCGGCGGTGGAGACGCCGGCGGTCCTCGTCCCGACCCAAGAGCATCGTCGGTTTTCTTTGCCCAGCAAATAGGAGAACGGCACCGGTCGTCGTGGCGGGTGGAGCCGGCGCTTCTTCTCCGACCTCCTCGCGTTGACTGGGGTTCCGGGCGCACCTAGGTTTCGGCCGCCCGATGTGAGGTTGGACTGGTCGGATCGCCCATGAGCCTGAGACTCCACAACACGCTGACTCGCCGAATCGAGCCGTTCGAGCCGGTGGCGCCACCGCGGGTCGTGATGTACACCTGCGGTCCGACCGTGTGGAATTACGCGCACATCGGCAACTTCCGGACTTTCCTCTTTGAAGATCTCCTGCGTCGCTATCTCGAGTATCTCGGTTATGACGTCTTCCACATCATGAACTTGACCGACGTGGATGACCGGACCATCGCGGCGGCACGGGAGGCGGGTGTGTCTCTTGGCGAGCACACGCAGCCATTTGTCGACGTGTTCTTCGCGGACTGTGATTTTCTGAGAATTGTGCCAGCGCATGTGTATCCGCGGGCCACCGAGCGCGTTCCGGAGATGATCGATCTGGTGCAGTCGCTCCTCGATCGAGGGCTGGCGTACCGAGCCGAAGACGGGTCCACGTACTTCGCCGTCGAGCGATTCGAGGGGTACGGCAGGCTGTCGCAGGTCGGGCGGCGGGAACTCAAGGTGGGGGCACGCGTGGCGAGCGACGAGTACGCCAAAGAGGATGTCCGCGACTTCGCCCTATGGAAGGCGGCCACGCCGGAGGACGAATCGGTGGGTGCCGCCTGGGACGCACCGTTCGGGCGAGGAAGGCCGGGCTGGCACCTGGAGTGCTCGGCGATCGCGTTGGGCGAGCTGCGCAACCGGTTCGGCGAGGGCGACACCCTGGACATCCATGCGGGCGGTGTGGACCTGATCTTTCCCCACCATGAGAACGAGATCGCCCAATCGGAGGGCGCGACGGGCCGGCCGTTTGTTCGGTATTGGCTGCACGGAGAGTTCCTGACGGTCGGCGGCACCAAGATGTCCAAGCGGTACGCCAACTTTCTGACGGCTCGCGACCTCAAGGAAGACCACGTGGACCCGGCGGCCATCCGGATGCTCATGTTCGGGACCCACTACCGGCAGCAATTCAACTTCACAGACGAGGGGCTGTCCGGCGCTCGAGAGGGGGTCGAGCGACTGGCCGCGCTTCGACAGCGGCTGGTGGAAGCGGCCGGGGATGCGAACGCCTCCGGCGTTCCGGAGGCCGCCCAGGCACTGGAGGAAGGGTTCCGGGCGGCCCTCGATGACGACCTGAACGCTCCCAACGCGCTGAGCGCCCTGTTCAACTTCGTTCGGCGGGTCAACCGTGAGCTTGACGCCGGCTGCTGGGGGGAAGGAGAGGCGAGGGGTGGGCTCGAGATCTGGGATCGCGTGACCGAGGTGCTGCAGCTGGTTCCCGGGGCGCGGACGGTGGACCGCGAACTGGCGGCCTGGGTGGAGGAGCAGATCACCGCCCGGCAGGAGGCCAGAGAGGCTCGGGATTTTGGGCGGGCGGACGCGATCCGGGAGGAGCTTTCGGCCCGTGGGGTGGAGCTGGAGGACACCCCCCAAGGCACTCGGTGGAAGGCCACGGCCAAGTAGCTGGCCGGACCCCGCAAGTGACGGTGACTTCGTGAGTTGACGGGTTGATATCGCCTGATTATCCTACACATCTCCGGAAATTGGGCTTCCAGCTGACGTAGCTCAATTGGAAGAGCAGCTGATTTGTAATCAGCAGGTTAAGGGTTCGAGTCCCTTCGTCAGCTCCAGCACGAGCGGCAGGAGTCGACCTGTCTCATGCAATACCGCCACCCCGAGCGATTCGCCGGGGTGCTCTATTGAACGGGCCGACGCGGGCCAGGTGGGGTGCCCGAGTGGTTAAAGGGAGCAGACTGTAAATCTGCCGGCGACTGCCTACGTAGGTTCGAATCCTACCCCCACCATCTTGTGGCGCGCCGGCCCAGATGCCAACGGTGCGCCCGATCGGAGACGATTATCCCGCGGGTGTAGCTCAGTTGGTAGAGCATCAGCCTTCCAAGCTGAGGGTCGCGGGTTCGAGTCCCGTCGCCCGCTCTCGGTGGCAGAGTTGAAACTCTGGCTCGGTGGTGTTGCCGCGGTGAGAAGCCGCGACGTTGTGGGGCGGCAGAATGGGCTCGTCACGTTTTTACGCGGCCGAGGCCGTGGCAGTCGATGTCGCTCGCGTAGCTCAGTCGGTAGAGCGCGTCCTTGGTAAGGACGAGGTCACCGGTTCAAGCCCGGTCGCGAGCTCTGGCAGGAGCCTGCCAGCGACCAGCTTCCAGCTGATCCGCTGGCGTTGGCCTTGCTCGGGCCGGTGGGGATGGCGTCGGGTGCACGCCCACAGGCAATTAACTACGGGACGCCGGCAACCAGCTGCCGGCAGCTGGCTGCGAACTCGAGGGGAACATGGCGAAGCAAAAGTTTGAGCGTACGAAGCCGCATGTGAATGTGGGTACGATTGGGCACGTGGATCATGGGAAGACGACGTTGACGGCGGCGATTACGGAGGTGCAGTCGAAG
>JBDHFY010000098.1:0-13303 GCA_039590195.1 Gemmatimonadota bacterium | reverse complement strand
ACATCGGAAAGCTCGAGAGCTACCGTTGGGACAGCGTGCTTGAGTACACGGAGACCGGACGCCTGGTGGGACACGTTGTGTTGGGTGCGTTGATGCTGGAGCGGAGGCTCAATGAAGAGCCCACGCCTCCGTGCACCGCCACCGAGCGCGAAATCCTGCTCCATCTCATTCTTTCACACCACGGACAGCTGGAATTCGGCAGTCCTGTTCGTCCGATGACGTTGGAAGCAGAGGCGCTTCATTGGGCGGACAACGCAAGTGCTAAAACGGCAAGCGTCGCAGAGGCGCTCCAGGACGCGAATAACTTCCCGCTGGGAACGGCAGTCTCCACGCCGCAGTGGACCTTGGATCGACGGCGGGTCTACCGAGACGAATGTGATTGGGGAGCGAGCGGCGGCGAGAACAAGTCTCAAACAGAATGATGCGGCGGCCAATTCAGGGCCAAAAAGTAGGGGCGGCCGGAATCCGAAGATCGAATCCCGGCCGGTCCCTTTGCATCGGCTACCCGGGGACAGGGGATTGACTCCCTACTGTTCTTCTTCCTGCCGCCGCCGCGATTGCTTCGTCACGGTAGGGCGACCAGGAGCCCCGGCTTCCATCCCCAAGCGGCCTGGCCATGCCACAAGGTTCACCAACGCAGGCGCTGCGATCAGATTGGGTCGCGGACCAATCCTTCACACTGCACGCCGAGGCGCCAGGTCGGCGTGGGTGGGGCGCGCGACTGGCCCCACCTGTTCGAGCCGAAGTGATCACCCGGATCCCGGGCCGCCTGAGCCCTTTGGTTGCGTCGGCGTCCTCCCCGGAACTTTCGCTCGAACTGGCAACCCAGGGCGTCTTCGGAACATGGGTTCCGCCCTTCCCCCGAGTGCCGTTGACCCCAATATAGGGGCGCCCGAAAATCGCACAAGTGCCGATGTTTCTTCGGGTTACGCGATTCCGTGTTCATTGAATGTGGATCGCTAAGGGTGGGGCTGGCAAGGCCTTCGGGCTGTTATCAACGCAATGTGGAGTTGTTGATCCCCACGAGCCAAAAGAGTCAACACAGGTGACAGGACCACAACGACAGCAGAAGTCGCCCTAGGTGCAAGCTCGCGACGCGAACTCAGGCGAATGTAGGCCCCAAAGCAATCCTAATTGGAGATTGGCCCGGACGGCCGACCGATGACTACCCGGTGCCGCCGACCTCCTGGTAGACATATGGCTCTCCTGCGGCAACCGGACGGAACAAGAACCCACCGGCTGTCGTGGCAAACCATCCGGCGAGCAAGTGGTTGGAGACGTCCGGAGCCGGATCCCGAAACAGGGCAGACATCCAACGCCTGACGTGCCGCAGCAGTGGCGCCCTCTTCGAGAGAAGGGACAACACGGCGCCAACCCCATGTGTCGCACGAAGAAAATGCGCCAGCACATGCGCCCGTTGGGCGAACTCGTACGCCCGGACCCCAGGCTCGTCATAGAGCAGAGATCCCTCATAGGGATCGGCGGGCGGCGCGTCCATTCTCGGACCGAGATACAAATAAACTCGGCGACCTTCCTTCAACCGCTCCACAACGGCTGCCGCTGTCTCTGCCCCCATCCGCGCCGCATGCAACAGATCATCATCGTCCAGGATACCCACGGCCCGCGTCCACTCCAGCGCTGAGAGCGCATTGAGGAGAGGGCATCCCATTTCTTCGTCGAAGGCAACGATCCGCGGTGCCTCACCCGCGCGTGCGAAGAAATGCCCAAGTGCTTCTGCACGGTCGCTGAAGCTCTGGACAGTTCTCTCGGTCACGTCTGCCACATCCATCCCGACGGCACGGGTTTGTTGTCCCCCATGACCATAAGCTATGCACCTACGCCTGAAGGAAAAAGGTCGGTACGGACCTTGCTCGTATCGGGTTTGGGACTCTAACGGAGTGTCAATTGTGAAGCCGCTGATAAATTTCCTGATAGCCCTGCTTCTCGCGACCACCTCGGGACAGGCTCAGAGTTTACGCCAAGTCCCACAACGGTTTGCGTACGTCCAGCCCATCGGCCTTGCCTTTGGCATCGGCCAGGTCGGACTTGAATTCGTCCTCGGCCGGACTACCAGCATCGAGGTGGGTGGCGTTGGGGTGTACTCGGAAGAGGACGGCATCAAGCTGTTCGGTGGCGGGCCTGGTATCGGAATCAGAAAGTACTTCGGCCAGGGGGAGGCTGCCGGCTTGGTTATCGGCGGCCGGACGGACATGGTTTTGCTGTGGGGTGATAATTTCGATGCCGAGCGACGGTTTTTGGGAGTCGGCGGACTCGGCGATCGTAGCAACGAACTCTACCTCGGCCTCGGTGTGCTGTTGGGATACCGTTGGGTTGCCGCGTCGGGGTTCTTTGCTGAGCCCCTCGTGAGCTACGAGTTCCTGGCGGGCCCCGACGTCATCGTTCCAGGATCCCAGGACGTGTTGGATAAGATCGGGCCCTCCGTCGGCATCGCCTTTGGGTGGGCCTGGTAGCAGGGGACGGCAGAGTACCAAAAGCAACGCCACCGGTCGATGACGACGGCCCCACCCTCCCAAGCAATGCCAGCCTCACCGGCCGGGGGAGGGAGGGGGGGAGGGGGCGGAGTTTCCCTTGCCACCCGGGCCGGACGGAATCATCCTTCCGTGCGATGCAAAGCGTCAAGTACGAGCGAAGCTCTGACGTTCTCTTCTTCACGAAGGCTCTCCGGCGGGCGCTGACCGGCGCGGTGCTGGCCCTCCTCGTCAGTGCACCTGCACTGCAGGCACAACCCACCGATTCATTGTTTGGGCGATGGGTGGGAAACCACTTGGGTCGCCCGCTCTTCCTCGACTTCTACGGCGACACGATGCTGGTCGTCAATGATCGCTACCCCGTCGGCTTCACGTATACGAGAGATTCTCTTCGGGCCTACGGTGACACTTCGTTTACCGTTCAATACGTCTTCCTTCTCGGCAGGCTGTTGATCAGGAACGCAGAAGGCAACTGGGTGACCATGTCAGCGCAAGACCGCCTAGCGCGACCATTGCACGGGACCTGGTATGCCGACGCCGGCGACGGGCGACGCATACTCCTTTACCTCCAGCGGGGCGGGCCAGCCCGGTGGCGCATGGTGCCGGGTGGCTCATGGACTGCCGGCGAGTGGGATCGCCAGGCGCGAAGCCTGAGTTTCACCTGGGAGCCGGATTCAGTCATGTGGCAGGGATTCTATGACGCCCCTCAGGCCCTGATCCTCGAAGAGGATGCATCGGCGAGCGGCCTCAGTATCTTTCGCCGCCTGATCCGCTGAGCGTGGCCTCAGGAGAGTCTAAATCACCGTCACTGGATTAAGAATCTCGCACTGTTTTTCGAAGACCGTTTCCGCCTGCGAGACCCGCTTTTCCAATCCGTCACCCGCCACGTCGGCGTATTTCACGTTCGGCTCGACAACCCCGGTGAACCGACGGACCATCACAAGTGCTCTAGTGACCTCGCAGTATTCCGCCCGCGAATCCGTGTGGCCGGACGTGAGGAGGTTGCGGAAGAACGGCAACGTTTCCTTGTCGTCCAACACAAACAGCGACTCAAGGATACGCGGACTGAGAAACGCCCTGAGATGCAGGTCGGTCCGAATCGCCTCGAACAGCTTCATGAGCCTTCCGGCTGCACCAGATCGTGGATAGAAGCGAGCAGCCTCGGCAGCGGCGCCGACGAACGCGTGGTGTGCCACTGGAACGAGGTAGCGAGCGAAGACCGGCCAGCTGTCGGGTGGGTGACGTTCGGCGAGGGCGAAGAACGCGAAATATCGCCGGGCGAGAGGTGCAGCTTCGTCCGCAACCACCGTGCGCAAACCGGCGACGCCGAAGCGCTGTGCTACCAGTGCCGCTGCGGTGGCGTGTTGCAGCCGTTCGAGCTCCGGCCCGCGAAAGGTTCTCACTCGGTCGGCGGCGGCATTCCGTGGCGCCGCCAGCACCGGCAGTCGGTCCAGCAACCTGAGCAGGAGACCATCGACTTCATCGAGCCCACGTTCCCACAACAGGACGTCACGCCGCCACGCGGGCGTGAGCGCCCTCCACCCTATGTCGCTACAGCCCACAGCACCCCAGTGGCTTTCAAATCCCTCTGGGGAGCGAGCCTGCAGCAGGCCACGGAGTGCTTCTGCAAAGCCAAAAATCGATTCGGCCACGTACCTCGCTCCGGGTAATGTACACCCCACACTCCCGCCGTCGAACAGGCAGCATGATCTGGATACTGGCCCGGGTGCACAGACAGAGCCCGCGATCCGTATATTGTACCCCAAGAATGCCCAGACTAACGTAGCCGACTTGTGGAAGTCAACTTGGAGTCCGACACATTGGTGAGTGGTGTACGAGCAGGGTTTCGGGAATGCATCGCCGTCGCGTTGCTCTTCGCCGGATGCTCCGGCCGCGCGGACCCGATTCTTATCGGCATTGCGGGCCCGATGTCGGAGGGACGGGGTGTCTCAGCGCGCCGCGGCGCCCAGCTGGCCGTTGAGGAAATCAACGGTGCTGGTGGGATCCGAGGCCGGCCGCTGGCCCTGATGATCAAGGACGACAGCGCTCGAGTCGAGGTGGCCGTCCGGACGGCCAGGGAGTTGTACGAGGACCAGCGTGTGGTGGCTCTGGTCGGGCATCTGACCAACGAGACGGCGCTTGTGACCGCGCCGATCTACAACGCCGGGAGCCATCCCATGGTGGAGCTCTCGGTGTCGGCACGAAGTCCAAACATGACCGAAGCCGGCCCCTTTACGTTCGGGATCGGCCCGACCTACACGCGCCAGGGCAACCGTCTCGCGGAGTGGGCCCAGACTCGATTTGGCGCTCAGCGGGCCGCCATCGTGTACCGGTCGGACGATTACGGCCGGGGCATTCGAGGAGCGTTCTCGAAGACGTTCCAGGCGGGGGGCGGAGTGCTGGTCGCCGAGCATGCGCACATCCCCGAGATCCCCTCCGTGGCACCGTTTCTGGAACTCCTGCGCACCAGAGGCACTGCCGACATCCTGGTCGTCGCCTTTGGCGGTGCGGAAGGGAAGCGAATCCTCTCCGCGGTGGACTCGGTCCGACTCGAGGTTCCGGTCCTTGGGGGAAGCGGGCTTTCGGAGATCGAAGATTGGGCCACGTCGTCAGAGCAGGTCTTCATCGCCAGCCACTATCTGCCCGACCGGGACGCGCCGCAGAATGCGTCGTTTGTAAGTTCGTTTCGCACGGCATATGACGGCCGGTTCCCCGAGCACTGGGCCGCCGCCGCCTTCGACGCCGTACATCTACTCGCGCAAGCACTAGGAGCCGTTGGTCCTGATCGAAGGGAGCTCAGAGACTATCTGGCGAGGGTCGGAGCCGAGCTTCCACCATTCGTCGGCGTAACCGGAACGATCGCATTCGACGAGAGCGGAGCAGGTGCGGGGTTGAACGTCGGTTTGGGAGTCGTTTTGGACGGTCGCCTCGTCACGATGCCCAGCCCATGAAACGACAGTGGCTCAACACCCTGCGTGCACGCATCGTTTTCGGGGAGTCAGCGTTGCTCGCGGGCATCGCGGCAATCGCCTTCGTGGGTGTAGGCGCCTTGCGCACCGTCAGGGTCTCGGTGTCACGAGAGCTGCGGGTCAGCGCTCAGGTCTCGGAAGCAACGGGCGCCATGGTGGCGGCCCTGTTCGATCAGATCCGCAACGCCGAGCAATATCTCGCAGACCAATCCTCCGCGGCCCGCACCCAGTCTCGCGCTGCGGGGGACCTCGCCTACGAAAGCCAGCTTGGACTGCGAGCGCTGCCCGAACTCAGTGAGGAAGACCGTCTCAAAATCCATCGCCTCGCAGAGGTCCACGGGCGTGTGGAAGCCTGGTATAGCCACGCCCAGACGCTGAAAGACCTCGAACGCGTAGACGAAGCGACAGATGCGGCCGCGTCCGCGAGAGCACTCGCCACGGAGCTCATCACATCGGTCCGGCAGTTTTCCGCCGAGCAGGCAACTCGATCTGAGGGAACCGCCGCCTTGCTCGCCACCACGGCGCAGGGGCGAGAAACGTTGATATGGATCGTATTGCTCGCCTCGGTAGTCGCAGGAGCCGTGATCAGCCTGATGACCCTCCAGTCGGTGGAAACTCCGCTCAACAAGCTCGTACATGCCGCCAAGCGTATCGGTGAAGGAGACGTCGATCCGATCACTCTCGGTCCGATTCCTTCCGAACTCATCGAGTTGGCAAATGCCATCAACCAGGTCGGTTCACGAGTGCGGGCACTAGCGGCCGAAGTCATCGAGCAGAGTGACCGCATTGGGACGGCGGCGGCCGGTCTGTCTACGACAAGCCACGAGCTGGCTGCAAGCGGCGAGACGATCTCGACATCCATGACCCAACTCGCGCGACAGTCACGCACTCAGGCGACGTTTCTCGAGAAAAGCGAGGAGGCTACGACCGCGCTTCGTGAGGCAGCAAAGGCGAACCTCGAGGTAGCAGGTCGAGTTGCCGATGTCAGTGCGGAGGTCCATCAACTCGCCGCGAAACACCGAGAGGATGTGGCGTCCACCGGCGCGGCACTCCTAGACCTCGGCCGCCTGGTGGAGATGAGTGCGACTCAGGTTGCGGAACTCAACAACCTCTCAGAGTCGATCAACGACTTCGTCGAACTCGTCCAGGAAGCGTCATCACAGACGAACCTACTCGCTTTGAACGCCGCGATCGAAGCAGCGAGGGCGGGAGAAGGCGGCCAGGGTTTCGCTGCGGTGGCCGAAGAGGTACGGCAGCTAGCAGACTCGAGCGCGGAAGCCGCGGAGCGGGCAGGCGAGACGATAAAGAGCATTCGCAGCCAAGTGGCCGAAGTGTCATTCACCATGGGAGACGGCCGACACAGGGTGCGCGGCATCGAGTCAGTGGCAGAAGAGGCATCCACCGCCCTGAGCGAGATAGTGAAGGTGGTACGCGAGGTAGAATCCACCGTGCAGCTCGTTGCACAGGGAGCACGCTCGAATCTAGAACGGGCCGATCAGGTGAAGGCTTCTCTTCAGGAGGTGTCGGACGCGGCCCGAGGTTATGCAACGTCCAGTAACGAGGCTTTCGCAGCAACCGCGCAGCACGATGCGTCGGCGAGAAACATCGCCCAGCAGGCGGACGACCTCAATCTCGCCGTGCAGCATCTGCGCTCTATGGTGAGAAAACTGAACGACTAGCGACCGCGCCCCCCACCGGATTTCTTGGCTGATTTCGCCGGCTTCCTGGGGGTCTTCTTGGCAGTCGCTTTCTTCTGCGAACCACCAGCCTTTTTCTTAAGCGCCTTATTCGCCGAACGCTTCTTCGACGCATTCGCCACTTTCTTGGGGGCCAGCTTCTTCTTTCCTCCCGACGATCCGGCAGTGGTCTTCGCAGCTCTTTTCGCCTTCGTGGCGCGCTTCTTGGCCGCCGCTCCCTTCACCTCATTGAGCAGCTCACGACCCTCCTCAGACCCAACCAGGCCCCTGCGCACCGCGTACGAAATCAACTCCTGGGCATCTTCCTCTCGAAAGTCACCAAGTCGGGCGCCGGCGCGGATCATCCCGACAAGGGCATCCGCCACCGGGCTCCGGAGGACATTGGCGATCCCCGGAAGCGATTCGATGAGTGATGAGATTTGGGAACCGCGCATCTGCGCCATCGGCCCTTCCCAGGTCGTTGTTTCGGAGCGGCAACCTAGTTGGGCGGGAACCCTACGTCAAGCGGGTAGGCCTGGGGGAACAACCACGTAAGCCATTTCGTTGATTGCACTTACGATGAAGTCTCGCCTGTTGCCTGATGAAGGCCCTCCTCAATCCCACTTGGAGGCGGAATTGGGCTTTGCCCGACAGCCCCAGACTCGAGATAAGAGACGTCACCCGGGGCGGGCGGCCTAGGGCGGGGAACGATCGATGATGCGCCCTCCGAGTGACTGGTGAACGATCAGCGGTAGACCCACTCCACCGCCCAGGGCCCGCGTTGAAGCTCTGAACCTCCGATCCTCTGCGACTGCTTCGACCTGCTACACCGTCACCGATCGAGGGCGTCCTCAACTGGAGGGAGTGCGCTCTGGAGAGCGACGCGGAGTACGGAGCCGCTTGGGCACTCGCCGTCGCAGCCGACACTCCGACTGGGAGAGAATCTCTCCCACGACTGTGCGGGTTCGCCGATCGATGGGCATGTCGAGGTTTATCTCGAGCGAGTACTCTGCCGAATCGGTCCCTCGCCCTTCGAGCACAAACCCCGCCGTGACAGGTCGAACGGCGTCGATTTCCAGGTCGGCCACAGTGACGTAGTCGTCTGGCGGATTCGGAGTAGCCATGGGCACCCTCCCACTGAATCACCACGCCATACAAAGAGGCGTTTCTACGGCTCCTTGCGTAAAGTATCCCCGTTTGCCACAGATCATCAAGCTGGCTAGATTCAGTTCCCTAATTAAACTGGAGTGGCCGTGGGACGCCGGGGTGTAAAGGAATATCGAGCCGAGGAGGCCTTACAGCTCATCCTCGCAGACCGTGATCAAGAGCCCGTAGCCTGTCCTTCATGTGGACATCCGGAAATAGAACGAACGCCTAGACACCGTCTCTCGGGTCGCCGGTGGACTCAGCACCGCCACGTGACCCTCAAATGCCTGGAGTGCGGACGCCAGGCTGTCTACGTTCCGCGCAACGTGACGCAACCGTCACACCCGGAGCTAACGCTGTAACAGGAAGAAGGGCATCTCACGAGTGGCCGGTGACGCCATACAGATGATGGGGACAGTCAAGGAGGTGCTCCCCAACACGACTTTCAGAGTAGAGCTCGAGAACGGCCATGAGGTTCTGGCCTACGTCTCGGGCAAGATGCGCAAGAACTACATCCGTATTTTGCGTGGCGACCGCGTGGCCCTCGACCTTTCGCCCTACGACCTCACACGAGGCCGCATCACCTACCGGTACAAGTAGTTTCGCGAACGTCCGGGATTCAGTCCCCAGGGGTGAGCGAACAGCGCTCGAACTCCGTAGAGAGGCTCAGATCCGCTTCCGCCGAGCACCCCGCGGCGCGAGCCGCGTCCAGAAACCCCGTCAGTGTCTCCAGCCGAGCAACCCGCAGCTTCAGTAGATACCCGTCCTGGCCACTCACGCGATGACATTCCAGCACGTCGGGGGACGCCTTCCACTCCTGGACCAAGCGGTGGAGGGCCGCCGCCCGGCCCAGGCGTAACCGCACGAACGCCAGTCGCTCACGCCCTATGGCAGACGGGGCCACATGAGCATGGTAGCCGGTGATTACCCCACGCTCCTCCAGCCGCCTGACGCGCTGAAACGCCGCAGCAGCACTCAGACCTACGGCCTCCCCGAGGTCCTGGAACGGGAGCTTACCGTCTGCCTGGAGCAGTACGACGATATGTCGATCGACATGATCAAGCTTCATACCAATAATATATTGATATTATGGTTAATTGAAAAATGTCATTTCTACCGGATGTATCATCCGGTCGCCGAGGAAATCTGGGACTTGGCTGGACGAGGTTCTAGCGAATGGGGTCGAGCAACCGACCCCACCGAATCGCCGTGATGAACGGGAGCGGGAGTATGCCATTCCTGTCGAAGCTGTAGTAGATAAACAGCGCCCCACCCCCGATTCGGTCGCGACCGAGGTATCCCCAGAACCGGCCGTCGTAGGATGCGCCGCGGTTGTCCCCCAACACCAGGAACGAGTCGGGTGGAACGGCAAGGGGGCCGAAGTTCCGTAGAGTCGGGCGGTAGTCCTCGGGCGAGGCCCCGACGAAATACCTTGCCTGCCAGGCAAGCATGTTAGGATCGGCTGGGTCGCTGTTATCGCCAGAAGTCTGCACGTAGGGCTCGTGCAGAGCTATCCCGTTGATGGAAACGACGGCGTCGAGCATGGCCACCGTATCGCCGGGAACGGCCACGACGCGCTTGATGACGGTCAGATCCGGCTCCTCCACGGATTCGAAGATCACGATGTCGCCCCGGCGGGGTTCGCGCACGGCGGGCAGGCGCTTCTTAATCAGCGGAATTTCCGCTCCGTAGAGCGCCTTGTTGACGAACAACACATCCCCGATCAGCAGGGTTCGCTCCATGCTGCCCGACGTGATGTGAAAACCTTCCACCACAAGAGCGCGGACGAAGATCCAAATGACGAGGGCGATTACGATCGATTTGGCCCACCCCGCCGGACGGCCTCGCCCTGCAGGCCTCGATACGGCTGGTTCCTTCGTCGGCCCTCGTGCGCTCGCTCGCCCTGGCATGTGGCCCTCTAAGAAAGTCCACGACCCTCCACCCATGGTTGGGCAGAGGGTCGCGGAGCGCAAGTCGCGTAACTGAAAGCAATTTACATCACGTCTAGTCCGGGCGCGCGAACAGCCGAGTCCACCGAACGGCGGTCAGGAAGGGCAGCGGCAGGACGCCTCTCTTGTTGTAGCTGTAGTAGACGAATAGAGGCCGTCCCCGAATCCGATCCCGGCCGAGGAATCCCCAGTAGCGGCTGTCGTAGGAATTGTCGCGATTGTCTCCCATCACAAAAAACGAGTCCGCTGGAACCACGAGTGGGCCCCAAGTCTTGAGCGACGGGCGGTAGCTGTCGGGGCTCTGCGCCGCCAAATATCGACGTTGCCACGACCGCATCTTGGGATCCTCCGGATCCGCAAGCTCTCGGCTTCGAACCGCATAATCTTCAGCGAGGGCCTGACCGTTGATGTGAATCACGTTGTTGGCCATCGAGAGAGTATCACCGGGCATTCCGACGATCCGTTTGACGACGCTGACGCCGGGCTCCTCCACGGAGTCAAACACGACGATGTCGAGTCGTCGGGGTTCGCGCACGGCGGGCAGTCGCTTCTTGATCAGTGGGACTTCCGCCCCGTAGAGCGCCTTGTTGACGAAGAGAAAATCTCCGATGAGCAACGTGTTCTCCATACTCCCGGAAGGGATCCGGAACGCCTGGACGAGGATGGTGGTGAGGACGTACCAGATCACCAGAGCCACCGCCAGAGATTTTGCCCACTCCCAGGATACGCGCGAAAGACTCTTTTCCTGCTTGTTCTTCTCGGCCACGTGCGCCAGACCTCTCTGCTAGACTAGGGTTCTACCCACTCGGCGATGAATAAGTTCGTCTCACCGGCCACACTCCCATGACGGTTGGATGCGAAGGCCAGTTTCGTGCCGTCGGGGGAAAACATCGGGAAACCGTCGAATTCGCCGCTGGTGGTCACCGGGACCAGGCCGGATCCATCGAGGTTGATCATGTAGAGGTCGAAATTCCGCGAGGTCGGTTCCTCGTGGTTCGAGGCGAAGATGATGCGCCGCCCGTCGGGAAGGAAGAATGGAGCGAAATTCGCTCCACCCAAGTCGGTGATCTGGCGCTGATTCGAGCCGTCGGCGTTCATCACCCAGATTTCCATCCGGCTCGGTCGCACCAGGTTCTCGGCGAGCAACGATCGGTAGTCCGCAGCCGTCTCCGGAGTCTCCGGATGCCACGAGCGGTACACGATCATCGAGCCGTCCGCCGAGAAGAACGGGCCTCCATCATATCCGAGGGTCGTCGTGAGCCGCCGCACGTTGGTCCCATCAACGTTCATCGTGTAGATGTCCAGGTCGCCGTCGCGGGTCGAGGTAAACACGATCGTCGAGCCATCGGGTGATAACGTCGCCTCCGCATCATATCCAGGCGTTTCGGTGAGACGCTGCAGGTCGCTCCCGTCGGGGAGTGACGAGTAAATGTCGAACTCGTTGACCGGCCACACGTAGCCTCGAGAGTAGTCCGGCGGAGGTGGACACCTCTCGTCCACGTGGAACGTGCTCGAATAGAGAATGCGCTCGTCGCTCTGGTAGAAATAACCACAGGTCGTCCGCCCCAACCCGCTCGACACGCGGCGCATTCCCGTTCCGTCGACGTTGATGATGTACTGCTGGTCGCAGGTGGTGTCGCTTTCCTGCCGCTGGAAGATCAGCTGGGTCCCGTCCGCCGAAAAGTACGCTTCGGCGTTCTGCCCGCCGAACGTGAGCTGCCGGAGGTTGGCCAAGAAGCGCTCGCCCGCCTCAGGCGCACGCGAGACGGCGGGCCCGAAGTCCTCCGAGCGTTCCGCTCCGGCGCCGCAAGCTGCGAGACCAGCGGCTGCCAGCACGGGAGCGAAGCGGCTGGCCTTGTGGAGGCCCCCCCCACACTGGCGCAAGGTCCTGATTCCGAAGAAGGCCCTTGGCACGGAGGGCGCCGTCTGATTCATGATTTGCTTCATGGTGGTGAAGTTGCCAAAAGAACCGGCCGTAACACACGACCGCTTGCAGTGCAAAGATAGACTGCCCGGGCCCTCATCCCAAGGGCGCCGGGCAGGAATGTGGATGCTCGGTCCGTGCTAGAAGAAGAATCCCAGTTCGAATCTCCCGGCGAAACCGCGAGCGTTCCCGAACAACCCTCCGAGAGATTGGCCCGCCAGTTGGAGCAGGAGATTGCGCGACTCGATGGCGAGGCCTCCGGAATAGCCGAACCCCTGACGGCCACCCAGAATGACACCGGCGCGAAGCGGGAAGCTACGGACAAAACGCCACGTGCTTCCCAACTCCACAACGAGGGGGCTCTCGAATTCGCCTGTGATGGGGGCGGTGGCACTCACGTCGAGCTGCAGAATCCGGTTCGCCCAACCGCTCGCCGAGAATCGCCAGATCCGCGGAAGTGACACCTGCACTTCGGCCGTGTCTTGAACGGCCAGTTCGAGTGTGTCGAGCACTTCGTTCACATCGTCGACACTGGTAGCCTGGATATCGAGGGTGGCTCGTTGCCGCTCGACCTCAGCGGATACCGCCAAACTGCCCAACGTCGTAGCACGGTCGAAAAAGTCGCCGGCGTCGTCGATGATCGGCGCGGCCACCTCGATGTCCAGGTTGGCAGCGATGCTATCGCCGGTCACTCGGATTACACCTCCGTTGGTGAGGAGCGAGCGCATGCGAGCGAACGCCGGAGCATTGACAAAGCGAAATCCCAGGCCCAACACGAGGTTCACTCCGTCGGGCGACCCCAGCGGAGGCGTGCGGTAGACACCGTGTATGCCGAATTCGGTGGTAGCGATCCCCGAGCCGCCGGACGCTCCAAAAGAGAAATCCTGACGCGCGCCGTTGCCGTCCCGCAGCAACGCCACCGCGTCTTCGTCGATGTTGAATGTGCCGTAGCCTCTCGCTTGCGCGGACAGGCTCACGCTCAGGCTCCTCGTGATCGGTGCGCTCAACGCGAGACCGGCCCCACCCACCGTGAACCCGCCGAACCCGCTGCCAGAGGGAATTTGGCTTATGAGATCGAGGAAATCCCCCACGACGAGCGCATTCTCATCATTGAGAAATTTGAGCGCGAACAGATCGTTCATATCGAACG